>JBGAOI010000241.1:0-9715 GCA_044221885.1 Polyangium sp. (in: bacteria)
CTCCGCAAAACCTCTTGGCTGGCGCGACGGCAACGACGCGTTTGACCAACTTGGATTTGTCATTGCCGGGATGTGATCCACGTCGACGTGCGTTTGCCTTGAAAAACATTGGCGAAGCGCTTGGCGAAGACGCCTCGAACGATGCGTCGGCCCTTGCGGGTTGGTCCGAGCTTGCTGCGGGTAACACGGAGCAAGCCGTGGCGACGTTCCGTGCCGCCGTCGAGCGACGACCGGACGACATCGTGTCGTGGGAAGGTGTGCGAGCAGGCAGCGAAGCGTTGGGTGATCACGTCTCGACCGCGTTGGCCTTGGCGCAGCTTGGTTCTTTGTGCAGCAACGATGCCCGCGGCGCCGAGTTCTGGGAGAAGGCCGGCGTGATTCTTCTGGATCACACGGATGCTCACGACGACGCGGAGATCTCGTTCGCTCGTGCATTCGATCGTGACCCCAGCCGAAGCGTTGCGTTCGACAAACTCTTCCGTCGTGTGCGCGCTCGGAACGAAGACGACCGGTTGCTCGAGATCATGAGTCGCCGCCTCGATGTGGCGGATGACGAGATCGAGATCAGCAAGTTGTTCTGGGAGCGTGCTCGTGTGCTTCGCAAGAAGGGCGATCGTGAGGGCGCTCTGTCCGCACTCGAAAACGTGACGATGATCGAACCGGATCACGTGGGTGCACTCGCGTTGTCAGGCGAGATCGCGATCACGATGGGCAAGTTTGCGGAAGCTGCGGATTACTTGGGTCGTTTGTCCAAGATCAAAGAAGCGCCAACGCAACAAAGGCTCATGTCGGGCATCGCTGCCGTCGACATCTACGAGAACAAACTCAACGCCGCAGACAAGGCGTTGAACGTGCTCGTTGGTTTGCACGAAGCTGGTTTGTCCACGCCGCCAGTGCGGGAACGTCTGGCACGTGTTGCCGCACGAACCGGAGCTTGGTCGCGAGCCACTTCGATTCTCGAACAACTCATGCAAGAGCGTGAGAAGCGCGAGGGTCGAATGGAGGCAGCGCGATTGGCGATGGCCATTTGGCGCGACAAACTCAAGGAGCCGCTCAAGGCGGAAGCGTCGGTTACGAAGCTGCTCGACGAGTCGAACGACGATGGTGAAGCACTCGATATGG
Organism: Polyangium sp. (in: bacteria); assembly: GCA_044221885.1. Lineage (GTDB taxonomy): Bacteria > Myxococcota_A > Polyangia > Polyangiales > Polyangiaceae > Polyangium. The sequence goes on from JBGAOI010000241.1 coordinate 1,123, forward strand.
TGCTGAACACTAGCTTCGACGCGTCGATGCAGAAGCGTCTCTTGGGTCGAGCGAAGGCGGTTCTTCTAAAGAAACTCGCTGAAGATCCTTGCGATGCGGATCGTGCCGAACGCCTGTCGAAGATTGCGCTCTTCGAACACGACTCGGCATTGCGTCAAGCAACGCTGGGTTGTTTGGTCTCGCTCGGGCGTTCCAATGCGACAATTTCGGCGGAGCTCAAGAAGCTCGATACGCGTGTAGCGACGCGACCGCAGATCGTTCTCGACGAGAAAGCGATGGCGGAGATTGCGGATCCGGAAGACGGCGGACCGATTGCCGAGCTGCTTGTGCAGATGGCAGAAACGGTGTCGTTGGCCTTGGGTCCGACGCTCAGCACGCTCAACGTGGGCAAGAAAGAGCGCATCGATTCCCGTGGTGGACATCCGCTTCGTTCAGCGGTTGCGGAATGGATGGGCGCGGTTGGGTTCGAAGGTGACTTCGAGTTGTACGTGGGTGGTTCTGATCCGAACGCCGTGAGTGGTGTTGCGGGAGAAGTACCGGCCATCGTGCTTGGTTCGGCCATTGCTGCACCGTTTGACGCGGCCGCACGATCGGCTGTTGCGCGCACGGTGTTTGCCCTGCGTCGCGGCATCATCTCGTTGCGAACACGTGATGAGACGGCGCTTGCGTCGGTCGTCATCGCTGCATGCAACGAAGTCGACATCAAGGTCGCGAACCCCGGCTACGCCGTTTACAACGAGGTCCAGCGTGCAGTGCACAAAGAGATCTCGCGCAAAGTACGCAAGAGCATTGGCGAGACGTGTCTCAAGATCGTCTCGAGCAAACAAGATGCTCGGGTGTGGGCCGCTGCTGCACGACGCAGCCTTGATCGCATGGCGGTGATTGCCGCTGGCGACGTATCGATCGTACTGAGCGATTTGCTCGCAATTCCGCGAGATCAGCTTGGTTCGAACGTTCCCGAGAGTGAGCGCGCCCGACGCCTGCTCTCGTTCGTACTTTCGCCCAACTACCTCGAGCTCCGAAAGAAGCTCGGCATGGGCGTCCGGTGAGCAGCGTATCTGGAGCAAAGGATCAGAGCCCGTGAGCGATCACCAAGACGAGATTGATTTGGCCAACGTCCTCGAAGACGACGACGACAACGAAGCGACCCTGATGGCCCGCATGCCTGAAGAGGTGCTGAACATTGTGCGCGGCGAGCGAAGTGACGAAGGTTCGTCCCAACAAACGCCTGCGCCGGACGAGGTTTCTGAAGGCGAAACAGCGGCCGTAGCCGCTGCCGAAGAAGAAGAAGCTCTCGAAGCGGAAGACCTCGTTGAAGAGGAAGCTCCTGAGTCGCGCCCGCAACGGACTGCCGTCGAAGCAGCACCGACGTTCCCGGACGAACAAGACGCGTCCGCGTATCTCGTTGGTACACAGCAACGTGACGCGTGGGCGGAACGAGCAGCCTGGTTGCGTGCCGAAGCTGAAGCGATCGAAGACAAGGCTGCACGAGCCCGTGCACTGGTGGCTGTCTGCGAGCTTTATGCGATGGCCGGTGAAGAACAAACGGCGCGGGCGATCGCGGCGGAAGCGCGCACACTCGCCCCGAGTTCTGCACTTGCCCATCACCAACTCCGCGGCCTGCTCGTGCGCGATCAAGATTGGCAAGGCGCCCTCGACGTCCTCGACAGCGAAGCGCGTGTGCTCCCGACAAACGCGGCTCGTGTACATGCAGCGATGCTCGGTTCGGAAGTGGCGCGCTTGCGGATCGAAGATGAAGATGGTGCCAAGAAGCGTCTCGATGTTGCGCAACGCATCGATGCGTCGGATCCACGCCCCTATGTGCAGCGTTTTACCGAGGCACTTGGCGACATGACGGATCCGACGAGCTTCACGAAGGTTCGTGCACCAGAAGCCAAAGAGCTCGCGCCGATTCGTGATGCCTTCTCCAAAGTCGCGATTCATCGCGGCATCGCTCCACGAGGCACGAAAAACATCGTCTCGACCTACGACGCGCTGTTGCGTGCTCGTGCCGCTCTCGAGAGCGGCGATGTGTCGCAAGCGGTGGCCATGCTGGGTCGTTTGCAAAGTGCCACGTCGCTCAAGGGTGGCGCGGGATGGCTCGCGAGCATGCTTGCTGCAGCACGCAAGGATACTCGGACAAACTCCATCGAAGCTCTGCGTGGTGCTCTCGATGGAACGCATGATGCTGATGCACGGCGGGCCCTCGCTGCTCGCGCGATCGAACTTGGCGACCCCCAAGCTGCTCGTTCGGCAATGGAAGGAAGCGATACGATCGCGTTCTCCGCAGCCGATCGATTGGCCCTCACGGCACTCACGGGAGGTTCGCAAGAACTCTTCAACGAAGCTGTTGAAGCTGCCGCTGGTGATGACGACCTCATCCCGTTGCTTGCTGCATCGAGCGCAGTCACCCGTGACCTCGAGAGTTCGTCCGCGAACCTGATCGGGGCTGGCGCTGCTTCGGCACGAGCTGGCGCGGCGTTGGGTCGTGCCCTCGGCGCACTTCGAACCGACGACAAACCCCTCACGTCAAACGACACCCTCGCCGCATCCGTCCTCGGCTTTACGGAATTCGTTCCGGAAAGCGGTACAGGTCGTGCGCTGACGCTCGAACTCGATCTCGAGGGCAAAGCAGCAGCAAAGATCGCGAAAGCCGTTGCAAGCTGGCGTGGAGATCAGGCGGAAAACGATCGCGACAGCGCACTTGCCGCAGCGATCCTCGCGGAGCTCGCAGGCAACTCGAAGCTCGCCAGCGAAAGTTACGATCGTGCGCGGGCAGCGGATGCCGCACATGAAGCAGCCGCACGAGCCTCGGCAGCCAATGCGGACCCGACAAACGCAGCGACCATTCTTTCCGAGTTGTCGCAATCGATGCAGCCTGGAACGCGGGCCGCGCTCATCCTGACCGAAGCTGCCAATCGTCTTCTCGAAGTTGACGATCCAGGTTCGTCGATCGAGGACGAACGCGACAAACTTCTGCGAGGCGCGGCGGAAATGGATCCGCACATGCCGTTGTCGATTCACGTCGGCGAAGGCATCGCCCGTTCGTCGGGTGATCGAGACGGACTCATCGCTTGGTTGCACGCTCGCCGTGACGCTTGTGATGATCCCATCGAGCAAGCGCGTGACTTCTTGCGCGAAGCCCTCATCACGCCCGAAGGTGCAGCCCATGCCACGAGCTTGCTCGTGCAAGCATTGAAGGCACGTCCGGACGACATCGGTCTTCGTGAGTTGTTCGAACGTTTGTCGCCGGAACGTCCGACCGATCGTGCGGCATTCCGTGCGGAACGAGCGGCAGCGTCGACGGGTCCCGAAGCAGCACGCTTCGCACTCGATGCGGCCCTCGAATACGAACGAGATGGCAACTTCGCGAATGCCGCAGGCATGGCGAAAGAGGCGATTGCGGCTGGGGAAAACCTGCTCGCTCCGCTTTGTGCGCACCGCATGGCGTTGGGTGGTCACGGGACCGCAGAACTGATCGAATCGCTTCTTGCACGAGCCCGCGCGACAGAAGATGCAAACGAGCGGCTCGAAACGTACGAGCGGCTTGCCGAACTCGACGAGGTTGGTCGAAACGATCCAGGCAATGCATTGCTTTGGCGTCGAACGATCTTGGAGAGCGCGCCCAATCACGTTCCAACGTTGCGTCGTGTCGCAAGCACGCTCATTCAGTCCGGTCGCGACGAAGAGCTCGAACCGATCGTGTTCGCCACAGCGAAGACGTTGGAAGGCCCCGAAGCCATTGCGCATGCGCAACTGTCCGCACGCTTGCGCCTACGTCTACAGACGTGGGACGAGACGCGGGAAGCTGTCGAAATTGCGTACAAGAACGAGCCTCGTGGGATCTGGGCACTGCGACAAACCGCAGCCCATGCACGCGCGACAAACAACGAAGCCCTCGCGCTTGCTGTCGATGTCGAACTCGCCAGTCGTACAGAACGAGCGGCCGAAGTTGCGACGTTGTCACTGCGCGCATCGGAATCGGCACAGCGCACAGGTGATCTCGAGAAGGCTCGCGAACTGCTCGACAAAGCCATCGAAGCTGCGTCGAGTCATCTCGTGTTGCACCTCGAACGAGCACGCATTCTCGAAGCGTTGGGCAATGCAACCGATGCCGCAGAATCGTACGAAGCAGCGGCGCAAACCGCGGTCACGTCGGAAGAGCGTGTGCAGAATCTGTACAAGGCGGCTGTGCTTTGGGCGGACAAAGCCAACGATTCCGATCGAGCTCGCGCTTCATTCGAACATGTCTTCGCCGCAGACCCGTCCTACCGCGACGTCTTCCAACGATTGAAGGACGTGTACGTAGCGACAAACGCGCGCGCAGAACTCGCAGGATTGCTCGAACGACGTCTCGAATCGATCACGGATCCTGCCGAACGCGTCGACATGGAGATCATGCGCGGTCGAGCGCTTGCCGATATTGGCGACGCAGCCGCAGCGAAACGCGCGCTTGGAGCAGCTCTCGAGCAATATCCCGATCACGTGGAAGCGTTGTCAGCGTTTGCCGAAGTCAGCGCCAAGGAAGAGGATTGGGAAGGTGCGGAGCAGGCATGGATTCGTTTGGCTCGGTTGATCTCGGAACCGGAACGCCAATCGGATTTGTATCTACGCCTTGGCGATTTGTACGACGGCCCGTTGCCGAATCCAGAACGCGCCGAACTCGCTTACAACGAAGTGCTCAAGCGCTTCCCGGACAACGAGGCAGCACGGGAAAAACTCGTCGAGCTGTACAAGAAGACGGGGAACACAGCGAAGGCACTCGAGCAGCAAACGATCCTCATCAACAACGTCGAGGATCCCGAAGCGAAGTGCCGACGTACGACGGGTTTGGCGTCCATCTACGAAGCGATGGGCGACACGAAGAAGGCCGAGCAAACATTGCTTCAAGCTCGTAAGACTTGGCCGAAGGACGACAACGCCCTTCATGCCCTGGCGAGCTTTTATCAACGCACCGATCAAGGCCAAGCGGCGAACGTTCTACTCGAACGTGCAGTCGCTGATGCTCGACGTGCGCTTGGTACGGGCCGCTTCGAGCCGTATTTGTTCAGCACCGTAGCAACGGTGGCCGAGCTCCGAGGCAAACCAGCGCAAGCTCGCATTGCGCGGGCAAGTGTGGCAGCGCTCGATGGCGGAGCTGTCGATTTGACGGGGGCTGGAGATGCCGCGGGCGATGCGTCCCTGGACGAACTCATCGCTCCGGACATCATGACGCCAGCGTTCCGCGATCTGTTGCAACGCACTGGATCGATGCTCGATGCAGCCGTCACGTTCGACATCAACTCGGTTCGTGGCACGCCACTTCCGCCACCTCAAGCGGACTTGGCCGACGAGATCAAATCGCTCGCCCGTGCGTATGGCATTGGCGACATCAAGATCTACCAATCGACGGCGCTCGGTCCGGTATGCGTCCCGGCAAGTTCGCATCCGGCGACGATTGTGCTCGGACAACCGCTCGTTGCCTCGGAAAACGCGGCAGTCCGAACGTTCTTGATTCACCGTGCACTCAAGGTGATCCAGACAAACGCTTCGGCCTTCTCGCGTACGGCGCCGATTGATTTGTGGCCGCTCTTGGCGGCGTATCTCAAGGCGCTCAATTCGGCGTTTTCTCCGCAAGGGGTTGACCCGGCCAAACTCGCGGAAGCTTCGGGCAAGATCGCGAAAGCGATGTCCGGGGCGGTGGATCCGCAAGTGCGTACGCTCGCTGCGGAGGTCATCGGCACCATCGGAAACCGCGCTTCAACGCTCAATACGGCCATCAATGGCTGGGGCGCTCGCGCTGGTCTCTTGGCGGTTGGCGATCCAAACGTGGCGTTGACGGGTATTGCGTGGGCTGGTGGTCACACGAATCAGCCGCCAGCAACAGGCAAGGATCGATTGACCTGGATTGGTCGCAATGCGGAAGCACGCGAGCTCATCGTGTTCTCCGTCAGCGACGGCTACAGCGACGCCCGCGTTCGATTGGGCCTCGATCAGTAATTCCCACCCAAAACCAAATGGCGCGTGGGGCCTTGTGACAAGGCCCCAGCGTCCTTCGTTTGTCTCAGAACACCGTATCCATTTGATCCATGATGGCCTGACCTGCCTCGTTCTTACAGGGACCAGCGACGCCTGCGGCATCGACACACGCGGTGGTCGAGCACAGGTACGGAGTCAATTGTTGGGCCCGAGGCTGAATGAACATCGGATTGACGATCCACCTGCCCATGTAGTTATCGTACGCGTTGCACATGATTTCCTTCTTGTTGCGATTGATGACGAGTTTCAATTTCGTCGCATCCTTCAAGAAGGAGATATCGGTATCGGAATCGCCGGCGCCGAAAACGGGGCGTTTGGCCATATCGGCATTGGTCATTTCCGCGGCAGCTCCGGTGACGCCGTAAATGATCTTGTTCATCCAGCAGCGTTTGCCATCGATGTACGTAATCATCGAATTGCCCATTGGGCTCATGCCACCATTTCCTGAGCCATCGGGAATCGAGCCACAACCCTCGAAGTCGTAGGTCAGTTTGCCATTGCCATCTTTGAGGTTTCGAATGGCGACAACGTGATCAGCCGCGACATTCACGTGCGTCGCAAATGCCTCGACGTTGGCTTGAGGCGAAGCCGAGATGACCCACACATCGAGGCCATTTTTTTGCATGACATCGATGAGATTCTTGATTTGATCATAGAGGCGCAACCAAGCATTGACGCTGGTCGTGCCAATCGTTTGTTTCGCATCCACTGCTGCGGCCAATGCTTCAGCAATTGCGGCATCCGCGAACCCTTTGAGCTCGGCCATCGAATAGCCAGCTTGCAATTGAGCCGCCCAAGCGTAGACGGGCTCCATCGTGCGGTAATTCCATCCCGCAAATGCTGGCATGTTAGCTTTGGTTTTGCCGTTTATATACACGGAGAGGATTTCATCGGCGCATGCGGCATTGGCGCCCAACGGCAACGGCATACCTGCGGCGGCAAGTCCACTGCACGCCGTGCTCAATGCATTCGCCGCTTCAGTCGTGAGATATCGACTGGTCGTTTTCCAGTCTTTGTTCGGCGGTTGCATGATCTTGTCGTTCTTCACCTGATAGAAGAACATGATGTCGCCGATGTCATTCTTGATGACCGTATTGTCCCAATCGAATATGGCGACGGGTTTTTTGGCCGGATCATAACCGGCACTGTTTTTGCCCACTTCATCGATGAACGCATCGAGTTTGTCCCGATTCTGACCGTGCCACATCAGATTCGTGTCGAGATTCGGCAAGGCCATCATCCCGCCGCCACTTCCACCCGAACCTCCTGCCCCGCCCATTCCACCGCCGGCGCCTCCTGCGCCTCCCATTCCACCCATTCCACCCATTCCGGCAGAACCACCCATTCCACCCATACCAGCTTCGCCGGAGGAACTGCTCGAACCGCTGGAACTGCTCGAGCTACTTGAACTCATCCCCGTTGTTTTCGGGTCGTCGCCGCAACCCACGAGGGTTGCCGTGGAAGCAATTACGCACGTGAAGAGAATGCCGCAATGAAGTTTCGTCGCCATGGTTAAGGAACTCCTTCCCACGGGTGAAGATAACACTTGCCTCCAGAGTGTGCTCAACAATTGTTCATTGGTGATTGATACGATCCCAGCTACCAACGCCCATCGAAATGGCGACGCAACGTACCGTTGTATAAAAGCGCTATACCGTAGGATTCCCCTGGCATTTCTGGCTCGATCTGATCTAGGCTCGTTTTTGGGGGAAAAGGTGCGCGACTCAGCGAGCATCTTTTCCGTGCAAGGCACGATTTTACATCCACTCAATGGATATTGCCGAGGAGAAGCCATTCCATGACCATCCCGCTTTGGACCTTATTGGTCGCCATACTCTTGCCGTACATCTGGTTCGGACCGTCGGTTGGCGCACGCAAAGAGCAGTTTGGCAATGCCGATAATGCGCACCCGCGTCTTCAAGTTGCGAAACTCGAAGGAAAAGGCGCCCGCGCGTATGCTGCGCATCAGAATGCATTCGAAGCGCTCGCCGTTTATGCCCCGGCGGTACTCGTCGCGCACGTGACGCATGCTAACGCGACGCATTCGATGATTCTCTCCATTGTCTGGGTCGTCGCCCGTTTCATGCACGGCATTCTGTACTTGAATAACGTCGATAAGGCTCGTTCGGGTATGTTTGCGTTGGGTATGCTTGCTTCTCTGGGGCAATTCGTCATTTCGGCCATGGCGCCCGGCGCCGCCCCTTGATTGATTCACCGCAAAACCAACGCGCTGAGCCTCACAGCCCAACGCTACGTTTTGCAAAAAAATCGCCCACGGTCATTGCCCGTGGGCGATTTCTTTTCCATGAGTGACAAACCCATTTCAGAGCAGGCTCGTCACCTTGGCATTAGTTTGTCAGGACGCTCGACGATTGCGACGACGGCGTACGATCCAAGCGCCCACCAAAGCCAACAGAGAACCACCAACATCGCGCGTGGATGTCGAATGCTCACCTCCAGGCAATGAGCAATCGCAAGCACCCGGGTCGGTTGTTGGAGGCTTGGTCGAACCTCCAGCGCCACCTTCGCCCATTCCGCCCATTCCACCCGTCGAGCCGCCGCCAACGCCCGCTCC
>JBGAOI010000242.1:0-9700 GCA_044221885.1 Polyangium sp. (in: bacteria)
CTTGTCGTCGTGAAAAGCGGCGGAAAGAAAGACGAACGTAAAACCGCTGCAGCACCGTGGTTCTTGCCAGGTGGTGGCGGTTTGCTCGTGGGCGGGAAGTTCTAAAGGAAAAACGACTTCGTAACGGCGAAACGGGTTCGTCGAAACGATCAGTTCAAGTCGTTTGTCGCGGCGTTTGCTGTGTGCAAGTCAGTGTTGTATGCACCCGCGCCGTTGTGCCCGTTCGACTTTTGGGCTTCAGCCATGACGCGTTCGACTTCAGCGTCCATCGTGCCGGTGATCATCTTGGACCACATGATCCAGTCGGCCTTGAAGGACCAGAGCGGGTATTTGAAACTTGCAGGGCGGTTGTTCTCGATAAAGAAGTGCGAAAACCACGCTGCGCCATAACCCACCGCGAGACCCATGGGGATGAGGCTTGGTTTTTTCAGGGCAATCGCGGCAATACCGGCAATACCGCCTGCCGATGTGCCTACGAAGTGCAAAAGTCGAGTGGCTTTCTTCGAGTGTTCGCGAACGTAAAATGGCCAGAATTCTTCGAAGGTTTCGATCGGCTTGTCAGACATGTGTGTCGTGCCCCAGGTGAGTAGAGGTGGCAGCATACCGTGAAGTTGCGTGCTGTCGAACGTCTGGGCGTTCGGTGGTGCGGACGATCGGATTTCGTGTCGTGTTCGCAGTCGGAACGAACGTTTTCCGAACGACCCGTTTCATGCTACCAGGACCGTCGAATAGCCATGGATCTTGCTGAAGTACGGCAAAAGCTGAAAAAACTCATCGTCACCGAACTCAATCTCGAAGGGAAGTCGCCCGAGGACATCGATGACGCTGCGCCTCTGTTTGGTGCAGGCCTCGGTCTCGATTCGCTCGATGCTCTTCAACTCGCAATGTCCATCGAAGAAGCGTTTGGCGTGCGTATTCCCGAAGGTGACGAAGCTCGAAGCATCTTTGCTTCTGTCGACGCCATTGCTGCGCACATCGTTCAAGTGAAAGCGTCGACCTGATTCGGTTCGTCGCTTCGAACGCAGAGTTCGTCTGAGGATTTCATGCGCATTTGGGTGACAGGCGTCGGCGTTGTTTCGCCGCTGGGGCGTGGAGCCGAAGTCACGATGACTCGACTCCTGGCGGGAGATCGTGCGTTTGGCCCGGTCACCCTTTTCGATACGACGGGCAGCAAGTCGCGTATTGCGGCGGAAGTTGCCAACATCGCCGCCGCTGACGTTGCTCCTGACGGGCAAGCGATTTCTTGGTCGCGTACCGATGCGCTCAGCGTGTACGCCGTACGCGAAGCGCTCGAACACGCCGGTGTTCATCCAGGACAGACCCCGATCGATCTGATTGTCGGAGGTACGACCGCCGGCATGTACGAGACGGAAGAACTCTTGGCGTGGCTCGCTCGAGAACCCGCCGCGGTCAAACCCCTTCCGCAAATGGAGTCGCATCCGCTCTCTTCGACGGCGGATCACGTGCGCATGGCGATTGGGCCTTTTCGTCGCGTGCGCAGTTTGTGCAGCGCGTGTTCCGGTGGGGCAAACGCGGTCATTCTTGGCGCCGCATGGATTCGCGCCGGCGTGAGTCGTTGCGTCATCGCTGGCGGAGCGGATGGTTTGTGTCGACTGACCTTTGCCGGATTTGGATCTCTGTCGGCTGTGGATCCCAATCCGTGCCGTCCGTTCGATAAACGACGTGCAGGACTGAACCTAGGGGAAGGGGCTGGGTTCGTTGTACTGGAACCTGAAGAAACGGCACGCGCGCGTGGCGCCAAACCTCTCGCGGAACTACGAGGTTGGTCTGTCGGGGCCGAAGCGCATCACATCACGAATCCCGAGAGCGAAGGCAAGACCGCGGCGCGCGTTATGACAAACGCCTTGCGATCCGCAGGTTTGTCGCCGAACGATATCGACTACATCAATGCGCATGGCACCGCGACGCCGCTGAATGACGCCATGGAATCGGCTGCGATTCGCGCTTGTTTCGGTCCAGCCGCCAAGTCGATTGCGGTGTCGTCCATCAAGGGGCAAATCGGGCACACGCTCGGGGCAGCGGGGGGCATCGAAGCTGCGATTACAGCGCTCGCTGTGGCCAAGGGCGCGATGCCACCCAGCGCCGGCCTCGAAGAAGTCGATACGGCATGCGACCTCGATCACGTCACCCAAGCACGCGAAAAACCCCTGCGGGCCGCGATGTCGAATTCGTTTGGTTTCGGAGGAACCGATACGGTGTTGGTTCTCTCCGCAATCGATGCGTTTGGCGACCCCAAGCCGCCGACACGCCATGACGTCGTGATTGTTGGTGCAGCAACGATTGGACCGCTCGGCATGCTCGGCTCCACCGAGAGCGATACTTATTTCGAGCCCGGGCCCGAGCCAACACGTGGTCCGATGAACTTCCAGGCTGCGGATCACCTCGACGTAACGCGCGCACGACGCCTCGACCGCGCAGGGCGTTTGTCGGCTGCCGTCGTGCAACGTTTGCTGCGTGATGCGCACATCGATACGTCGGACCCGCAAACTGCGTTGGATGTGGGCGCCATCATGGGCGGCGCATTCGGAAGTGTCGACGGATCCACGTCGTACATGGCGCGTATTCACGAACGAGGTGTGAAGTACGCCAGCCCGATTGACTTTCCAAACCTCGTGCCTTCCTCACCCGTTGGACATGCGTCCATCTATTTGGGTTTCCGTGGTCCCGTGTTTGCCGTAGCCGATCTTGGCGCGACGGCCGAATGTGCGGTCACGACAGCGGCGGATCTGATTGCGATTGGGGAAGGTGAGGTCCTTGCCGCAGGCAGCGTCGAAGAAGTGAGCGGTCTGGTGGAAGGGTGTTTGTCGCCGGTGTGTTCCGGGATCGACTCCGGCATTCGAACCGAAGGAGCGAGTGCGTTGCTCCTCGAATCCGCCGATCATGCTCGAGCGCGAGGAGCACGGGTATTGGCGCGTTTGTCTTTCTGGACCTCATGGCGTGACGAACCCAAGGATGTTTTGGCCGATCTTCCGGCGCCTCGTGATTCCAACCGAGCTGCCGTGGTGACAGGGCACGGGCACACGCCCCTACCGATGATCGCGTCGACTGCGTGGGCGCATGTCGCCCGCCAAAGCGTAGATGCTCGCGCCGGCGCACATGAAGGTGTTGGAGGCATGGCCATGGCTGCTGCGGTTGCCGCTCTCGTGCGCGGGACATTCGACGAATGCCTCATCATCGGAAGTGCACCGCAACGAGGCTACGCGCTGCTCTTGCGTGCGGATCGGTCGTGACGAACCGACGTTTGTCCGGTCCCACGTCGTTTGTCTGGGCCGTTTTGTCCGGGCTAACCTCGGCTTGTGGTGTGGCGCCTGAAACCGTGGTGACCACAGGACCGCCCCCGACACTCGAATCATGGCGTCATGCCAAAAAACAGCTTGCCGACATCAACGCAAAAACGGGCCGTCCCCGAACGATGCGTATCGCGCTCGCTTTGCGTGAACCCATCACGGGACGAACGCTCGAATCTCGTGGTGCGTTGGCCATGGCTCCGCCTGAATCTCTCCGCATGATCCTCTTGGGCCCTGGGGGAACCACTTCGCTCGACTTGTGGCTCCATGCCGATCAGTTTCGATTTGCCGTACCTGCGATCGAACTCATGAAACGCGGTGATGCACACACACCTCGAGCCGAGATGCGTGGTTTGCCCGTGGACTTCTTGCGATGGTGGCTTCTTCGCCCAACGTCCGGCACGCTTTTGTGGCACGTGTTTCGCGACACCGGAGCCTGGTTTGTCTTGCGCGACGGGTTGGCCATCGTCGACTTGCACATCGCTCCTTCGGGTCACGTCACTGCACGTCGAACGACGTGGGAAGTGCGCTCGGACGAACCTTCGCGGAAACGAAAGGTCGACGAAGAACAAGTCGAAGCGGATGGTTTTGGATGCGGGGTTGTCCGGTACAAACAAGCCTCGACAAACTTGCAAGTCACCGTGACGTGTGAATCGGAAGACGCCGAGCGTGCGCCAAATCCTCGTGCGTTTGTTGATCCAGACAACCTCGACGCTCTTTTGTTGCTGGGCGGGAGGCAAGGATCGTGAACAGCGCGAGCGTCATTGCGATAGGTTCCGTTTCGGCCTTGGGTTTGGCCGAGCATGCGTACGACGCGGGCGTCGTGGGCGAACGGGCACGCGTCGTCATCAAGCGCGACGACGACTTGAGCGCAGCGGGATTGCAACGCCCATTCTGTGCACGTGCCGTGCCCACGCCTCGGGTTGGGCACTTTGAAGATCGCGCCACGGCTCTCTTGGTCGAAGCATTCGAGCAAATCCTTCGAACCCTCGATGACGTTCGTCCAACATGGCGATCGAATCGCATCGGTTTGGCCATCGGAACCTCGAGCGGAGGTATGCTTTGTGCTGAAACGTTTTTTTCGTGCGCGCGAGATGCATGCCCGCGGGAGCGTTGTCGACGCGCACGAAGCCGCGGACGTGGCTCGACGGGCGACGTATTTCGCACCACTCGACGATGCCTTGACCGCCGTAGGTTTGTCGGGCGATGCCGTTTGTCGCAAGACACATCTCGTGGCGGCATGTGCGGCGTCGACCTTGGCGATGGGTCTCGGCTTGCGTTGGCTCGATCGCGGGGCTTGTGACCTCGTGATCGCGGGTGGTTATGACGCGGTGAGCGTGTTTGTCGCGATGGGATTCGAGGCGTTACGAGCGACCACGGCGAGTTCGTCGCGACCGTTTCGCATCGGTCGTGATGGTATGTCGCTTGGTGAAGGAGCCGGGCTCGTAGCGATGGTTCGTGAAGACGAACGGCGCGGAGTACCGGCCATGTTTTATGTGGCTGGGTTTGGCGCGTCAACCGATGCTGTTCACATCACGGCGCCGGATCGCACGGGGTCGGGTTTGGCGCGAGCGGGTCGTCGGGCCATCGAAGACAGTGGTTTGTCGGCGTCTGAAATTGGGCTTGTCAGCGCGCACGGGACGGCGACGCCGTTTAACGATGCGATGGAATCGAAGGCGATCACGACGCTGTTTCAAGATAGGCCGAGTCCCGTCGTGCACCCGTACAAGGCGCAGATTGGCCACACCTTGGGGGCTGCGGGCGTGCTCGAATCGCTCGCCGTTGCCGATGCACTCAGGCGAAGCATTGCGCCGGCGGCGGCGGGTGAGGGTGAGCTCGATCCGGATGCTTCGGTGACGCTTCTTGAACGAACAGAGGCGCGAGCGATCGACGCGGGGCTCAAGTTGTCGGCGGCGTTTGGCGGAGCGAACGCGGCGCTTGTGCTCACTCGAGAGGCACGACCTAGGCCCGAACACCCCATGCGTCCCGTGTACGTGCGAGCGGTCGCGCAGATTGGGCCGGAAGACGTGGCAAGTTTGTCCGAATTGATTGGTGTACCAAGGGATCGCCTCGCGCGTTTGGACACGTTGTGCAAACTTGGATTGCGTGCCGTTGCGGAGCTTGGGCAAATCGTTGGAGTTGCAACGATTCGTGGTGCAGGTGTCGTCGTGGGTCATGGTCTCGCGACGATCGACACGAACGATCGTTTTGATTCGCGGAGGCGGACGAAAGGCGCGATGTATGTGGATCCGCGGCTTTTTCCGGCGACTTCACCCAATGCGGTGGCGGGAGAATGTGCGATTGTCTTCGGTTTGACCGGACCAAGTTTTGGGGTCAACGCTGGGTTTGACGGGGGAACAGAGGCGTTTTTGATGGCCGCTGAGCTCGTCTCCGCGGGTGACGCCGATCGCATGGTCATTGTGGCAGTCGACGATGCGGGTCCTGCTGGTCGCGATCTGCTGCAATGGTCGGGACTTTCAGGGCGCAACCTTGCAGAAGGCGCGGTTGCCGTGCTGATCGATGCTGAAAATGCCGATCATTCGACCCAAATCGACATCGACGAAGTGCCTCGACATGGCGAAGGTGCCATTGGCCATTTGGCACTGCTCGACCGTCTGAAGCGGTTGAAATTGACATAATGACAATCGACCGAACGTGGCTTGCGATCGGAGGGGATCGTCTGGCAAGTTTGCGCAGGAATGCGCCCGTTCGTTAGGGCGTTCTAAAATCGCGATGCCTTCGAACCGAATCGTCCTCGCCGCTTTTGCACTCGCCGCATCCGTCCTGTCGGGTTGCGCCACCACGTACATTCCAAACACGGACGTGGAGGACTCCGACGAGAACCGCAAAATCATTGCATTTTGCGAAAAATATCGGCACGCCGTCGAAGAAAAAGACATTGGCGTACTGATGCAACTCGCGTCCGAAGATTATTACGCGACCGGAGGAAACGTGGATCCGCGTGACGACATCGATTACGCGGGTCTCAAATCGTACCTTTCGGGCTCTTTCCAGGACGCTCGTGCCATTCGTTATGAAATTCGTTATCGACGCATTTTGCGCGACGACGAAGACAAGAGCCGCATTTACGTGGATTACACGTACAGCGCGAGTTATCGCATTCCTGGCGTAAAAGGCGAAGAATGGCGACGAAAAGTCGAAGACAATCGCCTCGAAATTACGCCCCACAAAGACGATTTCCGCATTCTCACCGGCATGTGAGGTCTCGAGCGACCGAACGATATGTTCGTCCGGTCGCGCTCACTGCGCCTGGAAATCCTCGAGCAGTCGATAAATCTTGTATTCATGCCCCGTTCGTCGGAGCCATACGAGAATTTCGTCTCCCAAAAACCGCTCCGTCCCGATTCGAGCCGTGGCAATCGGCACACGAATCACCACGTCGCCTGTATTGAGTGCGTCCGTTCGAACGGACGGATGCGGAGCGAGCGCTTGTTCATCGCCCGCTCGATACACTTCCAAGTCATTCTCGTGATAAATCGCCTCACCCGCGAGCTTCGTGTAATCGAGTTTTCGGAAACGATGCGCCCAAAAAAGCGCTGCCGACGGGGAGCTCGGTGATCCTGATTGAACGAGGGACGGGTTTGTAATGAGTGCGTCGCGGGTGAGCAGGTTGCCGAGTTGATCGCCGTCTTCGGTCACGACGGCCTGGAAAAACTTTTGGATCGTTGAAAAAGCTTGGTCGATGCCGACCGGGGTTCGCAACGTCACGAGCCCTGTCGTGGTGCTGGCGCTGTCTTGAGGAGCGGGAGGGGCACTCGATGGATCCACGGCAACTCCATCGGGACGTCGTCGTTCCTCGGGCAACTTCGAGGCAGTCACGAGTGTTTGTCCGGGCTGCGGACCGCAGTTGCACAACGCGATGGCCAACGCGAGATGGGCGACGGAGATGCGTGGTAGAGACAAACGGTTTCGAGCGTTCACGATGGTTCGAAACGCGACGTCAGAGGATCTCGATGTGCGGATCGTCCGTTCGCGTGAGCGTCACGATCGCACGGTCGGGGACGATCGTCCATCCAGGCGGCGATTCATCGTTCTCGAAATCCGAAGCGATGAGCGACAGTCGACATGCCGCGAAGTCGGGCAGCCGCATACGTTCAAGTCCTCCATCGCCCAAAATTCGTTCGAGATCCTGCGCTCCGTGCAGTTCCCGCAACACCATGCGCCCGTGACCATGGACACCCACGAGGTACTCGGAGCTGGCAACGAGCAAGTTCAGAGAACTCGGACCATGTCCTTCTTCTGCGCAGAGACGATCCACCAGGGCGAGACTCGAACGCAGAGCCGAGCGCGCGATGTTTGCCGGGACATTTGCGCGATCGAGTTGTCCGGCGTCGTGCAGGAACGACAAGAACAAATGAAACAGGAGCTCGGCGTCGGTTTCTCCTCGCACGTCGCGGTGGAGAAATTGCGGCAGTGAATCGGTCAATCGTCCACGCAATTTCGAGAATGCGTTGATGGTACCGGTTTGGGCAAACAGCCATTGGCGATACCGAAACGGATGCGTGTTTTCCGTGCGTGCCGCGCCAATCGTCCCCACGCGCACGTGCGCCACGAGAATGTCCGCGCGTATACCTTGCGTCATGTCGCGCAGATCGAAAGCGGGTCGATCATCGATGGGTCGACGCTTGAGAAGAAATTCGCCTCCCTGGTAAAACCCCACGCCCCACCCCGGAATTGCTTCGGGTTTTCGAGGCACGACCAAGTGTCGTGCTTCGTGTTCCAGAATCCGAGTTCCAAGATCGGGACGGTTTCCGATAAAGCCGACGAGACGAGCCATGTTGTACCTCACCCCCCGCTCGAGCCGGGACGCGTGGATTTGCGAGACATCGTTGTTCGAGCTTGTTGCGTGAAATGGACCAGGCGTCTTGTGTTGGTTCTGACGGCATGAATGCGATTCTGCAAGCCCGAGCTGTGCTCGTTTGCGCAGTGTGCGGAGCTTCCTGACGGGCTGCGAGAAATGATGCGCGCATGGTCGTGGATTGCGCCTAGGACCAGAGATCTCTGGTAGATGGAATCGTGAATTTCGTGCACAGACTTCGCGTCGTGTGTGCACGCTTGTACCTCGAGTTGTCGACGATGAATCTTGTTCACTTTGCCCGTGCGTTTCTTGCCATTGCTGTCGTTGGCTGCGCCGCCGTTTATCCCGAACTCGGCACCGCCATTCGACCTCCGCCGAGTGAGATGCAACTCGATCCGCCTCCGCCTGAAGACTTGCGCTGGATTCGTTTTACCGGAGCAACGATTCCGGTGCAGATGCGCGACGGTCGAACCTGGGAACAATCGCTCGGACGACTGCCGAATCCGTTCGCGAAGCTCATCATCAACGATGTGGAGCTCATGCGTACGAAGCCGCAAAAAGGGACGCTCACTCCCACGTGGCCCGACGCCGTTCGCGGCAACTACAAGATTTCACCTGGCGACAAGTTTCGCGTGGAACTTTGGGATGGCGACATCATCGGGGACAAACCGATTGGCGTGAAAGACTTTCGACCAACCGGCGACATGGTCATTGGGGATCAGATTCGCGTTGAGCTTGGTGGAGGCGCTGAGGTGACGCTCGCGTATCAACCCGCACACGCCATGTATGGCGTCGGGCTGTGGTACGAACTGCGTTCGGATACGGTGTTCGTGACGCGCCTTTTGGAGGGCAGTCCAGCGGTGCGTGCGGGGGTTCAGGTGGGCGATGAGATCGTTGCGATTGGCGGCAAGCAAGCCACGACAATGTCGGCGAACGCGGTTCGCAGCGCCATGAACTCGATTCCCAAAGATGGTTTGCCGATTGTCATCAAACACGAAGACAACCGATCGTCATCGGTCACGCTCAAGGAAGGCCCGATTTATCCTTCGTTCGAGCAATACGGTCAGATCGATTGAGCGTGAATTGACGTGAAAGTCACTCCGTTTGGCCTGACAACCGACGAAATTCGCGACGAATTGGCGCCTCTTCGGCATCCGTTTTCCGTTGCGATTTGTCGCGCAAAAAATCCGTTCAACATCGGCGCGATCATTCGTACGGCCCATTCGTTTCTCGTGCGTGAGGTTTTTCTCATTGGAACCGAGCCTTGGTACGAACGCGCGGCCATGGGCATGCAGAAGTACGAAACGATCGTCGAGTGTCCAGACGAAGCCGCGTTTTTGGAAGCCGTTCGTGGGCGACACTTGATTGGCGTCGAGCGTGAGCCGGCGAAACGAACCTTGTGGGAAGCGTCGATGCCGGATGGCTTGGTATTTGTGTTTGGCAGTGAAAATGACTCAAAATCTAAAGCGGTAGTTTTGGCCTGGAATAATCTTTATCTTGAATTAGATCGTTACACTGAAGGCTATTATCCCCCGGTTTCTGCAAGGAACTTTGCTTATATAAGTTTAGCTGC
>JBGAOI010000243.1:0-9696 GCA_044221885.1 Polyangium sp. (in: bacteria)
GATGGTCTTGGAACGGCATTCCGCGACGACATCGATTGTTCTCAAGGGTGCTAGTCTTGGTGTCGTGGCTGCTGCCTGGGCAACGCTTTTCATTTCGATATCGTGTCCTTTTGCGCATCCATTGCATGTGATCCCGACGCACGTTTTGTTGCCGGTCGTGCCGCTGGTCTTGGGGGGCGCGGTCGCAAGCGTTCGTGTGTTGGCGATGCGGGTGAAGCGTGAGGATTGAGGCGTTATTTTCGACGTTCCAAGCAAATGGCCAAGATTCCCGCATTCGCTGGGAAGGGTGAGCTTCTATCGATTGAGGTCACCAGACGAAGCCGCGACACAGATAAGGCCGACAACGCGAGCAGCGCGATACGTCCGATGCTCATAACGTGAATTGGGCCTTCTGAAACGATTTCCCGGCTAAAGCAGCAAGGGAGTCGGCCATTGAGAAATGGATGTGCGAAGCGCCAGTATTTGTGGATTTTCTGCTCGTCTTCCGCTATATTAAAGTGATGGATACGTCGAAGCCACTGAATGCTCCGTGGCATTCCGACGCTTGTTCCCGTTTAGGAGGATTCATGGCCATGCGCAAGATGATTCAAGGTGCAACGCTCGCAATATTTTTCTCGGCAATGACATTTGCCGCATGTGGAGGTACGGATACGCAACTCTCACCAACGGGAAAATATTGTGATCGTCGCTGTGCTTGCGAAAAATGTACGCCGGCGGAATTGGCTTCGTGCAACGACGATAAGTCCAATGAAGCAAGTGAAGCAGCGGCCGCCGGGTGCAAGTCGGAATTCAATGAGTATTTGACTTGTGTCGTAAACGATGCGGAGTGCACCGATGGATTGTATGACGATTCCGCTTGCTTCAATGAGGAAACCGACGTTCGAAATTGCATCAATCCGCCGCCACCGTGTGCCTCGAAGAATGACGGGATTTGCGACGAGCCAGCACCTAAAGGCAATGGTAAATGCCCCGCGGGCAGCGATTCTGCCGATTGTGGGGGCGGCGCGTGCGCCTCGACAAACGACGGAATCTGCGATGAGCCGCAAGGAACGGGGAAATGCCCTGCGGGTACGGATGTCCTCGATTGCATGGGCGGTCCGTGCGCAACGACCAACAACGGTATTTGCGATGAACCAGGCGGCACAGGCAAGTGTTTGGCCGGTACAGATACTGTGGATTGCCCGTGCGATTACAAAAATGATGGCACGTGTGACGAGCCTCAAGGAACAGGGTTTTGCGAACCTGGTACGGATGCTGTAGATTGCGCGGGAGGGTGTGCCACAACAAACGATGGCGTCTGTGATGAGCCTCAAGGGACCAATACATGCGCTGCGGGAACGGATACAGCGGACTGCTCGATGGCATGCGTGACGTGCGGAGCGTACCTCGATATGGGCACAGGAACGCTGTGTCCGACTTCGGCAACATTGTATCAAGCGCTCGACAATTGTGCATGCAATGGCGCGTGCAGCACGGATTGCGGGGACAATTATTGTTTTGGAGATCCGCCAACTTCGACATGTTTGACGTGTCTGCAGTCTGGTGGATGTGCGACGCAATTTAATGCCTGCATAAACGATCTGTAACGCCAACCGAATTATTTCGGGTTCAGAACTTCACAAATAGGTGGGGCAAACGCTGACATCCAGCGAAACGAATACATCCACGCGTCGAGCATTTCTTTGCCCAACGGCTCGGTCCAGGATTGTACGAATACGTAGGATCCGGTTCCATTGCAAACGGGTACGAGGATGACTCGCACCGAAGCCGATGTGTTCGCGATCGACCATTGTCGCTCCACCGCCGTTCCGAGTGGCAGCGATATGGGGCCTCCGCCAACTGGGAGAAGTGGTTGTCCTCCGGATCCTTCGTAAAACCCCTGGGCAATTTCGCGAAACACATCTTCAACGAACCGAGGTACGGTCATTTTATCCGAGACAAGCAAAACGCCGGATGTGCCAAAGGCGGGCGCATTGATGCGAATTTCAGCAGCTCCTTGGCCAATTTGCCCGACAAAGCCCATCGGTGAAGCACCTACGACGCCGAGCCAGCGGCTCGAATAGGTTTGTCCGAGCAGGACACCTTTTTCGGGTCGTGGCGGAGGTGTTGCGGGCGGTACGGCGAAATGGCCGATTGGAACGGAGGGCGGGGATTCCATGACGAGTGTCGTCAAGCCTCGAGCGATTTCACCGGCCAAGGGTTTGGCGAAGCCTCGCGTGATTCCTACGTTTTTCCCATTCACAGCGACATCGAGTTCGCCACCAAGGCATGTTGGAGATCCAGACACTGTCTGGACAAGCTCGGCGGCTTCAGCGTCTGTGTCCCAAGTGGTCGTCCACAAGAGTCACGAGCGTATATCGATCGCCGGCCCAGCCAGCGGCGGCTTTGTTTGCGAAATCAATGGATACGCATTCAGCGAGCAAAACGCGAATTTGAAGTTCTCCAAGGGTATCGCTCGAGACGAGGCGATAACCTTGGGGCAAAGGTGGAAGGTTGACGGGAGTGGGCAGTTCCCCGGCAAGGTATTTTTCGGGATGGAGAATTTGTTCCGTGGACTTTGGCCTGGTCGTAAAAAGCGTATTCACGAGGGACAAACCGCCAGCTCGATAGAGGTCGGCGACCAATCCGGCGCCTGCATGGTAGGGGAAAAGAAGACGCTCCCGCATGATGGGCAATGCATTTTGCAGGGCTTTGCCTCGTTCGCTTTGAACGAATTGGTGAATGGGGACAGTCCGAACGATGTCTGAAAGACGGCGAATGGCTCGAGAAAATGGAATTCCGTGATCGGCGGCTTGAAATGCAATCATGGCGAGCATGGCGTCGCCTTCTAAAACTGCGCGATAAGCAAGCTGTTCGTCCAAACCCAACATCGATGCGGCACCGGGGCGGGCAAAAGATTGATCCTGGAGGGCATGTTCGATTTCGTGTGCCAATGTTCCGAGCTGTTTGTCGGCTTGTTCTTTCGTTCGAGGTTGCAAGTTTTGAACGACGATGTGTCGCCGTTCGTGATCGTAAAACGCAATGACTTGTTCTTCCAAAAGCTCGAGGGTGGTGCTGGTGCGGTTATTGGCGGCCGGTGATGGCGTGAAATGGAATCCGCGGACAAACGCATCTTCGGTGGCTTGTTCTTGTGGGTCTGGAGCTTGACCGATACGTTCGCGTAATGCAGATAAGAAGGCGCGTTCATCGAGCAAATACACGGGAACGGGGGCACGGAGGGGCAAACCGCGCAGGGTAGCGACTTCACCCATGAGGGTGTTTACGCGGGCGGGTGTGAGAGGCGGGATGGGAGGAATCGACGTGGGTGTTGTGGTGGGGGGGATGGTCGTGGTGGTGCAACCAAAAAGGAGAAAGGGGGCGAGAAACGTGGAACGGGTCATGTGCGTTTGGAATGCGAAACGAATCGCAACACTGTAGCGATATGGTTTGGGAGGAATGCGGAGGTGTCAAGGGGTGATGTTCGAGGTGATCAAGTCGCGGGTCGGCGGGAAAGGTTGCCAACTTGCAAAATGAGTTGTGTCTTCTGCTTAGTGGCCATTCGTGAGCTGCATGTTTGGCCGAAGCACTCCCACTTGGAGCGAGCAAGAAGGTGTAGTATGCCGAGGCAGAACGAGGGATGAACAGACGATACGAGGCGCTGCTGAACCAAGCGCGAGACATCATTCTTTTCATCGGGGAGAACGGGCAGATTCTCGAGGGTAATCGTGCAGCTTGTGTTGCGTACGGATACACGTCGGACGAATTGTGTGCGTTATCCATTCGCGACCTACGAGCACCTCAAACGCAGTCGAAAGTGTCGACTGAAATGGCAAGAGCCATCCGTGAAGGATTGCTTTTCGAGACGGAGCATCAACGGAAGGACGGGACGATTTTCCCCGTCGAGGTGAGTTCCAAAAGCATCGAAGAAGGGAGAGTTCTGATTAGCGTAATTCGGGACATCACCGAACGAAAACGCAATGAAAGTTCGCTTTTGGCAGCCTACACGGAGCTCGAATCACGCGTGGAACAAAGGACACGCGAATTGGAAGTGGCAAACGATGCATTGCGAGCGGAAAATCTGGCGTTGGCTGAGGCACAACGCGTCATTGAAGAGCAAACGGCGGAATTGCTGGAGCTATCCGCACCGGTTTTGTCGTTATGGTCGGGACTGTTGTTGTGTCCCCTGGCCGGACCGCTCGATGAGACGCGGATCGCTCATTTCATGGGGCGGATTTTGCAATCAATTGTCGAAAAAAACGGGCGGTGTTTGATTTTCGATGTGACGGCGGTGTCGAAGTTGGATAAACGTGCGGTGCAAGGATTGTTGCGCGTGATTGGCGCAGCGAAGTTGCTGGGGGCGGACGTGATCGTGACGGGAATTCGTGGGTGCGCTGCGATGGAGCTGGCAACGAGCGGGCTTGGGGTGGAGGGGTTGTTGACGTTTTCGACGCTAGCGAAAGGGCTAGCAGAAGCGTTTCGGCGGGCGGCGTGATCAAGGCTACGTTTAAGAAAGTGGCTGGCACCTGGATTGTGAATTATGTAACTTTTCCAAGGTGGCTGGCACCTGGAAGGGAAGGTTGAAGGTTCGCTCATGCACAAGGTAGACGAGCGAGGGCGAACACGACCTTCGCGGACGATCTGTGTAGGGGAGATTTCAAAGCTGCCAAAAACTCTTCACGCGTGGACTCGAACTCATGGCCACAATGGTCACGCAACAATTTCATGCGCTCCCACCGCAATCGCCATGCAGTCAATACCGCTGGTGCAGCAGGGCCTGAAAACGAGAACTCCGCGTCATCCCATTCATTGACCAACTCGATACGAAATCCCGCATCTTGCAACATTTGGGGTATTTTGCGCCCCATCCGGAAATCATATCGCTTGGCATTCAATGATGAGGACACATAAGTTTCGAGCCGAAGCTGCGCGGATTCGGATAACGGTTGATGACCAAAAAGATCATCGACCTCCACAACACAAATCCAAGCATTGGGTCGCAAGTGAGTTGACCAATCACGCAAGCGAGGAACCAACTCGGGAAAGTATGCCGCCGTGAAGCTGAGCCAAATTCCGTCATATCTTTCGGCGAGTTGAAGTGGCTCGTGGAGATTCGCAACGTGGAAATCGCAGGCGAAAAGCTGTCGCCCTTGCGCAAAGCGAATCAGTTCGGCATGACCATCCACTCCAGTCACTTCTGCACCTCGGCGCGCAAATTCTGCCGCAAGATCACCGACACCGCACCCTAGGTCGAGAATTTTTACGCCCCGAACGTCCGGCAGCGCTCGAAAGGCTCGATCCCAACAACGCCAGTTGTACTGTTGCTGATACTCCTCAATGATCCCCATGCCGCTCTGCCTAGCAGCAGCAAGGGTTGGCGCCTACTCCCAAGCACCAAAACCTCGATGTTTTGTCGTAAGAAAAGTGGCTGGCACCTTGGAGAAGAGATCTATGTCACAACGACAGAACTGGGCTCAGGCGCCATAATGGACGCTACTCAGACGCACGCCACCAAATGTATCGTTGTACGTAATACGTCCACGATCTGTTCCGGCAGCTCCAGCAATGACCATCAACGGCAACAGATGCTCTTCACGTGGATGAGCGCGTCGGCCTGATGGAGCATTCGCCCACTGCATCAATTCTTCGTCTCTCTTACCCGATTCGGCGGTCGCGGCTCCTCGCAGCCATGTGTCGAAAGCCTCAGACACCGCTTTTGCTTGAGGATGCCGAAATTCGCGCAAATTGTGGTAACTCATGCCGCTACCGACAATCAAGATGCCTTCATCTCGTAAAGGCGCGAGCGCTCGACCAATCGCCAAATGCCGGGCTGGATCGAGCCCTGTTTGCAATGACAACTGAAGCGTTGGGACATCTGCATCTGGAAACGTGAGTTTCAACGGGATAAACGTCCCATGGTCGAATCCGCGTTGTGAATCTTCGGCTGTCGGAATTCCAGCGTCTTCCAACAGCGTTCGGACTCGAGCCGCGACATCTGGTGCCCCTGGAGCAGGCCACGTAATACGGTAGGATTCTGCGGGAAATCCGTAATAATCGTAGAGGATTGGAGGCTTGGGGTTCGTCATGACGGTTGGCACGTGGGCCTCCCAATGGGCGGAAACGACGACCAATGCTTTGGGACGATGCGGCAGATGTTTTGCGAGATCCCGCAAGTAGCCAGCCAACACCTCGAATTCACGTTTGTCCAGGAAATCACCCAGATCGACGAAGGGCCAAGGTCCACCACCGTGAGGAACAAAAACAACAGGCATTCGGGATTGGGATGCATTTGTATTCATGAGAGGATCCTTTTGCGAATTGGGCAGCGTACGTTCTGCCTCCGGGGTACACGCCGCCATCGTTGTTGCTGCTGTGGCCAACATCGCCTGAAGGGCTTGGCGGCGATTCAAAATCGCGTCTTCTTCAGCATTGATCTGCGAACCATCGGTCGACATCGATCGTACCCTTGTTTGTCTAACTTGAACTTTCGCAATGCATCAGCGTGCAGAAACCTTGGCTTTGCCAGATCGGCCCCAAGCAACGAATGCTGCAAGAGATCCCAGCACCACGTTCACCACAATGCCTGGATACTCACCAAGACGCAAGTGCGTCAGCATGGCCAGTACCATGGTGAGGGCCAGACCCCCCGCAGCCAACGGTGTCAGCCATGGCTTGATCCGCGTTGCCGTCGGCAAAATCAGCCCCAACGCTCCAAGAACTTCCGTAACACCAATAAATCGCACCAGAGGCTCCATGCCGTCCTTGATCCACGCCATCTTGAGTTGCAGCTCGGCAATCGGAGTGAGCGTTTTCATCGAACCTGCTGCGAGAAACACCACCGCCAATAACCCTTGCGCCACCCACAACCCCTTGTGCAAGCCGGTTCCACCGGAAACGATGTTGGCTGCGCGTTCTTGAACTTGTACACTCGTCGACATGATGCGTTGACCTCGTAAGACCTCATCATGGTGTTGTTTCCAAGTGCGCACCAGACCCAGAAATGAAAACATGGTGTTCCATGAAAAGAACACCGATGGACTACCAGTTGCTCGTCACGTTCGTTGCCGTGGCAAATGAAGCGAGTTTTTCCAAGGCGGCGAACAAACTTGGCGTTGGCAAAGGAACGGTAAGCCGAGCGATCGCGGAACTCGAAGAGACCTTGGGAACGACGCTCTTGCATCGAAACACACATCAAGTGGCTTTGTCGACTGCCGGAATGGCTCTTTACGAGCGCACGGCGTCGCATCTGGCGGCGTTGGAACAAGCGGTCTGCAAGCTGCCTGAACGCGCTGAACAACCTTCCGGATTGTTGCGACTGACGGCTCCATTGGATTTTGGGCGTGTTGTTTTACCGGATATGTTAGCCCAGTTCTCTCGACGCTATCCGGACATTCATTTCGATTTGCGCATCACGAACGAACGTATCGATTTGGTTGCCGAAGGGTTTGACCTGGCCATACGAGCTGGCGCAGCAAAACCCCACGATTCGAATCTGACGGGACGCAAGTTATGCAACATTGGCGGGGCTTTTTTTTCATCACCGGCCTATTTGGTTCGTCGAGGGAAACCTCGACGCTTGACGGATGAAGGCCATGATTGGATCGTGCATCGAGGCGCTCGAGAGATTTTGTGGTCAGAGAAAGACCTTCGCCCGCGGTTTATTTGCGATGATTTCTTTATGATACGCGAAATGGTTCGCAATGGGACAGGCATTGGCGCGATGCCTCGGTATTTGGCTATGCCCTACGTGCGTGAAGGGTTTGTTGAGGAAGTACAATTGGACGAGGCTGCACCGCTAAGAGGAGCCGTATACCTGCTTTACCCGTCAAGCGAGCAAGTCCCGCGCAAGGTCGGAGCGTTTCGAGATTTCTTGCTAGATTGGTTGAAGACGTCACCCTTGGAATAACAAACGACGCATCTCTGAAAACAAGACTTGACAGCGCGTCTGTTCTGCGATGAATCCAAGCCTTGGGAGGATTTCATGTTCAAAGTCGGCGATGTCATCGATGACCAATATCGTCTCGTGCGGCTCATCGGAGCAGGCGGGCAAGGGACGGTTTTTGAGGCCGAGGAGATGGAAATCAGCGCGCCCTTCGCGATCAAGGTCCTGAATCAAGACGTCGCAGAGGACGTCGAATGCATCCGGCGGTTGCGTCGAGAAGCCCGAGCCATGGGCATGTTGACGGGTACCGCAGCGGTACAAGTGTATGGCTTGAATCATGCACGATCCGGCCAATTCTATTTGGTGATGGAGCTGCTGCGGGGTCAGGATCTTGAACGTTACATCGAGAAATTCGAATCACGCGGGGCGCGTCTTCCTGTGCGAATGATGCTCGATGTGCTTTCTCCAATTGTGCAGACGCTGGAGGTGGCGCATGCGCGAGGCATCGTGCATCGAGACATCAAGCCGTCGAATATTTTCGTATTAGATTCGAGCATTCGAGGTCGAGTTCGACTTGTCGATTTCGGTATGGTGAAGGATCTTTCTGCACCAACGCAACTTACCCGCGAGGGGTTTGTCGTCGGATCGCCTTCGTACATTCCGCCAGAAGGATGGCAAGGCAAATCCAACTCGGTTACCCCTTCCGCCGATGTGTACGCGATGGGAGCGTTGGTATTTCGGATGCTCGCTGGGCATGTGCCATTTCACGGTGACTCATTGGTTGACGTGATTCGACAAGTTGCGCGTGGCGCAAGGCCAAGTCTCTACGCCAAACGGCCCGATTTACCCAAGAGCATTGATTCCTGGGTTGCACGAGCGTTGGCGATCAGTCCCAAGGAACGGTTTGGCACAGTTCGCGAATTGTGGGATGACTTGGTGGATATTTTGCGGCCGGAAGATGCCATGTGAATTTGGCCTTAAAGGTGCGGTCCTAAAGGTGCCAGCCACTTTGGTGAACGAAATCTATCACACAAACATGCTCTCGGCATACGTTGCACCAAGCGACCCGTGTACGCAGTTCCTCTTCGGAGCTATCAAGTCAAACATTTTGTCCACCCAATTCGTCCGTTCCAACTGACGATGGTCAGACCTGGCCATTGCGCACGCGAACATGCGAAGTGGGCATTGGCCATTGCTCTAACTCCTCGATACTTTTCTATAATGCGGCCGCTGCTTCGAGATTTTTTCGCGTCGGATGAAGTATTGTGTTTACGTCTGGATCGATCGGATATTTAGCTTGCGGGTATCTTGACGGCGCAAACGAACCTGGAGGAAAAATCACTTCGGTATCGCCGTTTCTATACATAATCGCACACGACTCATATGCATCAAGAAATGCTCGATGCCATTGTTTGTAAAGCTCACGCAATCGCGAATTCGTCGTATGACACAGTGGTTGTGGCGACGAATACCTTCTAGGGGGTTTCCTTGCAGACTCCGGTCGTTCTGTTGGAATGACGGCGCGACGCAGCAATTGACGACGAACCGACGACTCGAGATTGCGGTCTACTTTGGAATCAAGTACGGGCTGAGCCCTGACATGATTCTTGATCAATCGTCGAATCTTACGCCGCAGCTTTTTCTTGCTTAGTTTTTTCAATTGAGGCAACAACCTATGTTCAAGCTCCTTCGTTGACAAATAGGGTGCGATGTCTTGGGGGCAGTTAGCGTCATGCCAGGCTGTTCGATCGAAGGCAAGGAATCGTTGTTTGCGGTGTTCGAGAAAAAAGGTTGCACTCGACAATCCTGGCCATTGCGCAATTGAATCCGCGATTCCT
>JBGAOI010000244.1:0-9683 GCA_044221885.1 Polyangium sp. (in: bacteria)
GGAAAACGCGCCTTCGTGACGCATGCCGCGGGAGCCATTCTGTCGGTTGTCGACATCGAGAATACACCGGAAAAACCTCTCGCGGTACGGAGTCAACCCGTATTCGTGTCAACAAGCAGCAATCGCTCCCGCGACGTATTTGCAATGGTTCCGCCGACGACAAAAAGCATTCCAAAAAAGCCGCGAGGAAGCTCCAGCGTGACGCACCAACGCCTAGGTTCGCAGGGGTTTGTCTTGACGCGAACGGAAAAAGGAATTCTCGCGCCGCTCGTGATGGTGGAACCGAAGCCGCCTCGAGGTTCTTCGTCGGGTTATGGCAGCTCGGATGCAAGTTCTCCCGCGGTGGTGGGTGACGTCGTGACAATCAATGAAAACGATGGGGCCATGCAGATCAAGCAATTCCCAGCGAATTTTGGCCTCAAGGATTGTTTTTTGCCTCGCGCCGCGGCAATCGACACGGTGCAAAAAGAATTGTACGTGACGTGTTTGGGCATTGATTCTCTGGTCGTATACGACGCTCAGGCCAAACACCCGCATGATCACGAACGGCGCCGGATGGCCATGCCTTCAGGTCCAACGGGAGTGGCGATTGATTCGGAAAAACGACAAGCCGTCGTGTTCTCATCGTTTGCCGGCGAAATGACGTTTGTCTCGTTAGAACCGGACACGTCGGACACGTCCGTTGCGAAAGATATCGCCAAATTGACGACCAAGCGGGCTCCAAAAAAGCAAAAACGGGCGAAAACCAAAAGCGACGTCGTGAGTATCGTCTTGCCCAACCGAAATGGTTTGCCCGCTCAAATTGCCCACGGCCGAGCACTGTTTCACGCGGCTGGACGAATCAATGTCGCGAGTGACGGACGCGTATGCGCGAGTTGTCATCCGGATGGGCGCGATGATGGATTGACTTGGCAAACCCAAGAAGGGCCGCGCCAAACGCCCATTCTATTGGGGAGATTGTCGCACGACATGGCGCCTTTTGGGTGGCTTGGGGACAAGAAAACCTTGCCGAGTCATTTCAAGCGCACGATTGAGCGATTGTCGGGAACCGGATTGAAGGATGCGGAACGAGACGCGATATTCGCATACGTGAATCACTTGTCGGCGCCGAAAACCCATAAAAACACGGACGAAACGCGTATAGCCAAAGGAAAAACGCTTTTTGAATCGTCCGAAACGGGTTGTTCGTCCTGCCATTTGGGAGAAACGACAACGGACGGAGCACGACACGATGTGCATAGCGCACAGGAATTCGAAGCCGATCGGAAATTCGAAACGCCTTCGTTGCGATTCATTGCGCAATCGGCGCCGTATTTCCACGATGGTCGCTACGGCACGTTGCTCGAAATGATCAATGGTTGCGACGGAAGAATGGGAACGACAAAGCACCTGCTCGAGGAAGACAAGGCGTCGTTGGTGGCGTATCTCGAAACGCTGTAGCACGACTGTGGCATGTTCTTGTAACTCGTTGATCTTGCTGCGTATTCCTCAATCGCCTTGCATGACAGACCTGAATCATTTCAGGTAGCTACCGCAGCATCTGACTCAGTCGTTCTACGTCGCTTTCATTTTCCCGCTAATGGCTCGGGAAGCCAAAACGGTCCGACGTCGAATTCTTTGCCAAAAGGCGGAAGAATGACGTGTTCGTCTTCTTTTGCCAAAGCCGTGAGCGCCGCGCGGCCGCCAATCGTCTCGTAAACCTCGATAAAACGTTTGGCCGGGTCAACCATCCAGATCCAAGAAATACCGCATTGCGCATACAGCGGGCGTTTGATGGTCATGTCGTCTTTCTCGGTGGATGGCGACAAGACTTCGCAGACCCAATCCGGCAAAATCGTCAACGGATTTTCGTCCGGCAATTCGGGTACTCGCTCGATACGATAACCAATGAGATCCGGCACGACGAGACGATCGCCAGGCAGCCGCACTTCTGCTTCAACCTCGATCCACCATCCCGTACCGCCGACATTTCCATTCAACGAACGTAGGCTATCGACACAATGAAGCGCCGACCGCCTGTGCCGTTTGCCCGGACGGTTTATTGTCCTAATCACATTTGGTCCGAGAATCTCGCCTGTCACGCCTTGAGGAAGATTTTGGATGCGTTTAGAGCGCATCGAACGACGCGGGTTGCAAAACCTCCGCAGGGTGGCCCATGGCGGGCAGACTACCAAGGACTTGGAGGTATGTCAATGCGCTCGCACATGGGGCGACCTGCCCCCTAAAACGCCTCGTCCGGATCGACGCCATCCGCTTTCATTCGCGCCGGATCCGCTTTGTCCGTCACGGTTCCGGCCGGATGCGCATACCATCCTTTGCCGTCTTCCATTGCGGGATTGTCCCGCACTTTCAAGATCGTGAACATACCGCCCATATCAATCGAGGAAAACGGTCCTTTGCCGCCCATCATCGGGATCGAATTCTTCGGTGCGGGCATTTGCATTTCGGCCATATCGCCCATACCGGTTTGTCCCATCGTCATGTAGCCGGGAATCAAAGGCTGCACCTTTGCGTCGATTTTCGCGGCATTGGCGCCAACGACGACGCCCATGCCATGCCCCATTTGATTCATGATGTGATGGGTCATGTGGCAATGCATCGCCCAATCGCCCGATTCCGTCGGCACGAATTCAATCACGCGCACACTACCCGTTGGCACGAGCACCGTCGTCTCGGGAAAACGTGCCGATACCGGAATCTCGCCGCCATCGGTTCCGACCACTTCGAATGCCAGGCCATGCAAATGGACCGGGTGATGATCCATTGCGGAAAGATTGCCCAAGCGAATACGTACGCGTTCGCCTTTGCCGACAACGAGCGGCTCCGTACCCGGAAATGCTTTGGCGTTGAACGTCAAAACATTAAAGTCTTTCATTTCATTGGGATCAGGTCGGCGCAGTCCTGCGCGAATGGCCCATTCGTGGGTGATCAAAGCAAAGTCGCGGTCGACACGCGGTCCCTTGGGGTTTTTGGGATGCACGACGATCATGCCGACCATACCCAAAGCCATCTGCGTCATTTCGTCGTAATGCGGATGGTACATGAACGTGCCGGGTTTGGCGAATGTGAACTCGTACATGTGCGTCTCTTTGGGCATGATGGGCTTTTGCGTCAGGCCCGCAACGCCATCCTGGCCATTGGGGAGAATCACGCCATGCCAATGCACCGTGGTTGGTTCGGGCAAACGATTGGTCACGTAGATACGCACGCGATCCCCTTCGACCACTTCGATCGTGGGACCATGCACGCGACCATTGTAGCCCCAGCAAGATCCTTGCAGCCCTGGAGCGAACGTATGTTCGACGGGCATGGCCACGAGGTGCCCGATTTTGACGCCATCTTTTTCTTTGAGTGGCAACGTTGTTCCGTTTGGCGTGACAACTCGAACTTGCCCCCCAGGAAACGGTCCTGGTTTGGCAGGGCCAGGTCGCGCTGGTGTGGGTGCAGCTTGCGCAGCCGCTTGTGCGGCCACGAGCGTTCCAGAAATGGCGGCTCCGAGCTTGACGAAATCACGACGATCCATAACCATTCTCCTTCAATGCCCGGCGCCCGAGTCAGCACCCATGCCAGCCGACGAAGTTTGTCCTGTGCTTATCGATCCCATCGTTTGAGGACGGCGTCCTCCAGCAAGGATTTGATCGAGAGACGCTCGCGCTTTCCAATAATCGAGCAATGTTTCGGTGTACGCAATGCCGGCGTCGGTCACGCGACGTTGCACATCGAGCAATTGAAAGACGGAGAGGTGCATGGCGTTGTATTGCAAGAGTGTTTCAGCCAAGGCTTTTTCTCGCGCTGGAATCAAGGCTTTTTGAAAATGTTGAGCCCGTTTTCCCGTCGATTCGATTCGATTCTGCACCATTCTCGTACTCGAACGAACCGCCACTGCAGTAGCCACGTATCGTTCACGCAATGCACCAAGTTCGCTCTTGTCACTGATGATTCGACCTTGGGCGCGGTCAAAAATGGGCAAAGCCACGGTGAAGTGCCCACCTAGCTCCCAGGAAATGCCGTCCTGTTCTCCATGAAAACCGCCGGATACGTGGGGCAACACGCCTTCCGTACGATGCAAACCGAGGCGTTTTGCAACGACTTCCATACGTTTGGCCATTTCGGCCAACTCGAGGCTCGCGGAGATGGCTTTTTTCTCGGTATTCACCGCATCGATGGTTACATCTTCGGGATTCGGCAAAGGTCCCGCAATGGTCCACGACGTTTGCGTTCCTGACAAACCGGCGGCGACATTAAAGCGTTCGCGAGCATCGAGCAATGCGTTTTCGGCTTCGGCCACATCAATGCGCGACGCTTCCACCATCGCGCGTTGCGTGGCCAAGTCGACGTCGGGCAAATTGCCCACGCGATGCAATTCTTCGGCTGCTGCATACCCAGCCTGAAACGCGTCGAAGGCGCGTTTGCGCAGTTCCAAAACAGTTTGGCGTCCTTGAACGTCGTAAAAAGCCAAACGCGCTTGAAAAGCCGTCTCGAGGACATCGCGAGCAACGCGGACACGCGTCGCGTCGAATTCGGCATCGGCCACATTTTTCCGAAGAGGCACCAAGATCAAGGCCGAAAGATTGTATTCGAATCCCAGATCCGCTTGAATTTTTTGAAAAGGATCTTCCTGCTTGCGCAGTGAAACTTCGATCTCTGGATTCGGCAAAAGTCCCGCCTGAACGGCTTGTCCGCGCACAATGCCGAGTTCATACATCGATGCGCGTAATTCTCGATTTTGGGCGAGAGCCACTCTGACCGCATCGTCCGCCGTCAAGGGTTTGGCAAGGATATGCTCGACATGAGCGCCATCTTTTTGCCAGGCTTCTTCGTCGGGCAGCGAAACCGGCGTATCCATTCGCGTGGGATTGCCCGTGCCGCGTTGTTGGCGCGCTAAAAAGGCGTTGACGTCACGCACCTCGTTCGCGACGGACGACGACGCGCAACCAGTCACGAGCGCGAGAAGCGCGGAAATGAAGCAATGGACGGCGTAGGGGCGGTTCATGATACGCAACCAATCAGTGGTGATGATGATGTTGATGTTCCGATTCGGCAGAAGTCGCGGCAGGCGCTGGCGAATTCGACAACGCGCAGGGGCCCGATTCGGGACAAACGCGAGCGGCCAAAGGGTCTCGATCCGCCAGCACGTTTGCAACGGGCAAACGGGGCGCTGCCGGCGCATTCGGATTTGCGGCGGAATTTGGCTGAAATTGTGTCGGAGTCGAAGCACAACCGCACAGACCAACCACAACAAGCAAAAACCATCGGATCAGATACATGGTCGAGTTCCTGCGCGCAGCCCAGCACACGGAAGGCTCCGCGTCAAGTCGCGACGGTTTTTCAGTTTCTGACTTTGTCGAGCGTCTTTAGGTCGGGTTACGAAACGAAATACTTGCATTTGGCCGAAACTACCTTCATTGTGCCGCGCCGTGCTCGAGGGAGACATCATCAGTGACCGCTTTGTCGTCGGAAAACTCGCCGGCAAAGGTTCGATGGGAGCGGTATATCAGGCGCACGATCGAGCGACTGGAAAAGCCGTTGCGATCAAGGTCTTGTCGCAACACGACGCCGATGCTCTGCGGCGTTTTGATCACGAGATCCATGTTCTCGCCGAGCTTGCGCATCCGCACATCGTCCAGCACGTTGCGCACGGTGCAGCAAAAAATGGCACGCCTTATCTGGTGATGGAATGGCTCGAAGGACAGAGTTTGTCCGCGCGGTTGCATCAAAGCCGACTGACGCCCAAAGACGCTCTCGAAGTCACGACCCACATTGCATCGGCGCTGGCAGCGGCCCACGCGCGCGGAATCGTTCATCGCGATATCAAACCGAGTAACGTTTTTTTGGTCAATCATTCGGTCCATGCGGCACGGGTTCTGGATTTTGGCGTTGCGCAAGCCCCAATTTCGGACGCACGTGTAACACGCACGGGAGCTGTCGTAGGAACGCCTGGGTACATGGCCCCCGAGCAAGTGCAGGGGCTGCGTCAGCGTGCGTCTCCGCGCGCGGATGTCTTTTCGCTGGGTGCTGTACTTTTTGAATGTTTGACCGGACGACGCGCATTCGAAGGCGACGATGTCATGGCCATTCTCGCGCGCGTCTTGCGCGAAGAAGCGCCCCGCGTGCGCACGCTTTTGCCCGATATTCCTGAAGAACTCGACACGCTCGTCGCGCACATGCTCTCGCGTGTTCCGGAAGCTCGACCGGCCAATGGGGCGCAAGTTCATCGCGCATTGCAACAAGTCGGTCGGCGTATTACAAAAGTTTCGCCTGTCGAACCTCGCGGCACACGGCTCCATGCGGAGCTCGAGAATCGATTGCAATGCGTGGTGCTTGCGGCCGCAATCGAAGAAATCGCTGGAGGACATTCGACGCCGACGTTACGGACGAGTTTGTCCCCGGCGCGATGGGATGAATTGCAAAGTGTTGCATTGCGCGAAGGTGGCATCATTTCGGAATTTGCCGGCGGCGGATTGCTCGTGCGTTTGCAAGGTGCAGACGGGCTCTTGTCCCGCGCTGCCCGCTGCGCGTTGACGATAAGCCAGATCGTGGAAGGTTTTCGCGTCGCCTTGATGACGGGTTGCGCCGATGATTCTCGCGAGCTGCCGCATGCGGATCTCATTGGCCGGGCCATTCAATCCCTTGGTTATTCTGACCGCCACAAGGCAGTGCGAGGAGTTCGTCTGGATGCAACCACAGCCTCGCTCCTCGATCCGCATTTCGAGGTCACCGGAGCGAATGAAACGCTCCGCTTGATTGAAGAAAAAACTGGATTTGGGACCCCTCGATTGTTGTGCGGCATGGGTACGCCTTTTGTCGGAAGGACCCGGGAGCTCGACACGTTGGTCGATTTTCTTGGGGAATCTTTACAAGATGGTGGTGCAGCGACTGCGCTCGTCGTTGCGCATGCCGGTATGGGAAAATCGCGGCTGGGGACAGAAGCCATAGCCGAATTGAAGCAACGAATTCCGAATCTCACCGTAGCCATTGCGCATGCGGAAACCGCGAGCGCTCCGCATAGTGTGCTCATGGCCGTTGTGCGGTCCATTCTGCATATCACGGTCGAGACGTCACCCACGCGAATTCGTACGGGTTTGTCGAAGGCGTTACCCGGAACCCGCGATGCGACGCTGGCGCTGCTCACGCAACTTCTCGTGGAAGACGGTGTCAACGGGTTACCCATGCGCACAGCCGAACAGGAGCGACAAACGTGGCTTGATTTGTTGGCTGGTCTGGCACGCGGACGAGCGCTTTTGGTGGTGCTCGAAGATGCGCAATGGGCGGATGATGCGTCGATGGAATTGCTCCATGATGCGCTGGCCCAGATCGATATACAGCCCTTTGCAGTGTTGGCATTGGCGCGTCCGGAAATACGGGAACGAGGTCTCGGGCTATTTCATCGGCGCGACGTACAAGAAATGCGGCTCGGTCCATTGTCGACGAAAGCGTGTACGCAATTCGTTTCCACGTTCGTCGCGGAAAATGGCGAGCGAGTGAAAGACATCGTGGCTCGTTCCGAAGGTCATCCGCTTTTCTTGGAAGAATTGATTCGAACGTCCCATGATGGCAGCCCCCCGCGCCTCACCACGGAAACGTTGCTCGCCGTGCATGGTCCGCAAATGTCTCATTGGCCCACCGATGCATTGCAAGTGTTGCGCTGGGCAAGCTTGGTCGGGGAAACTTTTTGGTTTGGCGCGGTAATGTCATTGCAAGCAGACGCCAGTTCGGAAGCAGAAGTTCGTCAATTGTTCGATCAATTCGTGACGAGCGGGATCATTGCGCGAAGGCGCGTGAGTCGAATCCCCGCTGACGTTGAATACATGTTTGCCCAATCGTCCATGCGCGACGCGTTGCTGAGGAGCTGGACGGAAGAAGACCAGCGCCTCGGAAAAACATTGGCCAAACGTTGGCTACTTCAACGCGGGATTGTGTAATACGGCGCTGGCCGAGCGACGCGCGAATGCTCGAATCGTCCACAAGCGCCGTAGCGGGACGGCGCAACGGACTTCGAAAAAAACACAACCATACGAACGTGATTCAGGTATCGTAGGGGCGTGATCCAACGCTCGAGACGCGGCAACAACCTTGTGCGGACGACAATTTTGGCGCTTGGCGCAGGGCTTGTGCTGCTAGGAGGTGCGAGCTGTCGACGCAATCCGCCGCAACAGGACAAAGCAACGGCGGCCTCGGCCACGCCGACGGCCTCGACGGAACCATTGACGGCGGCAAGTACGGAAGTGCTCGATGGACATGCGGGCGGGACACCAGCAACCGCAGCGACGACAATCACCAAGGCGCCCGCGACGGCAGGGGATCGCAACAAGACAAAAGGGCCGAAACGGAGCACGGCGCGTTTCACGCTCGACGGTCCCGAATTGCCCATTGCGATGGGCGGAGCAGCGACGGTTTTTTCAAAAGGTATTTTGTGGCGTTTGTCAGGAAATGCCGCCTCCGTGAGTTTGTTTGGGCCGAATGGTCCAGCCGCTGGTCCAAGTGAAGAAGAGCGGAAGAAGAAATGGCCCCGTGGAAAGGTGGCCGTAGCCGAAGATGCTTCCGGTTCGATGCACGCGTATTGGATTGAAGGTCAAGAATTGATTCGGCACAAAATCACGGCCGAAGGAAAACTCGAAGAACAAGAAGCGGTTTTACATGACGCAGTGGGTGGAACCTCTCCGTCGGCGCTGCGCGTCGGCGGACGAGATGTCGTGGCCTACATGGCCCAGGGCAACAAGCGAAATGCGGAACGGCATGCACGTCTTTGGGTCGAAGGCGGGGGCGTTTTGGATTTATCGCCTGAAGGTTCGGGGGCTTCGTCGGTGACGCTCGTGCCTGTCGGTGAAAGCCAAGTCATTGCAATGTGGCTCGATGCGCGACAAGCCATGACGCCAATGCATGCGCGACGGTTCGAAGTTCGTGAAAAAACAACGGCCATTGCGGCCGACGATGTCGTTTTCGTCGGTGGGCCGCCCGAGGGATATCCCGAATTGCTGGGTCTACGTTTGGGTGGATCGGCAGCGGGCCTTTTGCCGCTCGCCACGGACAAGGGTTTTGCGCTGCATGACATTTTGGTGGATTGGGAAGGTAAAACGACAGTCGCGGCGCTCGAATATCCCAACGGAATGGATATCGCGCCCGTGGCTGGAGCTGTCGCTTGTGGGCGATCGATTGTCGTTTATGCTCGGCCAGAAACGAAAGACCCCGGAGCACCGCAGGTGCTCGAATTGGCAACGTTGGGCAGCAATGGCTCGGTCGACGTCGAAGAAGTCGCGGCGTATCCGGGACAAGTGCTGGAATTGAGCGCCGGAGCAATTGACGCTAGCACGGTTTGGGTCGTGTACACGGCCAATGCCAAGTCCTTCGCCTTGCGTATAAGCTGCAATGGCGCGGAGACGAAACCAGCCGAAAAGTAGTTCGTCACGCCAATCGCGATCAGGTTTTATTCATGGCGTTCGGAAAAAGTCTCCGCAAAAGCCAGGATTGAACCATTTTCTGTTGTTCGCTCGCAGTAAGTGCATCACGTTGGCGTCCAGCGAGTACCCCGCCCATGATGATGAACGAGATGGTCGAATAGAACATCGCCAAAAACGTCGGCGTTTCAGGCAAAGCGACAGCGCGGGCCAAAATGATCAGCCGATCGCCCTCGAAGATGTACGAGTGGCCAAAGACGCCAAAGTATTCGGCAAGATACGGTAACG
>JBGAOI010000245.1:0-380 GCA_044221885.1 Polyangium sp. (in: bacteria)
ACGTGATCACGCTGGCTCCATGCAGGCATCCTTGTTCACGCAGCCACACGAGCGCATCGGCATGATGAACCACGCGGCTCGGCGTGGTAGGGAGGGAATCTTCGACCATCGGCCGGCGACTGTAACCCATTCCGAGCGGCTGAGCACGTAAGCCGTTGCAAAGTTCGATCACCAGAACGGCTTGTCTTGATGGCGAAGGATGGCTGCTTTCACCGCGGCCTTCACTGGCGCTACGCCTCCCTTGTTCGTCGCGTCTCCTTCGAACGACGGCGCGTTGTTTACGGCGAGCGCCGACTCGAGCTCGTCAATCGGGACGAGATCCGGAAGGTCGCGCTTGTTGAAAAAGAACACGACGGGCGTCGTCTTGCGGTCGATGACGC
>JBGAOI010000245.1:390-9623 GCA_044221885.1 Polyangium sp. (in: bacteria)
AAAGACGAGTGGAAGGGTGTTGGGATCCAGGCCATACATCCGCAGATTGCACTGGAGGTACTTGATCATCTGCAGGTTGGCCTCGAGCTGCGAGGCCTGCGAGTCGGCGACGAACACGATCGCATCCGCCTTCTTCACCGAACCCTCGAAAAGCTCCGGCGAACGGAGCGGATCGGGCGGCATCTCGAAGTGGAGACGAACGGTACGGTCGTCGACTCGACCGAGCTTCGGCGGAATGAAGTCGAACGACACCGCGCCCGCAGCAAGCGCCGCCAAGCCAGCTTCGGTCCACTGGATCTTTCCACGCGGAGACGCGAGATGTTGGAAGTCGCTCATCACCGTTCGCCGGCCACTGCCGGGCGGACCGACGAACACGATGAACGCACTGATCTCTCGACCCATGTAGTTGACATGCATTCTTCGGCTATCCTGGTCGGCGCTAACAACCCGTTGAATTGTGCACACGTAGGGGCACGATTCATTGCGCCCACTTCGAAACGCCTTCATCATGCACGATAAGTCGCGCCCCTGCGTTGGCCTTTTCAATAAATCAACGGACTGTTGAGGGCAAACAAATTGCCATTGTCGAAATGGCATTGACCAGACCACCCCCGTCGATGACCGGCAAACGCCCGAGGAACTCGCCAGGCCGAGCCCGGCCCTGATCAACCCCGTCTCGTCATTGAAGTTCGCCATTGCTTCCCCCGCCCGCTCGGGGATAATGAGATCGCTTAGCGAGGTGCTTTATGCGTCTTCGATTTCTTCTCCTTGGTACAGCGTCGATCGTGGCTCTTTGTTGTAGCGGCTCCGGGTGCAGCGATCCTGGTCAGGTAAAACTCGGCGTGTCCGGCCCGGGCACTGACCCCGCAACGCCGACGACATGTTCAAAAACTCCGGACCTCACTCACGACAATCGCTTGGGTATCGAACGGTTGGGCCTCTCCGTGTCGCGCGCGATTCTGGAAGGCATCCTCTCGGACACTGTAAACGACGGCACTCAGATTTTCGCCCGATTCCACGTCGATAAGGTGTGGTATGGCCCGGCCTTTCTTCAAGGCTTCGATATGCTGGTGCCTGTTTATGAGCAGGAGCTTGCAAGCCTCGAACTCCCAGGGCGCTATGTCCTTGGTTATAGCGGCAATGCCTTCCCGCTCATGCACGAAACGCTCAAAGTCCCGGTGTGCTGGGATCCCGTGGCGCTTTTTCCCGCGTCGGATCGCGACGCCCTCGGGCCGCTCGTGGGCTATCACAGCAGTCCGACGCCATTCATTGCGGTCGTACGCGTCAGCACGCAGGACGAAGAGCGCACGCATTTCGAGGTCGTGGAGACGATTCAGGGCAATCCGCCAGCTTCGTTTGCCGACAACTGGGTGAAATCGATTTTCCCAGTGCCGTTCCCTGCCCCTTCGAACGAGCTTTACATCGCCAGCATGAGCGACATCTCGTACAACGACTTCGCGGGCGAATATCTGGGCAGTGTCGTGGACTTCCGAGCCGCGACGCCTGAAAACCGAGCCCTCGTGAAAGCCGAGCTTGGGGCCCCTCTCGTGTATTGGGATCCCAAAGGCACGAAGCTGGCTGCCGAGGAATATCGGCAGGGTTGGGCATACCAATTGGCGCCGCACGTCATCGCAACCGCCGTCTCGAGTATCGCCGACGAATGCTGCACCAACGCGGGAGGAACCTACATCGCGCAGGAACTCAAGACGTTTTTGCGCGGAACATCCAATCGGAGCCACTTGGTGACGGGGGGCCACGCTTATTATGGCCCCGAAGCGTGTGGCGATACGTTCCTCTTGGGTGTTCATGGCCTGGAAAAGGCGGGAACGTTCGACCTATCGAAATTCGCTTGCGACGGGACGGGGGTTCTCGACATTGCCTCCTTACCGCCGAATACCCCTGACCCCCGAGTCTTTTCACTGCCGGACACCATGGAAAATCGCAATCGTGTAGGAGCGTGGCTGGCCGCGGATCCTGCGGTCTATCGGCTGTTCGCGGAGGACGCCAAACCCACCGCGCACGCGACGAGTCAAGACGCGAAGAAAGCGCCTTGGTCCGTGCCGCTTTCCGTCGAGCAGGCGTTGATTGCGGGGACAAACCCTTCGCTCGTGCGGGTGGAATCCGCCACGCCGAGCGGTGAAGACGGCGTATTCGAGATTATCTTATCGACGACGTTTTCACCGTATTGGTATGACCACCTGACGGTTCACCGCGTGAAGATTGCAGCGCATTGCCCCGATCCGCGCCTCCTTCAGGTAGGCACCGAGTGGCTAGGGTTCGTCGTATTCGATGGGCCGGGCTACGTTTATGATGGTAGCCCCGTCGATTACACGCGCGCGTTCCTCATTCCGGGCGTATTGCTGCCGAACCAGGAACATATCGGTCGCGTTGCCGCGATGGTGGTGGTGCAGTAACGCGACGATTTGGTTCGACGTTCGCGCTTATGCGGTGCCACCCCCACCTGCAACCGTTGCTCGCGCCACTTGCATCGACGCAACCACCTCGAGCAACTCCTCCTCGTGCCACTTGCACCGACGCAACTGCCACGTGCAACTCCTTCTCGTGTCACTCGCACCGACGCAACGGCCACGTGCATCGATTTCCCTTTGGCCCAACGCTGATGAAGGATCGCGCCCATGTGGATCACCTACGGACTTGTAACGCGCCGTGAGTGCCACGGAGCTGTCCAGATTGGCGCACCCCACGCGAAAAACCTCTCCTCCATGGCCCTTTCTGATGTATGGTTGCGCGCCGCTCAGGCCAGCCCCCCGATGCAACCCTCTTCCGAAACTGCACGCACCCTGCTCGAATCCTTGCCCACGCGCAGCCGCCTCATCGAGTTGGCTCGCGCCTTCGGTGTCGCCGTCCCTCAAAAGGCCACCAAAGCCGAGCTCGCCCTCGCCCTGGTCCGCTCCGACCAACTCCGCATGCGCGCCGTCGTTGCCTGGATGGCGCGCGACGAACTGCGTGCAGGATGCCAAGCACTGAGCCTCGATGCCTCGGGACGGTCCCGTCAGGAACTCGCAGCCCGGCTACTCCAAGCCTTGGGTGTCCGCGACAGCGTTCCACCTCCCGGTCTGTTCGGTGCACGCGTCGTTCATCGCGACACGCCCGTCCCTGGCGACATTGCGCTCGTGCGCCAACGCCAGTACCTCGTGGAAGACGTGCTCGCCCCCGAGGTGCCCAACGAAGCCACACGGGTCGACTTGGTGTGCCTCGATGACGATGCCCAAGGCGCTCGTTTGTCCGTCTTGTGGGAAGTGGAGCTCGGGGCGAAGGTCTTGCTGCCCGAAGCCGAAGGATTGGGACCCGTCACATCGCTCGATCCGCCACGGCGATTCGCGGCCTATTTTCATGCCCTCAAATGGAGCAGCGTCACGGCAACACGCGCCGATCGGTTTCAATCGCCTTTTCGCGCGGGAATCAAATTGCTCGACCATCAACTCACGCCCCTCAAAAAGGCCCTTGAATTGCCGCGGGCAAACCTGTTCATCGCCGATGACGTCGGCCTCGGAAAAACCATCGAGGCCGGACTCATCATGCAAGAATTGCAGCTCCGGCAACGCGTCGCGTTCGTCCTCGTGGTATGTCCCGCTGCGCTTTGTCTTCAATGGCGCGGCGAAATGGAAAAACGCTTCGGGCAATATTTCGAAATCATGGACCGGGATCTCGTTGCGCGCCGCCGTCGCGAGCGAGGGTTCGGCGTCAATGCGTGGAGCACCCACAATCGATTCGTTGTTTCGTACCAAATCCTTCGCCGCCCCGAATACCGCGAACCGCTGTTGGCCCATTTGGGCCCGCGCCTCAAAAAAAGCCTGCTCGTCTTGGATGAAGCCCACACCGCAGCCCCGGCGTCGGCCAGTTTGTATGCCGTCGATTCGCACATCACCTACATGATGCGCGACGAAATCGGCCCGCGTTTCGAGAATCGTCTCTTTCTTTCCGCCACGCCTCACAATGGCCATTCCAATAGCTTCAGCGCGCTCATGGCCATGCTCGACCCGCAACGTTTCACCCCCGGCGTTCCCATCTCCGCCGGCTCCAAAGCCCTCGCCGCCGTCATGGTTCGTCGCCTCAAACGCGATTTGCAAACTCTCGGCAAAAGCAATTTTCCCGTTCGCGACGTCGTGCGCATTTCGCTAAAGCCCACCCCTTGTCCCGAAGTCGACTTGTCGCGACACCTGGCTGAATACACCGACCTGACCAAACCCAAACGGGGCCGAGGACAACTCGTTTTCATCAATCTCCAAAAACGCTTGCTCTCGAGCATTGAAGCGTTTCATCGCACGCTGCAAGCCCACGCTGCACGCGTAGGCGACGCATCCAACCAAGCGGAACTCTTTGCGCGTCCCGCCGACGAAGACGACGATCCGCATGGTATCGACGACGAACAACGCGACGCCGAAGATGCGGCCGAAATCGCCTCCGCCTCCACGCAGCTTCTTTCCCCTCAAGGTCGCGCGCGTGAATTGCTCGACACGATGCTGAACCTGTCCCGACAACAGCGGTATCGTCCCGACGCCAAGGTCGAATGGCTGTTGCAATGGATTCGCACCGAGTTATGCCCAGGCACGTGGAACGACCGGCGCGTCCTGCTGTTCACCGAATACGGCGATACCATGCGGTATTGGCAAAAGACCCTGGGCGCCGCGCTCGAATCGACACCACGCGGCGACGAACGCATCGCCATTTTCCACGGCGGCATGGGCGACGAAGCCCGAGAGCAAATCCAACGAGCCTTCAATGGTGACCCTGCGCGATATCCCGTCCGCATTCTCATTGCCACCGATGCCGCACGCGAAGGGTTGAACTTGCAAAACCATTGCGCCGACCTGTTCCACCTCGACATCCCCTGGAATCCCGCCCGGATGGAACAACGCAATGGCCGCATCGACCGAACGTTGCAGCCTGCGCCGCGCGTCCGTTGCCATTATTTCGTGTATCCAGATCGCCCCGAAGACGCGGTCCTGGAAAAACTCGTCCACAAAGTCGAGACCATTCAATCCGAGCTGGGAAGTCTGGGCGAAGTGGTGATGGAGCGCATCGAAAAGACGCTCGCGCGGGGGATCGACAAAACCACGGCCAAAGACTTGGACGAGGCCGAAAAGCTCCCCGAAATGGCGCAAACGACCAAACGCGAGTTGGAAACGCAACGCAGCGAAATCAAAGCCTTGAGCCGCGAGATCGATCAAGCCCGACGCATTTTGGAAGATTCCCGCAAAGTGCTGGATTTTCGCGAAGAACTGCTCCGGGACGCCCTCGACGTGGGCTTGGAAATCGCTGGCGCAGGTCCGCTTTCACCCTTGGAGGAGAAAATCGAAGGACAACGGGCGTTTGCGTTGCCGCAACTTCCGCCGAGCTGGGATCGGACGTTGGATAGCTTGCGTCGACCGCGTCAGCGGGACGAAGCCGAATGGGAATGGCGCAAGCAACCTCCGCAGCCGGTCGTGTTCAAAGCACTGGACCGCATGCACGAGGACCGCGTGCATTTGCATTTGGAGCATCCGTTTGTCCAGCGCATTCTCTCGCGTTTTCTCGCGCAAGGATTCAGCGCGCAGGACTTGTCGCGGGTGACGGTCGTGTCTGACGATCGTCATGGAGTTCCTCGCGTATTGGCGTTGGGACGATTGTCGTTGTTTGGTCCGGGTGCGGCGCGATTGCATGACGAACTCATTGCGGTCTCGGCGCATTTTCGCGAAAGCGGCGAGGGGGATCATTTGCAGCCGCTTTCAGCGGAGAGCGATCGCTTGGCCCTTGCGGATTTGGAGCACCTGCTCGTGCGTGTGGCGGATTTGCCTGCGGCGCCAGAGACGTTGCGCCAACGATTGGCGAGGCACGCGCCAAACGATTTTGCGACGTTGTTCAAGCACGTGCGGGACGAAGCGGACAATCGGGCACTCGAAGCAACGCAGCAGCTCGCGCGGCGGGGTGCGAAAGAAGCGGATGACTTGCGGGAGATTCTGAAAGCGCAACGCATCGAGATTGGCGCCCAATTGCACAAGCAACTTCCGCTTTTTCCGATGAACGATGAAAACGTCAAAGCCCAACGAGATCAGGTCGAGAATGAACGCAAAGAGATGAAGAAACGTTTGGCGCGTATCGATGATGAAATTCGCGACGAGCCTGGGCAGCTCGAAGCATTGTACCACGTGAGCCTGAAACGTTTGTCCCCGGTGGGTCTTGTGTATTTGTGGCCCACGACGAGTTTTTGAAGGGAGGATCGTTCGATCATTTGCCCAACGCGGCGAAGTTCGCTTACGATCACGGAGTGCCCATGAAGCTGCGTCAAACATCCCGGGCGAACCTGTGGTTGTGGCGGTACCATGAACAGGTGCTCGAACAACTGCGCACGGACTACAAATTGGATTCCGACGAACTCGCCGACCTCCGCATCCCGGCCTCGAGCCCCCTCCTCTATCGTTTTCCCTCTTCGGCCATTGCCCCGGATTGATCCCCCATGACCGACGCCGACAAACG
The DNA here is from genome assembly GCA_044221885.1 of Polyangium sp. (in: bacteria). Classification (GTDB taxonomy): domain Bacteria; phylum Myxococcota_A; class Polyangia; order Polyangiales; family Polyangiaceae; genus Polyangium. Next base: position 6,868 of record JBGAOI010000245.1, read on the forward strand.
CTTCCACGAACAATGGCTCGGCATGGCCCAACCCGCCGAAGGCCTCGTCGTCTCCGTCCCCGTCCTCGTCGACGCCCAATGCGCCGAAAAACACCCGCGCGAAGCCCACCTCGCGTTCCTCGAATGCCTCCACGACGACGCCAAAGGAAAACCCCGCTTCGCCCACCTCGAGACCATCTTCGCCCGCGTCCTCGGACTCGCCGACAACCGCTTCGACCAACGCAGCGCCTTGCCCGAAAACCTCTGCCTCTACGTCCCCGAAGGCAAACAAATGCTGCGCCCAACCCTCGCGTTGCGCGCCGCCAAACCCCGTGAAGATGCCGGATCCCCCGCGGACACCACCCCGGCCGCCATTGCCGGAAAACCCTACCTCCTGCTCGTCTGGGACGTGCCCGTCGATAACCTCGACAAACCAGAAACGACCACCGGCTCATGGGACTACCCCGCCCAAGCCAAATTCGAACGCTTGCTCCGCGAATGCCGCGTGCCGATTGGATTGCTCGCCAATGGTTACGAAATCCGCCTCGTGTACGCGCCGCACGGAGAATCCAGCGGCTGGCTCGCCTTTCGTATCGCCGACATGGCCTCCGTCAGCGGCCGGCCCCTGTTCGACGCGTTCGTTATGCTCCTGTCCCGCGAACGCCTCTTCGGCGTGGCCCCGGAACAGCAGCTCCCCGCGCTTCTCGCCGAATCCCGCAAACGTAATGCCGACGTCACGAATGATTTGTCCCGCCAAGTCTTCGAAGCGCTCGAAGTGCTGCTCGCCGGGTTCTCCGCCGCCGACGATCGCGATGGCACAGGCGTTTTACGCGCCGCACTCGAGCGTCCGGACGATCATCTGTATGCGGGCCTGTTGACGTTGCTCTTGCGGCTCGTGTTTTTGCTGTATTGCGAAGATTGGGGCCTGCTCCCCATGGACAACCCGCTGTTCGCCGAAAACTACAGCATCCTCGGCTTGTTCGGGCAGCTTCAGGCCGATGCCGCGAAATATCCCGATACGATGCAGCGTCGGTTTGGCGCGTACCCACGTCTCGTGGCTTTGTTTCGCGCCGTGTTTTTGGGCGTGGACCATCGCGATTTGCGTATTCCGCCGCGCCGCGGGCAACTCTTCGATCCCAATGCCTTCCCGTTCCTCGAAGGCTGGGGCCCCGAAGGCAGCGCCCCCATTACGCAGCCTGAAGCCCGCGCCGCGGTCAAACTCCCCAGCATCGACGACGGCACGGTTTTTTCCGTTTTGGAAAAACTGCTTTATCTCGGTGGGCAACGTTTGTCGTACAAGGCCCTGGACGTCGAACAAATCGGCAGCGTGTACGAAGCCTTGATGGGTTTTGCCGCGCGGCGCATCGAAAGCGGCGCGGTACGTCTCAAATTGGCCTCGAAAAAAGGCGCCGCCCGCGTGTGGGTGGAAGCGCAGGCCGTGCTCGACGTCCCCGCGAATCAACGCGCTCGGTGGCTCCAGGACGAACTCGCGGCCGACAAGAACACGGCGGAGAAAATAGCCGACGCGATCAAGGCGGTGAAAACCGCGGACGATGTGCTGTTGGCGCTCGAAAGTTTTTCAGGACGTACGCCCGAACGCGCCCGCGCTGGGACGCTCGTGATTCAGCCTGGTCCCGAACGTCGGCGCACGAGCAGCCATTACACGCCGCGGGCGTTGACCGAGCCCATCGTGGCGCGGACGCTCGAGCCGCTGCTTCGCGCAATGGGGGAGACCCCTTCGTCGGAGACGCTTTTGCATTTGGTGATTTGCGATCCGGCCGTGGGATCGGGGGCATTTTTGGTGGCGGCGTGTCGGTACCTCGCGGATCGCGTGGTGGCGGCGTGGACGCGCGAGGGGGCTTTGGAAAAGGTCGCGCATGCGCACGAGGATGTCGTCAATCACGCGCGGCGGCTCGTGGCGCAGCGATGTTTGTATGGGGTCGACAAAAACACGTATGCGGTGCAATTGGCGCGCTTATCCTTGTGGCTCGTGACGATGGCCCGGAACGAACCGTTTACGTTCGTGGATCACGCGATTCGGCATGGGGATTCGCTGGTCGGATTGAGTTTCGAGCAGATTCGGGCATTTCATTGGAAGCCGGCGGCGCAGGTGGAGACGTCGGCGGGTTTGTTGAACGAAGCGCTGGACGAAGCGATTTCGATTCGGCGGCAGATTTTGGATTTGGCGGCGGAGGGGACGTACGAGGCGCAGCGGGAGAAGGAGCGTCTTTTGTTCGATGCGGAGGATGCGCTCGATCGGGTGCGTTTGGTGGCGGATTTGGTGGTGGGGGCGTTTTTCTCGCAGAAGAACGACAAGGAGCGGGACAAGGAGCGGACGCGGCGGTTGGATCGGGTGACGGCTTGGCTCGGTGCGGAGCGAGACGGGCAATGGACGCAGGCGGATGCGATTCACACGGAATTGCGGGGGTTGCAAGCGGAGTTGCGGGCGGCGCAGGTGCCGTTTCATTGGATGGTCGAGTTTCCCGAGGTGTTTGGTCCGGGTCGGGCGGATCCGCTCGAGGGGAATCTTGTTACGGGCACGGCGTGGGTGGATGCGTTTGTCGGGAATCCGCCGTTTATGCACGGAAGAATGGCAGCGCGTGAATTTGGATCCGAGTATGTAGCATGGCTCGTATCAGTTCTCGAAGTAGATGGGCGAGCCGATCTTACAGCAGCGTTCGCGATTCGCGAGGGTACGCTTCTTGGGAAGCATGGTGTCATTGGTTTGATTGCCACTAACACTTTGAGTGAAGGACACACACGGGAAAGCGGGTTGC
>JBGAOI010000246.1:0-9610 GCA_044221885.1 Polyangium sp. (in: bacteria)
ATGCGGACGCGGATCGTTGTCGTCTTCAACAGGTTGCACCGGTGACACGGGCGCGAGCAACAAGCGCATCGGAACCGACTCGATACGTTGACCCGTCGACAATTCGCGCGAGCCCGAAGGCCACACGAGTTCCGCAGAACCATTGGCCACATGCACGTCGATGTCCGTATTGTTTCTCCGGACAAACACTTCACTTCCGGGTCGAGCCAGCACGCGAGCGTCTTCGACGATGAGCGCAATTTCGGAAGATCGACCTGCACTCGTCGTGAACGCGGAAGCTTCTCCACGCAACAAACGCAGCGTCAGCGTACGCGTCTCGTCGCGATCGATTTCCACCGTCGTACCCGGAGACAACGTCAACGTGCCTCCTCCAGGAAGGTCGAATTGCGCGGTTTGTCGCCCGGCAGCGAGCACACTTGGAGCTGCACCGTTATCGAACGATGTGGCATGAATCGGCGTTTCGCCACGCTCGGGACGCAACGTAAAACCTACGCCCACTCCGACGGCGAAGATCGCCATGGATGCAGCCGCGAGGGTAAACATCGTCGACACGCTGCGAGGTTTGTCCGGGGCGCGCGCGGAAAAGTCGTGTTCGAGTCGATCCCAGATGCGATCAATACGCGCTGGTTCGGCGTGATCGCGCAGGTCACTCGGACGAATCGAAGGCACGGTTCGTCGCGTCATGACGACACCTCGGTCTTCACCGTGGCCTCCTTGCTGATGGGATCAACGAAATGCTCATCTAAGAACTGCTGGGCACGAGAAATGCGGCGCTTGACGGTAGCGAGAGAACATCGCGTCAATTCCGCAACGGATTCGAGTTCATGGCCTTCGATGTAGCGAAGGGTCCAGGCAATGCGATCGTCTGCCGAGAGCGTACGCAAAAGAGCATAGATCTGGGCAAGTTGTGCGCGGACATGCGGGGATGCATCTGGACTGGCAATGGCGTCCAAGTCAACCGGTTCACTCGACCGGCCCAATCCAAGCAAGTTCATGAGTTTGGCGCGACGCATCCGTGACCGAACGGCATGAACGACGATGGATCCGAGCCAACCGCGAAACGCAGCTTTGTCGCTGAGATCCCGAAGTCGTTCGAATGCCCGCAAAAACGCATCGTGAACGATGTCTTCGACATCGCGCGGGGAACCTTCGATCCGCGTGGCAAGGTGAATTGCAAACGTCGCATGGCGCCGATAAAGCACCTCGAACGCCTGCATGTTGCCTTCCGCACTCAAAAGAACGAGCTGTGCGTCGGGCAAGTCGCCAAACGTACCACGGTTGGCTTTGGCAACACGTAATGACACCGGCGCTTCTACGCGATCGGGCGTTGAAACGACGGCAGGAACGGCTGTTTCTGGTTCATGAGCACGCACGGGCGACTCGATGAGTCGTAAGCGTCCTCTCTGAATCTTCGGTGCCATTCCTCAAATTCCCCGGTATGAGCTAGGACGCTCAACCTGCACGCCACGGCTCACACGAACCAGAAAAATATTTCAAAAGCCGTGAGCCGTTTTTTGAACCTCGGGCGTCAAGGGGGCAGCCGCAGGTCGGACGTCTGCGGGAGACACCAACATTGTTTGGAGGATTACTCACATGCTCAAGCACCTCTTCATTGTGATTTCCGTTTCTCTCCTCGCTGTGGCCTGCGGCGGCGGCAATCCGGACGACAAGACGGCGGCTGACGCACCGAAGGAAGGCGCAGCAGCCACGGACGCACCGAAGGAAGGTGCTGCGGCTACGGATGCTCCGAAGGATGGCGCGGCGGCTGGTGGCGATGCTGCCAAGCCCGAAGCCCCGAAGGAAGGCGCTCCGAAGTGAAACGACTTACGGCGATTCCACCTGCCGTGTCGGGGTGTCATTTTTTGTTTTTACAACTCGATTTTGATTCGCAATTCCTATCGAAAACGATTCGACCACACTTGCGCGATCCACGGTCAAGACGTGTAGCATCAGCGCGTGGCAGGGAACGAAGAGCAACGAGACGACTCGACCGAGGGACAACACTCGAAGGGCGACTCTCAAGGCGACGGGCAGGTTCCGACAGACAAACCGGAGCCCTCCGCAGTGAATCCATACGCGGCAACCGTTCGGCCTCCGCCAGGCAAGGTCGGGCCATCGGTGAGCCCTCGGCCGGTGAGCCTACCAAAACCGACGCAACTTCCTCGTGCAACACCTGCACCCATGCCTGCTGTCCAGGCTCCTCCGATTCCACCGACCTCCGCTGCTCAAGCTCAAGCTCAAGCTCAAGCTCCAGTTCCTCAAGCCGCCAAACCTCCTCCGATACCACCAACAGCCGGACGTCCGCCCAAAACACCTCCACCGCTGCCTCCACGAACAGCCGCTCCACCGCTTCCGCCCATGGCGCCTCCGCCGCTTCCAGGTCGAGCGCCGCCGGTGCCCACGCGACCAAAACCAGCCGAGGTGATTCCAGCGCAAGCGCAACAAGCCGCGCCACCAGCGACCCCGGTTCAAGCTCCACCGCGACAAAAAGCGGATTCTGTCGAGAATCAACCGCAAGCCGAGGCTCCGCAACACCCCCCGACCCTCGCCGTCGAATTGTCCTGGCGAGCGGACCGACTCACGCAAAAAGCCGATCCAGTTGCAGCAGCTCGAGCGCTTGTGGAACGAGGTCTCTACGAGCAACGCGTCGAGCACGACTTGGGTGCAGCGAAGCGATCTTTTGGTGCAGCTCGAACGATTTCGCGTTCCCTCGGACCGGCGCTGGTGCGCCTGCGCCATCTGCTCGATCCACAAGAGCTCAACGAACGCGTTGCGATTCTGGACGAAGAACTCGTCGTCGTTGAAACCGACGCCGAACGTGCCGACTTGTTGACCGAACGAGCACGCACGTTGACCGCGCTTGGAAACTTACCCGAGGCCCGAGCTGCCTATTCGAAAGCGCTCGACTTGGTGCCGCAACATCCTTGCGCATTACGCGGCAAAGAAGCGGTGCTGCGGCAAGAAATTGAAAAAGGACAAACCAAGGATCTTGCCGATCAACTGGCCAAGCATCTCGAACGAATGGCGGAAGCGTACGCGCCGCAGATTGGGAAAAACGTTGGAGACGCGGTCTTTTCAGCGTGGTTGCACGTCGAGCGCGCCACGGTGCTCGATGAATCGCTGACCCAACCGCAACAAGCGGCTGGAGCCCTGGAAAAAGCCGTTGCGTTGCAACCTGCGCCGGGACCTGTACGCGCATCGTTCAACCGTCATCACATTCGTCATGACAATCCCCGAGCCCTTTGTGATTCGCTTGCTGCGGAAGCGGAACACGAGACGGAAGATCATCGCGCATCGCGGCTTTTGTATTCGGCGGCGCGTATCGGTTGCGAACGGCTGAAAGACTTGACCGAAGGCGCGGTGTTTCTCGGACGAGCCGCAAGTCGCGCACCAACGGGCCTTGCGACCACGCGACGAATCCTCGCGGAACTCATTCGCGTGCAGGAGTATCTCGGAGCGACGGACCAAGCCATCCTCACGCGATTGCGTGAACTGACGATGCTGACGAATTCGCATGCGATTGCGCATGCCCAAGTGCGTTTGTCCGAGATACACGATTCGCTTGGCCAAGCGGAAAACGCAGCAAGTCATGCCGAGCAGGCCTTGCAACACGATCCGATGGACGAGTCGACACGGGAGCGACTCGATCGCGCCTTGCAACGACTTGGACGTCACGAACGACGCATCGAGATTTGGGTCGCGGAATCGCACGACAGTCGTCCAACGCCGCACCGAGTTGCCGCGTTGCTGCGAGCTGCGGACATTTGCGAACGACATCTGAAACGTCGAGAAGATGCCCTGGCTTATTTGCGTGCTGCATGGAGCATTCAGCCGGGCGATGCATCGGTGTTCGACACGTTGTCGGGACTCTTGTCGCAACCAGGTCGAGACGCGGATCCCTCCGTTCGCGCCCGCATCGATCTCTTCTCGATCGCCGCGCAAGCCGCGACGGAGACGCCGCGAAGAATCGCGCTGCTCGAGAAAGTCGCGAGTATTTGGGAAGAAGAGCTGGGCCAACCGGAACGAGCGCTCGAAGTGCTCGATCAGATTCATGCGCTCGATGCAGCACGGCGTACGACAATCTTGGGGCTCCAACGAAATGCTTTGCGTGCAAACGATCATCGACGATTGGCGCGAGCATTGGTCGCCGAAGCGGATCTCACCGAAGACACGGTCCTTGCACGACGCTTGTTGATTGCCGCTGCCGACGTGTTGTCCGAACGGCTCAATGATCGGGATCGCGCAATCGAGCTGATTGATCGTGCGCTACACATTTTGCCGTCGGATCCAGACGCATTGCGGGCTCGCTTCCGATTGTTGGTTCGTGCAGGACGTCACGAGCCGGCACGTCAAGCATTGCTGGGGTTGATTCGTCGCGACCCGGCGAGTTCGTTTGGTTTGTGGATCGAAGTTGCTCGATTCGATGAACAACGGATGAAGAAACCGCAGGACGCGGTGGCTGCGTACGAAGAGGCTGCGCGATTGCGACCCGAGCATCCGCTTCCGGCGGTCGAGATTGCGCGATTGCTTCGAACGACGGGCGACCACAAGCGTCTTTGCGATTCGTTGCGTACGCTCGCGAAAGGCGCGTTGGCGTCGAGCGAACGCGTGAACTTTTTGGTGCAAGCGGCAGAAGTCGAAGAGCTTTTGTTGAACGACGATCGTTCGGCGCTCACGACGCTGACGACGGCTGAAGCTGCGGCGACGGAAACGCTTTTCGATGCATCGATTCTCGAATCGATGGAGCGCATTCTCGTGCGCAAGCGACAGAACGACGAATTGATCAAGCTGTACACCAAGTGGCTGGCGTACCAGCCGGTGCCGGCGATTGATCACGCCATTCGCGTGGCGCTCGCTGAAGTATTGTATCGGAAAGACAAACACGAAGCCATCAACCTCTTGGAAGGGCTCGTGTCTGTCGTGCCAAACAATTTATCGGCATTACGCCGGCTCGAGCATCTGTATCGGGGTTCGCGTTCGACGAAACTTGCAGACGTATTGCGGGCTCAAGCGGCTGCAACGTCGTCGGTGCATGCGCGAACGGGTGCTTTGGAGCATTTGGCGACATTGGAAGGCGAAATTTCCAATGAGATCCTGGTCGATGCCTTGGGTCGAGTCGTTGCTGAGCGTCCCGATGACGGTGGCGCACACGATGCGATTACGCGCATTTGTGGTCGGTTTGTCTCTGAAGCCGTTCCGCCCGGATCGGCGCCGGGGGCAGCGGCATTTTTGCTCGCCTCGATCAGCGCGCGTCGATCGCTTATTCGCGACAATATCTCGCGGGCATTTTTGCAAATCGAAGAAGCCATTTTGATCGAAGCAAGCGCGGGCGCTGATGTCCCACGTATTCGCCAAGCGCTTGCGGGATATCACGATGCATTGACGCTTTGGCCCGACAGTTTGCTTGCCGCCCGAGGCCTCGAGCGACTTGCGGAGCATCTCAAAGACCGTGATGCGCTCATTGTTGCGCATCGAGCATTGGCGCGGCTCGTGGATAGTGCGGCACGACGTGCTGGACACTTTGTCCGCGCAGCTCAATTGACGGCCGAAGAACCGGGGCTTCTGGGTACGGCCATCGATTTGTACGAGCAAGCATTGCAAGAGGATCCCGATTGCGACGCCGCAGTGTTGGCATTGGCGCGGGGGCTCACGACGGAGCCGGTTCGTCTTGTCGATCGATTGGGTGCAGCTTTGGAAAAAGCGCGCAAATCGACGCAAATTGTTTTGCTCGGTATGGAAATCGGAAAAGCCGTATTGCGGCATTTCGACGCGGGCGGTTCGTCACCAGATCCAAGCATTGGTACGGCGGCCATGCGTCGAGCATTGGCTGTTGCGCCAGAAGATGCAGCCGCATTGATGCTGTCCGCCAAACTCTATTCGGCACAGCGACTGCATTCGGAAGCGCGCGATGCTTGGCAACGTGTCGTTCAAGCGGCTCGTCATTTCGAGATTCGTACGACGGCGTATTTCGAGCTTGCCGCGCTCTTCGAAGGACCCCTCAACGATTTGGCTCGCGCGGAAGATTCGATTCGCGCCATTCTCGAGGATGACGAAACGCACGCGATTGCATTGGAGCGACTGTTCCAAATTGCTACGAAGCGCGGCAATCGGCCATTGGCCATTGAGGCATTGACACGATTGGCCGATGCTTCGACGGATGCGCGTTTCCGCGTCGATGTCGATTTGCGCTTGGCGGAAGTGCACCGCGAAGCTGGCGATCGGCCGAGCATGGTGCGAACGCTTTGCGACGCCATTGCTCACGCTCCGGCCGATCAGCGGGCATTGGGTATTTTGCAGCGACTTTATCGTGTCGATACACCCGATGGGGCGGCTGCTTATGCGGCAGCCTTGGGACAAGTTCTCGAAATCGCTTCTTCGCGGCGTTTGCCCATTGAACCACGTTGGCTCACGATGCTCGGGCTCGTGGAAGTTACGGTGCTTTTGCGACATCGCGAAGGTTTGGCGCGGCTCCAAGCAGCGGTCAATATGCCGACGGCGCAAGTCGATGCTCGCGCCGCTTTGGGCCGCGGTCTCGAAGCGGCCAATCGAAATGCGGAATCCGTTCAGATTTTGCGGGACGTGCTGCATGCCGACATCGAAACGCTGGCGAAAATGTCCGAACTTTCGCCGGCACTGGCAGCACTCGAATCGGCACTCGCGAAAGACGGTCGTGCGGAAGAGCGTTTGACGGTGGAAGAAGCGCGCGGTTGCTTGGGCGATGTCAAACCCGAACGAATCACGCGTCTTCGGGCACGACGTTTGGCACCGGAAGCATTCCCGCCGGGAGCCATGGCGGGCCCGGAAATCTATCGATTGCTGGTGCCGGAAGCGCAAACCCCCCTGCTTTCGGTCGCGACGGCCATTTCTCCCATTGCCGCCAAAGCATTGCGCTTCGAATTGAATACGCTTGGACTCACGTCCCGCGAACGTATCGGCTCGCGCGACAACAATCCAGTGTATCGGCTGGTCGACCGAATTGCGAAATGTATCGGTGTGGAGAGTTTCGAGCTCTACATTTCGCCGAATTGGCAAGGTATGCCGCGCATTTATCCCGGCGATCCGCCCGCCATCGTCGCGCACCCCTCCATCGTCGAATTACCGGAGCCCGAGCAAGCATTCTCCTTTGGGCGATTGCTCGTACGAGCTGTTTTTGGCCATGTTTGGCTAGACGAACTCGCTCCAGAAGCCATCGACGGCTTGCTCGTGGGTGCATTGCGTGCGGTGGAACCGACCTTCGGTACACGCGAAGTCGGGCCGACCCGCGAACCGGTGGTGCAAGCATTCGCGGCTCAAGTGCAACGTGCCATGGGTCGTCGACAACGAAAAGCGCTGGAGGAAATTCTGCCCAACGCTTCGGTCAACCACGATATTCGCGGGTTCATTGCGTCATTGCGTCGAGCAGAGAATCGCCTGGGATACTTGCTGTCGGGTGATCTCATTGCCGCGGTCGATCACCTCTGCCGTCTGGATCGCGATGTCGCGCGCGCAGCGGAAGATCCGCGTCTCGTCGTCATGCATCCCGTCACGGGAGATTTGCTCCGTTATGCGCTTGGCGCTGCATCCCATGCGGAACGAAAGCGTATAGGTACCGTCTGGACGTCCATCTAGCCGAAAAACAATATCGCAATGAATTTTCCTTACGAACCCATTTGATTCGTAAAGAAATCTAGGAACGACGCCGGCGTTCGGAATCTTGGCCTGATTTTTCGTTATCGGAATCGGCCGACGCTGGAAAGCTCGTTTTCCGAGTCGTTCCGTAGGTCGGTTCGGGCGGAAGCGGTGTATGTCGCTCGAATCGATAAGGCGACGGGATTCCCGGGGTAGATTTTGTGTCGAAACGAGGCACAGGTGACGGGGCTGACGCAGGGGGCAACGAAGATGGTCGGTCCGTGAGGTTTGACCTGGAAATACCCACGCCTGTGGGTATGGACGCCATTTTCGAGCGCGGAGTACGTATTCGTTCCACTTTGACGCCCCATTCGCACGCTCGACTTCCTGCGGAAACGCAACGCAATTCGTCCACGGACGCGGGTTGATTCAAATGGGCACCCAAGCCGCGAATGATTCCTTTGATCAGGGGACAAATTCGCCATTGGCCTTGATATACGACGATGATTTCGCCGTCTTTTCCCACGCGTCCTTCAATGGGCGAATGCTGCAACGCGACGCCGTGTCGCAATGCAGCCCGTTCCACGATAGCTTCGCTATGCAAAAGGATATCGAGCAAGGTCCATTGCGGATCGACGATACTGGAATAAGCGCCGAGCAAATCCGGAGCGATATAATCGCCGACGCTTTCGAGCACCATGGGAATGGTCATGCCGGAGTGGCGCGACACGCTTCCAATGACCGCGTCGACTTCCGCGGTTGGATAACATTGGGAGGGCAGATACAACCGGCCAGCAAGATTCGTCTCGGAATCGACGACGCGCCAAAAGTCCGCGCCAAACCGTTCGCGAGCGAATCTTTGTGTACCAAGTATGATGACACCCTGCACTACAGCCCCCTCGCTACGAAGAAATTCGACTTGCATGCCGTTCGACTTGCATGCCGGTGGAACGCGAAACGTTCAACCCCAGTTGACGATGGGGGCTGCGCCCTCAAACTCCCCCATTTCACGCGGTGCAAGTCTATACTTTGGTGGGCAACGACGACGTGCCGTTGATTCTTACATGGAAGTCCGTGGCGTAATTGGAGCGTCACAGCAATGTTACATGCAAGATCGGCGCCTCGAACGACGCTCGTCTCAGAAGCGGGTGGTTCTCGAAGACAAGCCTTTTCCGCGTATCGAAGAACGGCAGGAGCTGCGATTGTCTGGTGCAACTCACGCAAACCTGCAAGAGCGTCATTGCGATTGTGCAATGTAAGAATCACTGCGCTGATTCTAACCACAATGTGGCATTCCACTGCAAGAGCAAAATGGTCGCCTGGTGGAACGAGCCGGATACCGGACAACGAACGGGGTCGGCGCAAAGCTGCTAGCAATCCTATTTTTGCGACAATTTCCGACAAATCGCACCCAAAACGGGATAGAATACCCTCGCAGGCTTGCTCGGCGCGAGCCGCTTGCGCTTGGAGGTGTGGTCGTGTCAACAATCTTGAATTCACGTGGGCTCGCTGCCGTAATGGCCATGGTGAGCCTCACTGCCGGAGCATCGATCGCAGGGTGCGGCGGAGATGACACCATTACGGTGAAGCCGCCAGCGACAGGTGGAGGAGGCGGAGCAGCAGGGGCAGGCGGCGAAGGAGCCAAAGGTGGGAGCGCCGGCGCTGGTGGTTCGCAAGGTATGTGTGGCAACAAAATCGTCGAAGGGCTCGAATCATGCGACGACGGGAACATGGTTAGCGGTGATGGTTGCGAAGCGGATTGCAACTATACGTGCAACAATGTCAGCCCCGCGACCGGCGACGCGAAATGCGACGATTCGGATCCATGCAATGGCAAAGAAACGTGCCGCGATGATCATACCTGTGGTCCAGGAATGGCGGCGCCCGATGGAACGGCGTGCGCGAATATGCAAATCTGCATTAGCGGAGTTTGCAGTCCAAATCAATGCGGCGATCTTTATGTGAGCAAAACAGAAGAATGCGAAGACGGCAACGTTGTCAC
>JBGAOI010000247.1:0-9600 GCA_044221885.1 Polyangium sp. (in: bacteria)
TCGAGGGCAAACTGCCTTGGTACTGGGAGCAACCTCGTTGCGGTGATTTCGGCCTGGTTTGCGACAGTGAATTCCAATTCGGTTTCCCACCTTGTATCGGCGCCGGAGCTGCGTGTGAAGTCGATCCCACTTGGGACAACAACTCCACGTATTTCAGCTACCGGGAAGGCGTTGCCTGCGAAAGTGAGACAATGATGCGAGCCTGCGTGGGACGGGGCGAACATATGGTCGATTGCGCGCAACTGGGGAAAGGGTTCAAGTGCATCCCTGGATCTCCGACACGTTGCGGACTTGCGGCGGAATGCGAACCTACGGATCCGGTTAAATGCGATGGAGACTCGCTCGTTGTTTGTGACGCCGGAAAAATTCGCAAAGTCGACTGCAAGTCGCTCGGATTTACGTCTTGCGACGCAAAGCATAAAGTGTGCAGTCCGGGTGTTTATGACAATCTCCCCTGATCGGAGTTTGTCGCCTACGTCGTTCAATCATGCCCACCTTGCCCACGTTTTCCGCGGTTGATTGCCGATTTTTACGTCGGTATGCGGACGCTCGTTCTTCATTCCATCGTCTACCCGCGCCAGATCAAACGTATCTCCAAGACATACGCGTTCGATTGCAGGCGCTCGCTCACGTGGCCGCGGAAGAATACCATGGTCGAGTGAAACTCGCGGAATTCATTTCGCCACTCAATCCGACTGGCCAAGCCAAGGGAAAACACTGGGCCGGCGTTTGTCCGCGTATTTCACAAGAACCGCGCGCGGCCAAAATTCCGCATTTGCAGCTCGCCGTGGCCATCATGCCCGAAGGCATCGAGATATCCTTTGGGCGTGACGGAACGCCGTGGCCTCGAGTTTTACCCGACCAACCACTTTCGGCAAGTGAACCTGGAGCAGTACTGGCCAATGCGTTGTTGCACTTGCCCGTACCTGTCATCACACGAGTCGAACGTTCCTTGCCCACGATATGGAAGCTACGCAAGCAACATTTGCAGCCGGAAATATCGATGGATTTCGCAACGTTTTCCCAATGGCTCGAATATGCCGCGTCGAATGGAGGACAGCGCGCGAGCATTTCGATGTTCATTGGCGCGAATGACCTTGAAAATGACACGTTCGATGTGGGCGCCATGTTTCTCGAAGCCAATCGATTGTTCGAGCCCCTGTTCGAGACCCTCTATGGTGCCCATACCTCTGTCGAGACCGTTTTTCCTTCAAAACAACTTGCGGAGACGGAAACGACGACGCCTGCGGATTGCGATTTTTCGCGAATCACGGAAGACTTTGCCGACGCTTTGCGACAAGCACATTTGCTTTTGGGTGTGCAACACGTGGAGCACGTCAAAGCGTTCATGACGAGTGTGGTGACAAAGCCGTTTGTTATTCTCACGGGTTTGTCGGGCTCAGGAAAAACCCAGCTTGCGCTGAGGTTTGGCGATTGGTTGGGCAGCGAGCAGGTGTTCGTCGCCCCCGTGCGTCCCGATTGGACGGGTGCGGAAGCCTTGTTTGGATATGAAGACGCTTTGCAGCCCATGCGAAATGGGGCTCGGGCCTGGCATGTACCCGATTCGCTGGAATTCTTGCTTCGTGCGGCAAACGATCCCGCCAAACCCTACTTGCTCGTGCTCGACGAAATGAATTTGGCGCATGTCGAACGATATTTTGCTGACTTTTTATCGGGCATGGAAACCGGTCAACCCTGTTTACCAAACCTCGAGTGTGGTGAGGATGGGTTTTACCGATGCGTAACGGGGAGCGAACGAAAATTGCCGATGCCCCGGAATTTATTCGTGATCGGTACGGTAAACATCGACGAAACAACGTATCTTTTTTCGCCCAAGGTGCTCGACCGGGCGAACACGATTGATTTTCGCGTGCGGACTGAGGACTTGAACGTCGATTACCAGAAGCCCGAGCGTTGTCGGGAAGCTCCAGCGTCGCTTGTTCGCGGGCTTTTGTCGCTGGCAACAGATGAAACGTTTCATCAGAAAAACCCGGCACCCAACGCCTTGGAATTTGCTACGGGATTACGCCGTGTGCACCGCATCCTAAGTGCGCACAATCTCGAATTTGGTCATCGGGTGTTTTATGAAGCGACACGTTTTGCTGCCCTGTTTGCGGCTTGCGGCCAATCCGACCCGTACGCAGCGCTCGACAGGCAGATCCTGCAAAAGATTTTGCCGCGGCTTCATGGTTCGCGGCGGAAATTGGAATTGGCTTTGTGCGCGCTCGCGGCGGAATGTGTAGGGGCGACGCAGGACAACAATGCTCTCGGCGATGCGACGCGTTTTGATCCTTTGGCCGAATCGACCTTCCATGCGCGAATGCCCTGGTCACTGACCAAGATTCAGCGCATGGTGCGCGCTCTCCGGTTGAATCAATTCACGAGTTTTTCCGAGTAATCGATGCGCGCTGTTTCGAGCGTCGTTTTGGCTCTGGTGGATGCTTGGGGGCATGAACGCGGGCGCGTCACGATTGCCACGTTGCCTCGTGAAAAAAACGAATACGCGTTGTGTCTTACGGACGATCCTTCGGGGAAAAGCGAAGCCGAGCAGGTTCAATTGCTGGAGGGCACGGAATACCTCTATACCCTCGACGCCTTCAACGGCGACGGGTGTTTCGATAGCGATCATCCCGAAATGTTTTTTGCAGATACGGCACGTGGCGATCGGGGACGATTACGCACCGGAGTGTACACGGGGCTCGTCGAGGTTTGGTTTTTCCTGGCATCACAAGTCCTTGGACAAACCTGTTTCGAGGTTCGATCCACGAAACTTTCATACCTCACTGATTATCAATGGATGATGCGAGACATTGCGGAGATCAGCGCCGACCTCGTGATGGACCGTTTCGCGCCGGCGGAAGCGAGGTTTTCGGCGGATGACCAGCAGGATTCAGAGACGCTTTACCAACGTTTTGCTTTTTTGCGCAGCGCACTGGAAAGCGACGAATTTCATTCGGCTATGCAACAAATTCTCACGTCGCCGCACGTGACGTGGGATGAATTGGAAGATGTGACCGCTCATGGATGCAGCGTGCGGCCGAGCTCACGCATAACGCGTAGTTTGGCACGCCCGGGGCCTCGTGTGCCCTGGCCAAACGATTTTCCGGCACAGGTGGAAAGTGTACCGCATCGGCTGACGGTATTTCGCTCTGTTACCTCGGTGGACAATGAGCCCAACCGCTTCGTCAAGTGGTTATTACGGGAGTGGCTGGGGCTCGTGTTACGCGTATCGTTAACCTTGGACAAACAGGTGGACTCCTCGGGACGACAAAGGCGTGGGCGAAAAGAGGTTGTCTTGGCAACCCAAACGCTCGAACATCTGCTCGAGGAGGACCTCTTTCGCCATGTTGGTGAATTGGAGCGGTTTCCCGAGGCCAACCAAGTCTTGCAAAAGCGCGAAGCATATCGAACCTTGTTTCGGTTGCATTTGCAGCTCGAAGTTGCGGCACGACTTTATTGGCCGGGACTCGATCCAGTCTATCGTGCGGGGCAACGTCATGTGGCGAAGCTTTACGAATACTGGGTTTACTTGCAATTTGGTCGTCTTCTTGCACGATTGAGTGGTCGTTCATTCGACGCCGCGCATGTTATCGAGAAGCGGCACGACGGTTTGACGTTGCATTTGCGTACGGGTGAATCGACCAAACTGACGGGAACGATCGAGCGGCTCGGTCGAACACTACGGCTGGAATCGTGGTTCAACAAATCGTTTGGCGCTACGGCACCCTTGCTCGAAGGGTCGTGGACGCGTCCCTTGCGGCCCGACATATCGTTGCGTATCGAGGTATCCTCCAACGGTTCGGTTCCGCTCGTGACCTGGATCCATTTTGATGCGAAATACAGAATCGAGCGTTTGACGGATGTGTTTGGCGGGGCGCATGATACCGAGTCTTACGAAGCGGAACGAACGCAACATCGGCGTGAAGACCTCCTAAAAATGCACGCATACAAAGACGGCATCACTCGATCGGCCGGAGCGTACATTATTTATCCCGGAAACGACACGAGCATTTCTTATCGTCAATACCATGAGTTGCTTCCGGGATTGGGTGCTTTTGCACTGCGACCGTCAAATTTCGGAGAATCGCTGGGAAGCGATGCGCTTTCGGTTTTTCTGGAACATGTATTCACGCATTTGGCCATGCAAGCAACGCAGGATGCTCGCGTTCGTTATTGGACGGAGCGCGCTCATGCCGATATGTTTGTCGACGCGGTTTTACCCGCCGCACCATTCTTGACGGAGCCTCCGGCGGACGTCCCTGTTCTGCTTGGTTTGGCGAAAAATGCCGAGCATCGAGCGTGGATTCGGCGCACGCGTACGTACAATCTGCGGGCGGACACAGGTCGCGGGGGAGCTGTTGGAATCCATGGGCGGGAACTCACGGCGAGGTTCTTGATTGTTTACGGCCCGGATGCACCAACCGTCGATCTTTACGAAATGACCGAAGCTCCACGAGTTATGACGGCGGAACAGTTGCTAGCTCTCGCTTATCCCGAGCCGCGCGGACACCTCTATTTGTGTTTGTCCCTGCGCATCATTTCATCGGACGATTCTTTAGCATGGCTCACACGCGTGGTCATTGACCGTGTGCGCGCCCGAAAGAACCCGGATACCCTCGAAGGCGCGCCTATGCTCGTAACGTGGCTCGATGTATGCGCGGAGGTTCCTTCTTGGCGAGCAGAACCCGCTGGGGCACGAGAAGGCGCTTGACACGAGGCCACAATTCGCCGACAATTCAGCGTATGTGGCGACGATTCTTGTATTTGACATTGGTGGTGGGTGGCGCGTGGGGATGCTCGGCTGACACAACGGGCAAAACCGCGAGTTCCGCAGCGAGCAGTGGTTCGTCGGGGATGAACGGCGGGGCCGGAGGAGCCGGGGGAACTTCGAGCAGCGGAATGGGCGGCGAAGGCGGACTTATTTTCATGCCCGATGGTGGCGGTGGCTCGTGCACGCCCGTATCCGTGTCAGAAACAATGTGTGACGGCAAAGATGACGATTGCAATGGCCGCGTAGACGATGTCGATGTCGGCAAAGATGGTATTTGTGATTGTTTACGCATTGGGATCATTGGCAGCCCCGGGTCGAATCCGTCGGCGAATTTCCAGAGCTGGCTCCAGGCCCGTGGAACCACGGTAGAACGGACGCACACGACGCCTGGCGAGGCATTCGATGCGGCGTTGCTGGCCAAATACGATGTCCTCATTTTTGATCGCCTTGCACGAGAATACACGTCGACGGAAGCAGATGTACTCAAGACGTGGATGGAAGCGCGGGGTGGGTTTGTCACGATGACCGGATACACGGGCATGGCGGCGCCTGATTTTTATACGAATACCTTGCTGGCTCCGCTGGGTTTGGAATACCAACCTGGACTGTATACCGAACCAGTCACGACATTTGCGATGCACCCCGTCACGGTGGGTTTGACGTCGGTAACGTTTGCCGGCGGATACTTGGTCAAAGACCTCGGCGGCATGGGCGGAACGAGCACCGTCCTTGGTAGCATTTCTGCCGGTCCCGTGGCGTTTGCCCATCAACGAGGCAACGGGCGCGCCGTGGTGTGGGGCGACGAATGGATTGAATTCGATAGCGAATGGAAATCGTTGCCTGAAATCGAACAACTCTGGGTGAACATGATTGCGTGGATCGGCCCGCAAGATAGCTGTCAAGTCAGCATACCCAAATAACTCAGCGCTTCAATTCGTACACGACGCCCCAGATTTCTTTGGACGCTTCAACGTCGTCACTTGCCGGAACGCGATATCGGGCCAGTTTTTCAATGCCTTCGGCCGGGAGATAATACCGCCCCGGATCGCCAAGAATCACACGCGCGCCATCCGCCACGCGTGCACGTAACCACGGAAGAAATGCCGCCGTCATCGAAGCGTCGTAACAGACGTCGCCGGCCAAGATGATTTCGCAATCTGCGGCCCACGACGGCAAAACGTTGGGCGTCACGATATCCTCGGCATACGTTTGGATGGACACACCATTGGATTCTGCATTCAGAACGATAGCCTGTGCGGCCAAGCGATCGCAATCCACGGCAATGACTTTCTCTGCGCCCGCCCGAGCCGCCGCGATGCCGCATAATCCAGACCCCGCGGCAAGATCGAGAACCCGACGACCTCGAACCTGGTGTGGTTCATCCAATAAGAACCGCGCTATGGATTGACCACCAGCCCACGCAAACGCCCAAAAAGGAGGCTCGATGCCTTTTGATTCGAGCCACGATTCGGTTGCCCACCAAAGCGGGGTCATTTCGCTGGCCAGGTACAAAGAAACTTCAGGTAATAACGGCGGCGAGGCCAAAGCCGTATGTGCACGAATGAACGCCTGCGGATCGCGTGCATCGTCTTGGAACGGAGCCGAGTTGATTTGCGGGGACAGATTCAACGGAGGCGCACGATATCAAGCCATGCCGACGCTCGTCAAGTATTGTTCGGCAAGGTGATCGATGTCGCTTTGTGACGGGTGGAAGTCGGGACGCATGTATTCACGAATTCCGCGCAAAAAGACGGCTTGAGTCGTACCCTTTGCATTGGGGTCCCGAGACAAACGGGCTTGACGCGCCAAACGAAAATCCTTAATGATACGTTCGACGGTCGCATCGGGATCACTCGCCAAGAGCATCGACGTGGCCATGATCCAAAATCCGGCCAGACAAACCGTTGCCATGGCCAAACCCGCCATGCGCAAGCCGTAACCTGGGGCAACTTCGTTCAATACATCGAACGCGACGCTGCGATGTTCGATTTCTTCAGCCGCGTGCCAATGCAGGAGCGCACGAATCGTCGGGTGAGCATTTTGCAGCAAGTTCATCCGCAAAGCATTTTCGGCCATGATCGCCGTATAATGTTCGGCAGCCGCCGTTGTTGCCAATGCCAACGACGTCGGGGCCACCTTTTCAATGATCTGATAAGCGACGCGTTCGTACAGAGCGAGAAATCGATCAATCGGATATCCTTGCTCGCGAAGCGTATCGAACATCCGCTCGTGTTCTTTTGCGTGGCGTCCCTCTTGGCCGAAAAATCCTTTGGCTTGCGCCTGCAATTCCGGACTTTTCACTTGATCGAGGTAATGGTGCACCGAACGAACGAAAAAGCGTTCACCCGCCGGAAATAGCAGGTTCACACCATTGGCGATATGCGTCGCCACGACATTTCCCGCGAACCAATGTCGCGGCAACGTCGCCTCGAATGCAAGTCCAGGCGACCGAGGCTTCGGAATGACCGTCTTGCCCGAACGACCCGAAGCTGACACCGCCCCAACATGTGCCCCAGCCCCCTCCGCCCTTGCGTTCATGACCGCCTCGCCCATCGTTGTTGACTCCTGTTCAATAGCCGATGATCCGGAAGATACACGCTGTTGAACTGAAGTCAACAGTTTTTTTCTGGTCTTTTGATCTTCGCGTTGGCGGCTGTTGCAAGTTGGCAGCGACGGCGATTGATTACGATGAAGGGGCGAGGTATAGGGGCGGTGATGACGACGCGACGTTTGCCCAAGCGAGCACCTCCGCCGCGTTCGCGGCTCGAGGTGGACGAGCGGCGGGCGCAATTGTTGGCGATTGCGCGCAAGTTTTTTAGCGAAAATGCGTATGACGAAGTGTCGATCGATGCGATTGCGGCGGCGGCCGGAATTTCCAAGGGACTTCTGTATCATTATTTTCCGACGAAGCGTGATTTCTACGTTGCGGCATTGCGGGAAATTGCGCAACAGCTCTTGACGGAAACGATACTGCCATCGGGTGATGTTTCGATTGACGAACGCGTGCGTCGGGGCGTGGAGACGTATTTGAGTTTCGTGGAGCGGCGCGGAACGGCGTACGTGGCGTTGATGCGCGGTGGAATCGGATCGGATCCTGAAATCGCGAGTGTACTGGAAGAAACGCGCGCTGGGATTCTCGCCCGAATGCTCGAACACTTGCCGGCGAACGTTGATGGTGCGATGGCACGAACGGCTTTGCGAGGTTGGATTGGGTTTGTCGAAGCCACGAGCTTGGATTGGGTAGAGCATCGATCCGTGCCGCTTTCGAGCTTGGTCGAGCTATTACGAACGATGTTGTTCGAGGCGATGAAAGAAGTCACGAGATTGACGATCGAGGCAAAAACAGCTTCTTCCGCTCATTAAGAACCACGAGCACATTTCCTATGTACTTCCATGGCGACGCCTTGGTGAGATTGTGCTAAGCGTCGAACAAAGGACATCGACGCGCAGGAAGCAGAGATATTGTATGAGCACGACAAACGCCGCAGACTTCTGGCGTCGGTGGGCCCCGTGGCGGCATGGTGATCCTGGCGAGGGCAATTTCACGGACATGATGCGCGTGCTCGGCCTGTATCATCTCTTTGCGCAATTCATCGCCAAGCATGTTCCTTTTCATGGTCCCGTTCAAGTGCTCGATCTCGGTTGTGGTGCGGCGCCACTTGCAGGGCCGTTGGCGCGGGCATTCAAGACACGTGCGGCATTTATCGAGCGATATGTTGGATTGGATTTTGCCGACCCGGCGTGGATGCCTCTCCGTGTTCATCGGGAATTCGTGCGCGAAGAAATGGTGGAACGAGGGCATTACATTCACCACGATTTGGCGCATGGTTTGCCCGAGCTTGGGCTCGGCCCGGAACCGCTCGTGATGACGTCGTGTTGGTGCATGACATATTTGGGGCCAGAACGAGTGAGTACTTTGCTTCGGGAACTCATGGCGCTCACCGCTGAGCGATCCGAGCCCACGTGGCTTTTTCTCAATATGCTGACGGGTGGCCGATTCGATCGCAAAGTTTTGACCAAAAAGTTTTTGGGCGAAGTTGTTCCGCGACAAATGGCGCAATCGCTCAAAACACGCAGCATGGGTCCAGCGCGTGATTTGCGGTTGGCGATACGAGCATTGCCGCGCATGCGCGCGTTCGGAGACGATCTTGCGGCGCACGTGCAATTGATGACTGTTCCTCAGGTCATTCAAATCGTCGAGGATGCGGGCTGCCGCGTTGAAAGTGTCGATGCTTCGGGATTGTGGGGACAAACCACGAGCATCGCGATCCTGTTGGCTTCGAGCTGACGCCGCGGCGATGACGCGCCCGCGGCGCGTTATATATTTTCGACGCCTCGCGGCAATACCCAATTCTGCATCCGAGCCGACACAAAGTTCATGCACGAAGCTATTGCCAAAACACAACCGTTCGTGAAAAGATGACGGTACGATGTCGGTACTCCAATTTAGTTGCGCGATCGGTTCGAGTTTCGATGTTCGAGCTTTCAAAGTTCACGAGGGGCTGGACGAGGTGCCCATCGTGGATTTGGAAGTGGTTTGTCCCGAACCGGATGTGGACTTGGAAGGGATCGTTGGAAAACCCGCGAATTTCACGATGATTACGGGGTACGTGCATGTCGTGCAGGGTCAACGATCGTGGCATGGCATCGCGATTCACGCCGAACAACTGCGTTCGCTCGAACGAGGGCGCGATGGAACGATTGTCCTGTCCACCTACGCGATTCGAATCGTACCGCCTGTGTATCTCTTATCCTTGCGCAAAAATAGCCGTATTTTCCAGCGTTTGTCCATTCCCGACATCATCGATGCGTTGCTCGGTGAATGGGGC
>JBGAOI010000248.1:0-9585 GCA_044221885.1 Polyangium sp. (in: bacteria)
CAAACAATCGATGCCGACAGCGTGCCCCAAAGCGTTTCGTTGCAAAACTTGGTCGCTGCGGAAAGAAATGCCACTGGGTCGTCCGAGCCCACGGAAACTTCACTCACGAGCGCACAAAACGGCTCGGTCGAAAACAAAGGTTCGTCTTGACGCATCGGATCGAGATGTTCGATCAGCGTCCACGGGAGTTCGTCTGGGCCACATTCGCCGATCCGTCGCACGTGTTCGCGTCCGTGCGTGAGCGTCGCGTGCCTGTCGAGCGCCCCTGGATAATACGCCTTGCGCGGACGAACTTGTTCCAGCGCGCGGCACAGTTCCGCGACAAACCGATCGCGCTGCGCCCATTTTCGCGGCAGAACGAGCATCTTGGCGGCGTTGCAGTTGAACGAAGCGTTGTTGACGATCTGCGTGGCGATGTTGCGCGCTTGAAACCAGAGTTCACGTTCGGAAAAGAGGTACGGCACGACAATCACCGGGCTGATGTTGCCAAGCTCCGACGTGATGGTTTTTCCGAGCAAAGGTTCGTTGCGCCGCTTGCGTTCGTCCTGTTCGGTCCCGGGTTTTCCCCAGACGATCGTGTCGTGCGTCGTTTGCGATCCCGTGATGTGGACATGAGAAACCGCTTCATGCTGCGTCAAGTAGGCTCCGACTTGACCATCACCGCAGACGATTCGGACAAACCCTGCGTTTACGAGAGGCGCCAACATTTCATTCAAGACAGGCGCGAGGTACTCGTTGACGGGGCTCATCTTGAGGACGACGACGCGTCCCTCGACGAACAGTTCGTGCAGCGTGTCCATCGCGGGAATGCTGGCCACGTTGCCAGCACCAAGGACGAGAGAGACAGCGCCTTCGGGATCTTGTACCTGGTAAAACGCCGCTTGTTGCGCCCGCACATCGCGCTTTTGGGTGCCTTTGGCCAGACGTACGTCACAGGAAAAACCCGCGAGCAACCGCGCATCCGAGCCGCGCATCGGAAAGGCTTGTACGTCCACGCATCCGTCGTGTTGGCGCACGCTGCCAAAAGGCAATCGCGGAGCCCCCCGTTTGGCGATGTCTTCCAGCGCTGCGACAAGAGCCGCAACGTGATTGACGATCGTCACCGGTCCACCGAACCACTCTTCACCTGCCAGGGCGCTCGAAGGATCGATGCCTTTGGCTTGGCAACCAAGAGCCACCATGCGCGGGGCGGCTTGGATGGTACGAGCAAGTACGTCTCGCAGGAGCCGAGCTTTGTCTCGTGCGGGCAAGCGAGCGAAGGGACGAGCACGATCGCGAAGTTCAGAAAGAGCCGCGTCGAGATCGGAAGTGGCTGGCGCCTTTGATTTCTCCGCGGAAAGACCGGCATCGTTGCTCGAAGTGGCTGGCGCTTCTGGTTTTGCCGAGTCGTCGCTCAAAGCGGCTGGGGCGGATTCGATCGGGGCGGAGGTCATGGGTGGTCGAAGCTAGCAGGGAATGGTTCGTCGGGCGTGGTCAACGCGGGAATCACACACGTACCACTTTCGGGGATTGGCGCGGCGTCTTCCGGAGCGTTAGAGTGATCGACGATGGCACGACGACCGCAGCCCTGGTTTGCATTGGCTCTACTTTCGACGCTGACAACGACCACGATCACGTGGGCGCAGCAGCCGGCGCCGGCTCCCCAACCAACGCCGACGCAACCTGCTTATCCACAGCAGCCTTATCCGCAACCAGGCGCAGCCCAGCCTCAACCGGGGCAATACCCCCAGGGGCAAGTCCAACCTGGCCAATATCCTCAAGGCCAATACCCGCAACAAACTCAATATCCCCAAGGGCAATACCCGCAAGGACAAGCTCAACCTGGGCAATATCCTCAAGGGCAATATCCTCAAGGCCAAGCTCAGCCCGGACAATATCCTCAAGGCCAATACCCTCAACAAACTCAATATCCCCAAGGACAATATCCTCAAGGACAATATCCTCAAGGGCAAGTTCAACCCGGACAATATCCTCAAGGACAATACCCACAACAAGGGCAATACCCTCAGGGGCAATATCCTCAAGGATATGGGCCGAATGCAGGACCGCCGCCTCCTCCGCCACCGCCAGCTCCGAAATGTTGTCGTTGGTCCGTGCGATTCAATGCGTTTGATTTGTTGATGCGGCGTTTGAGTTTCGAGGGTGAAGTGGCCGTGGTTGGGCCATTGTCGGTGCAAGTATCACCGACGTATATTTTTGGCACATCGACGGAGAACCTGGATGCGAGTGGCTGGGCACTCGCTGGAGATATTGGCGTGTATTTCGAGGGGCGGGCATTACGTGGTTTTTGGCTCAAGGGTCACGCGGGATATGAGAGTTTCGATGCAACGCTGACGCATCCTGTTCAACCGGCAGCGCCGACCACGCAAAACGTCAGTTCCTGGATCTTTGGCGGTTCCATTGGAAATACCACCGTGTTTGGCGACGGTGGATTTTCATTGTCGGGCGGAATTGGTATTGGGGTGGCGACAGCGGATCCCATTACGGTGATTGCAAAATCGAAAAATCCGGGCATTGCCGACGTCGGCGTAACGTTTTACGACAAGGCGGGCGCCATTTCGATTCTCGGTTCGTTCGGCGTAGGCGTTACGTTCTGAGGAATTCGGCCATTGTCGCGCGACTAAAACCGTAATCGACCCATCTCGAGCGAGACCCGCGCAGTCGCGTCATCGGCTTGAAACAAAGTGATTTTGGTTTTGGCGGTCAACACGAGAATCACGGCCGTCGTAACGAGCGCCGCGCCGATGCCCAAGGTCACAAAACCGCCCGTTGTAAGATTGGGATTGGGCCCTTCGACGATTTTTCCTTCGGTCGAAAGATGGGTGCCACCCAGGCCGTAACCGACGCCGAGCATCGTTATCCCGCCAAGCATCGCAGCCCCGCCAAACCCTCCCAGCAAAAAACCTGTTTGTCGAGCAACAATGCTGCCGCCATCAACACGCGCGACGACATTACCTTGCAAGCTCGCTATGCGAAAACCGCGGGAGGGAACCATTCCTTCGGCGCCGAAGAAAAACGTTTGTCGCCGACGACCATCAATGACCTGATCGCAAGGCATCGTGCAA
This sequence comes from Polyangium sp. (in: bacteria), assembly GCA_044221885.1. Taxonomy (GTDB): domain Bacteria; phylum Myxococcota_A; class Polyangia; order Polyangiales; family Polyangiaceae; genus Polyangium. The sequence continues at coordinate 3,066 of JBGAOI010000248.1, forward strand.
ACGCTTTTAACGAGGATCCCCTCGCCAGCGTCGTCCGACATGACGCGCTCGATACGCATGAGTCGCACGTGGGCTCGATTGGCTTCGATATGTAGACGAGGCAAACCTTTTGTAAGAACTGGAACGGGCAGTTGTTCAGGAGCCGACTCTACGGGTTTTTCCAGTAATGACGGAAGAGGTTTGGCATCGGGGGGTGTTTCCGGTGGATTTGTCGGCGTTGGGGACACATCTGAAGCCGTCGAAACCTGCGTCGGTTGTGTTTCTGTTGGTGGCGGATTTGGCGAGGGCGCTTGGGCAAGCGCTGGTCTTGGCGAACCAAAGCAGAAAAGAATGGAGACGACCAAGATGACGTTCGTAAGCTCCCGCATGAGGCAGTTCAGTTACTCTGAGGCTCAACTCGATGCAAGTTTGATGGCGCCAAATTCGCGGCTTTACCGCATGATCGCGCAGAGGCTCAAGACGGTGCGCGTTACGTTACGTCACTGCAACGGAAATCGTCGGGAGTGAATACCGGCCATTGCCGAGGGTCACCATCATATTATCTCGTAATATCTATAAGTTAAAGAAGTCGATGGTTCATCCATACGTTTTTCCCGTACACATCTGCATCCGTCACGACGATGACGGCAAACACCTACAAAATTGCGAATTGTCGCGGTTTCAGTAATTATTCGACGTTTCCGAGCCCTGTGTGGGGAATCGCCGATCGTATAAATTGGTCAATGTTTTGGCGCTGGTTTTCCGAAAAAATATTTAAAAGATTCAAAAAAAACTCTTGACTTAGCAAAACAATCTTGGCAATTCTTATGGTAGTGTCATTTGGTCGAAAGGTGCCCCGATGCCCGACGGAAGACCTTCTATAATACCAAGCGTCCATATCCTGCTGGTGGACGACAGTACAACAGTTCGGATGGTCCTGGCTGCGGAACTTCGTGAAGCCGGATTTCATGTAACTGCCGTACCAACGCTCGATGCCGCGAGGCGGGCGTTGCAACCTTCGAACACACGAAGTGCGATTGACTTGATGATCCTGGATCTGACGCTCCCGGATGGTCAAGGCATTGACTTCTTGCAAGAGGTTCGGCACGACCCTACGCTGGTACACTTGCCTGTCATGGTATTGTCGGGAGATAATCGCTTCATTGCGCGACTCAAGAGTCTTGGCGTTGGAGCGGATGATTTCGTCGGCAAGCCGCATTCGAAAGCGTATTTGATTGGTCGCGCACGAGCTTTGACGGGGGGGCGAATCTCGAATGGTATTTCCATGCCCAGCCCTTGGCGTATTTTGATCGTCGATCACGATAGTGGGCTCCGCCAAACCCTTTCCCGGATTTTGCGCGTTGGTCATAACTGTGACGTCATTTCGCTCGAAAATGCTGACCAGGCTGCTCAATATTTCGATGTCGACGATGCGCGAGCCGATGTTATCGTCGTCGAGCGTCGATGTTTCTTACGCGTGCTGGGACTCGTGCAAAACAAATATCCCAATGGTTTGCCCGTGATCGTTTTGGATGATGCAGGGAGCGGTCCACGACGGCGAACTACGTCTCAGGAAGGTGCGGGTCGAACGCGCGCCCCCTTGACCATGTCGAAAAATGTCGAGCTGCATTTGATTGCCGACGCCGTTCTGGAACGTCTCAATGAAGATGACTGCGGCAGACCTCGCGTCGCCAGCGGCTCGATACCTCCAGCGCCACGCACCATACCCAGAAAACTCGCCCATGGTGCCTAGCGGTTTTTCCAAATAACCAAGACAAACGTTACCTCGGCGTTGCTTCTACGTGGGTATTGCTCGGACACACGCGGTCATTTGTACGCGCGGGATATGAATACGCGCGCGGTGCATTGAACGTTCGCTCCGCGCGCTAACAAACGCCCTTCGCGAAGCGTTTTGTTCGCGATGGGTGGCTCCGCTCCGCATACCCCCAGAGATCTGCTTGCAAGCCCGTTCACCCCCTCTGACACCTCCGTTTGGCGCGCCGTGTCATTGACTCACGATGTCAAAGGCGGCGATGTTATGGGATTCCGGCCCGAAAAATGACACGAACCTGAAATTGGATCCAATCCACGAGATGTAGGATGCTCGCGCTGTGTACGAGCCTGGAGCAAATGTCATTGCTGCGGACGAGGGGGCGGGGCCGCTGACGCACGCAAACACGCGTCGTCCCGAGAACCACGCACGCAGTCTGTTTCACGTGTTGTCCGCAACCGCAGCGCTTCTGATGCTGCGCTTGATACCGCATCGCGAGTGGCTGGTCGTGGCCAGTGGCGTGTTAGCACTTGCCGCGTGGTCGGCGGAGATTTTGCGACGCGTGCACCCTCCGGCAAACGTGTACATGATGCAGTTCTTCTCGCGCATTGCTCATGCGGAAGAGGAGCACAAGGTTAATTCGTCCACGTGGTACTTGACGGCGCTCGTGGGACTTGCGCTTTTTGCACCGTTACGTTCGGCCGAACTTGGGGTGGTCGTTTTGGGTTTGGCGGATCCTGCGGCAGGATTCATTGGTCGGCGGATTGGCCGGACAAAGATCCGGAAAAACCGTTCGCTTGAAGGCACGCTTGGGTTTTTCGCGGTGGGCATGGCTGCGGCGCTCGCCTTTTTGGTCGTGTTTCATTCGCTGCCGATGCCCGCGATGTTGGCGATTGCTGCAGTCGCAAGTGCTGCGGGTGCGCTGATCGAACTGGCCACGATTCGTTTGGACGACAATTTTACGATCCCCGTGACGGTCGCCGTTGCGGCAGCGTCGTTCGAGCAAGTGCTGCACACGGTAAGTTTGTAGGCACGCGACGCGGAAAACGGATCGCAGCTTCACGCAACGGTTGCTTTCGCCGCGGCGAACAATAAGATGCCGGGCCACTCACTCCGCTTGGCTGACACTTTGCCAAGGAGCTGCACACATGATCCAAGCGCCGCTGCATGTTTCGACGTTGATGAAGTCTCCCGTGTTGTCGGTTGGTCCCGACACGCCTCTCGACAAGATTTACCAAACGCTGGTGCTCCAACGGATTTCATCCGTGCCGGTCATCGACGCAAATGGCAAGGCGCTTGGCGTTGTCTCGATGACGGACTTGCTTCGTGTCGGTCGTCTCCAGCCCGCTTCCCTCGCCGGCATTCAAGCGATCGAGCTCCCCGCGGAGCCCGCGAAAGAGCATATGCGTGCAGGTCTCATCACCATTGCGGCAGACGCGCATGTTGCCCAAGCTGCGCGCGCGATGGTCGACAACCACGTGCATCGCGTGTTTGTGGAGGACCAAGGTTGCGTCGCTGGTGTTTTCAGCATTGAAGAAGTCCTCGCCTCGGTGCGAGCGCTGCATATTGATACGCCGCTAAAAAACGTGATGTCTCACCCGGTGATTACGTTGCCCGTGACGGCAACGCTTGCGGATGCAGCATCGCGACTCGATCGGGTCGGCGTTACGGGTGTCGCCATCATTGATGAAGTGGGATATCCGGTCGGAGCATTCACGCAGGTGGAAGCACTTGCAGCGCGTGATTTGTCGCCAAATACGCGCGTCGAAGAGGTGATGAATTACGGGCTGGTCATGCAACACGTGCAAACGCCATTGTATCGTGCAGCAGCACATGCATTCGAAGCACGCGCGCGACGTGTTTTTGCAATGGATAACGGCGATCTCTTGGGTGTCGTGACGGGGCTCGATTTCGCTCGAGCCCTCGCCGCTACAGCTTAGTCATTCTCACCCGCCCAAACACTTCAATAGGGTCGTTCGCCGATGTAATTTCCGGGCGGATCGTAGTTACAAACCCAGAACTCCCACGATCCGCCGCCAAAGGGCGAATTCTGGTTGCATACGGTCATGCCGCAACCCAGGAGCGACGAGTTTGCCCAGACAACCTGCGTATAATGGCCGCATGTGGCATTACACGTATTCGACGCATAGTTGTAATCAGCAGCTTCAGAAACCCAGGAACCTACGACGCCCGGAGGACTTCCATTGCCCGACGTAGCATAGATGTTTTCACCATATTGGTTGTTGCTATGCTGAAAAACGCACTTGTTGGCGTGCGCTTGAGCGACAGCCGCGACGGTCCCGGACCACGTCAAGGGTGGGATCGGCGTAGGTGCAGGAGGATTCACACTGGCCCGAGCTGCATTGTGAGCGGCCGTCATGCCATTCATTGCGGGGGGCTCGGCATCACCACCACCACCTGAGCTGCTCGACGAGCTACTCGCTGCGCCGCTCGAAGAACTGCTGGCACCACTGCTTGACGAACCCGTCATGCCGCCACTTGTCGAACTTGACGTAGAGCTCGCGCTGCTGCTGCTGCTTCCCCAAGGTTCTCCACCTTCACCACCATTGCCTCCGTTGCCCTTCGGGGGATCATTCTCGCATCCGGCAACAGCCGCGAAACCCAGGACGACACAGGCCACGGAAAAGAATATTCGAGCGTTTTGCATTCTATGATTCGTACAGGAAGCGAAAACATTTCGCAAGATGTGCTTTTTCTATTTTCACAAAGAACCTAGCGGCCTCGGACCTGGTGGGTCGAGTTCAGGCTCTTGGGTTGGCTCACCGCGCCAATGAGGCGCCCCCTGCTCGTCGATATGAACGGCTCGGAAACGATGGGCCACAATACCATGCTTGTCCATTTCGAGTTCCAAAACAGCCCCGGTATGCGTGCCTTGACGCACCATACTCGAAAAAACGAAATTCCCAAGACCGTACGCAATCAATCGATTTTTATAGATTTCAATCGGCTGCACCACGTGAGCATGCGCGCCCACGACGGCATCCGCTCCAGCATCAATCAGGGTTCGTCCGAGCAATCGTTGGTGTCGAACAGGAGCCAATGCATATTCAACGCCCCAATGTTCAAAAACAATCACCACGTCAGCTTTGGTTCGCGCCCGCGCAATATCTTCAATGGCTCGTTTTTCTTCTCGATTCATGTGACCCATCAAAGCAATACGAATTCCTCGAGCTTCACGAATGACAATCGGGTCGCGCAGCGGGTCGGCGGTCGTCGAACCAAAATGCACAAGACCGGCCGTATCGAGTTTGGCCAACATTTCAAAATAACCCGCGGACGACATATCGAGGGTGTGGTTGTTGGCAATGGATACGAGGTCAAACCCTGCTTCGACAAGGAGGTTTGGCGTTTCGGGAGGAGCAACCAGAGGCTCGCGTATGGTGGGTTGACCGAGAGTCGCGACGACGCATTCGAGGTTACCCACAAGAACGTCGTAGGTCCGGAGACGCTCGGCAACATCGCCAAACGGGAACCGAGGTTGGTTGCGACGAGCGAGAATTTGGCTGACACCCAAAGAAACCGCGACGTCACCGGTGAAAGCCACGACAATGGGTTTGGATGGGACGAACGAATCCGATTTCGCAGACAAAACAGGCGTAGGAATCGACAAACGCGTCGCCCCGTGGCTCAAGATTTTGGCAGGTGTTCCATGTACAAGCGCGCGGCGTGCAAACCACGCCCAGCCCAGAAAAATGAGGGCGCCGAGAAGCGCAAGGCCGTACCAACGACGGGGAGACACGAAGCGAGAGTACACGACGTTGAGGCGTCGGCCACTTTCTGCGGCAGACAAGCCACTTTCTAAAGTTGTACCAACCCTCGAGCGACCGCCAGCATGATCGCTCCCACGTGGACACCGTGCACAATGGTTCCCCGCGAAATTGCTTCTGGAATCTCTTTCGGATCCATCAACACCACACGAATGAATTCGCTCGGCTCGACACGTTGTTCGCTCACGCGACGCGCGCCTTTTGCAAAATAAAAATGCGCTCGATTCGTATGCCGTGCCGGTTCCGTATTGATGCTCAACAAATGTTCCCAATGTTCCGCGACGAACCCGGTTTCTTCCTCGAGCTCCCGACGTGCAGCTTCTTCTGGCGTTTCCCCCGGATCGATCATTCCAGCGGGTAACTCTCGGCTCACGCGCCCCGCTCCGTGTCGATATTGATCCACCAGCACGAGTTGCCCTGAATCGGTTATGGCCAATGCCGACGCCCAATCTGGAGATTCAATCAGGTGAAACTCGGGGATCTCACCACCGTGAGGTAGCTCGATATGTTGTTCTTTCACCATCAACCACTTGCGGTCGACAATGGTTTGGCTTCGACGCACAGACCAAGGTTTCATCGGCACGACGCTTGATACCACTCGCGTTCGAAAAAAGGCACCTCGGAATTCGTCACGTTACGGCTTTACGTATCGTTCGCCAGTCGTATTAGGATGCGCGCCCCATGTCGGACACCGCTCGTGCTTCAGAATCAGAAAAGCCTCGCTCGTGGCTATCGCGATTCTTCTCGCTCGAGCTTCTCGACAATCGATACCCGTCTCTCCACGGCCTTCGCGTCTTGGGCATCATCAGCGTCGTGCAATGGCACGTCACATGGATCCTTTGGGGTGAAAACGAAGTCCCGCTTTATCGCCCGTTTGTCGAGTTCTCCACGTCGATCTTCTTCGGCATGGACCTCTTCTTCGTACTCAGCGGTTTTCTCATCGGCTCCATCCTTCTCAGCTCCATCGAACGCACCGGTTCCC
>JBGAOI010000249.1:0-9531 GCA_044221885.1 Polyangium sp. (in: bacteria)
GCCCGTGAGCAAAACTTCGAGGGCCTCGATGCTGTTTGGAATGACGATTTCCATCATGCCCTCGAAGTTTTGCTCACGGGCGAACGCACAGGGGCGCTCGTGGACCACGGTCCCGTCGAGCATTTGGCGAAAGCGTTGCGTGAAAATTTTGTTTTCACGGGGCAATATTCGCATTACAAAAAGCGCCGGCACGGACGCTCGGGCGCAGACCTCGATCCGCGAACCATGATTGTTTTTGCGCAGAATCACGATCAGGTTGGCAATCGGCCTCGAGGCGATCGTTTGTCGCAACGAATCTCGTTCGAGCAGCAGAAGTTGGCCGCGGCGGTGGTGCTTTTGTCGCCTTTCGTGCCGCTGATTTTCATGGGCGAAGAATATGGGGAAATTGCACCATTTCCTTATTTCACAGATTTCAGCGATGCTCAACTACGCGAATCCGTGACGCTTGGACGACAGAAAGAAATGGCTCGATTGGGTTATACGGGAAAAACATCTGCGCATGAAGATGCGGCAACGTTCGAGCGTGCGCATCTCGATTGGAATTTGCGGACGCAGAAACAGCATGCCCCCCTGCTGGCGTGGTACCAAGAGCTTTTGCGATTGCGGCGTGAAACTCCGGCGCTAGCTCAGGGGAGAAATCGTCAAGCGACGGCATTCGAAGAGGAGCGAATTCTTTACGTGCGCCGCTGGGTAGACAATTCTGAAATGCTACTGATCTACAATTTCTCGGACAAACCCGTCGATATCACCTTGACCATTCCTGCGGGAACGTATCGAATGGTCACGACGTCTCAAGATCCGCGTTTTGGCGGAATGGCACTCGGCAGCGTTCCGGATGTGGTTTCTTCTGGAAGCGGGCGACTTACGTGTGGCGCGTTTGAATGCATGGTGTATACGAGGGTTCGATGAAGACGGCGGAGCGATACGTTTGCGTGCATGGGCATTTTTATCAGCCTCCGCGGGAAAACCCTTGGCTCGAAGCCATTGAAGAGCAAGACTCGGCGGCTCCTTGGCATGATTGGAACGAGCGAATTACGGCCGAATGTTATGCACCCAATGCGGCAGCCCGGATGCTCCGTTTTGGTGGGCATGGTTCGGCGATGGCGCAAGCGTACAACCATATCATCATGCCGCTGGCGAATTTACGCGACAAACGCACCCAAGTGCGCTGGGGCATAGCAGATTTTGAATACCGATATCGACGCAAACCCGAAGGAATGTGGTTGCCTGAAACGGCGGTGGATACCGAAACGCTCGAAGTTCTCGCTGCGGAAGGCATCACGTTTACGATTCTTGCACCACGTCAGGCGCTCGCGATCCGCAAAAAGGGTGAAAAAGAATGGATCGATGTGCGCGGCGGACGGGTGGATCCTTCCATGCCGTACGAAATCGAGTTGCCATCGGGACGAACCATTGCGGTGTTTTTTTACGACGGGCCGGTTTCACAAGCGGTAGCGTTCGAGCGTCTTTTGTCGAGCGGCGAGCATTTTGCGGGTCGTCTTGTTTCGGCATTCGACGCGCAACGCACCTGGCCGCAACTCGTCCACATTGCGACAGACGGAGAAACGTACGGGCATCATCATCGCCATGGGGAAATGGCTTTAGCGCGAGCGCTCGATCGGATTGAAGCGTCGGGTTTGGCGCAATTGACCAATTATGGGGAATTCTTGGAGCTGCATCCGCCGATGTGGCAAGCGCGTATTGTCGAAGCTACCTCATGGAGTTGTGCCCACGGCGTCGAACGATGGCGAAGCGATTGTGGTTGTCGCATTGGTTCGCCGGCGGAATGGAATCAGCGATTCCGGACGTATTTGCGCACAGCTTTGGACGAATTACGCAACGCTTTGACGATTCCCTACGAACGTACTGCCGAACGCCTTTTCGTGGACCCGTGGGCGGCTCGAGACGACTACATTCACGTCATGTTGCAACGAACGCCCGATACATTGGATACGTTTTTCCGGAAACACGGCCGTTCTGCATTAAATGCCGAGGAAAAGCGCCTCGGCGTCAAGCTCTTGGAAATGCAGCGGCATGCGCTGTTGATGTACACGAGTTGTGGTTGGTTTTTCGATGACTTGTCGAACATTGAAACGGTGCAAGTTTTGCAATACGCCGGCCGCGCCATTGAAATTGCAGAATCGGTTTTTCGCTCCCATTTCGAGCCGGCATTTTTGGAGACGCTCGGGCATGCCCGCAGTAATTTGCCAGAAATGGGGGATGGGCGGCGCATTTGGGAAAGATTCGTCACGAAAGCGCGGATCGACTTACCCGCAGTCACGGCCCATCATGCCGTGAGCCTCATTCACGAGGGGCCCACGAACGACTATTGTTACAACGTGCGCACGGACGAATTGCAGACGTGGGAAGAAAACGGCGCCAAACTCATTTTTGGGAAGGCGCACGTCGAACATCGAATTACGCTTGATTCCGAAAAGCACGTGTTTGCCATTCTGCATCTCGGCGACCATCGAATTGCGGGCGGAGTCAGTGCAGATACACAATCCGATGCGCATGTCGAAGTGCATGCGGATATTCGGCGCTTGTTTCTGTCGGGCGATGTCGAAGGCGCCATGCATCTCATTTTGCGGGCGTGTGCACGGCCCATTGATTCGCTGGATGCTGTTTTTCGGGACGCACAGCGGCAGGTTGTTTTGCGACTGCTCGATCCCACGGTGAATGAAGTGCTGGCGGCACAACGTGTCGTTTATGAACGTTATGCGCCTCTCTTGCGGCGCCTGGCCCCCATTCAAAGTCGTTTACCTCGACCCTTGCTCGTTGCCGGGGAACTCGTGGTCGAGGCGGATTTGCTCTCCGCCGCTGCGGAAATGCCGCCCCATGTTGCCGTCATGCGCAAGCTCTTGGAGCAGGCCAAAGAACAGCATTTGCACATCAATCCTTCGGCCCTGACATTTGCGTTGGGACAAAGCGTCGAAGCCCTTGCACAGAAACTCGAGAACGCACCCGACGATCCTTTGCTTCACGAACATCTCGAACGTATTGTCGAATTTGCCGATCGTTCTGGATTCAAGCTCGATCTTTGGCAAACCCAAAACATGTTTTACGGACTGGTCCACCGTTCGTATGCCGAGGTTCACCACCGTGCGAACCAAGGCGATATGGACGCGCAGAAATTGCGGACAGCCTTCCGAAGTTTGGCGCATCGATTGCGGGTGCGTTTGCCCTCGACTGAATGAACCGAAGATCGCAGGCAATTGAATCTTCCGAAAACGCTTGAACTCAATCGTTAGGTCGCGTAGGCTCGGTGGCCGTGCGGGACGAACGACTTCGGCCTCGTTGTGTGGTTCGATGTCGAAACGTCTTCATCAATGAAGGGTCGAGCACATGAGATGGTCGCGTTGGGGTAGTTTGACATTGGCGACGATGGCCGGACTTTCCGCCTGTTCGGATGACGGCGAATGGTCGGAGTCGGGCGCGTTGGGAACGGCATCACAATCACTCACGAATCCGCTGCAAAAGCCCGTGGGTGATGTTTGGGAGCAGAACCTGTTGGCGATGTCGCCAGCCGGTGCTCTTGCGGCAAAACGGCCCCAAGTAAGCGACGATGGGCAAATGAATATGCCGCATAGCGGCGGCGATCCTGATGTCATTGGGGGCCCGGATCGAACGGTCAATGGTCTTGCGGCCGTGGCCACTCAAGCCGAAGGTTCGATTGCGGCAAATGCGGATGCAAGCGTATTGATTGCCGGATTCAACGATGCGCGCGGATTTTCCACGATGCCCGTATCTTTGTCCGGTTTGGCGCGATCGCTCGATGGTGGTATTACCTGGCTGCCCGTGGCGGTGGGCCCGGGTGGAGCGTCGACGCTGCCGGGAGCGGCGGGCGGGAGTGTTTTCGGCGATCCAGACGTAAAATGGGATCCCACACGGAACATCTTCATTTATTCGTCGATCTTCGTGCGTCCCTCGGATGGTCTGCAAGGGATGTCGATCCATACGTCGAATGCCGATGGTTCTGTTTGGTCGAATCCGATAGAAATAAGTCCGTCATTTATCGCGTCGGAAGCCGCGGACAAGGAATTCAACGACATCAATCCGGTGACGGGTCGATTCCACGTGAGCTGGACGCAGTTCAGCGCGAACCCGACCCGCATTCTCACGACGTACACCGACGATCTTGGCGCCACGTGGGCTCCCGCCTCGCAACTGGTGCAAGCCCCCGCGAACGGCGGCGTGCAAGCATCCGTTCCTCGAGTTTTACCAGGCACAACGAATGCCAATTCGACCATTTATGTGGTTTGGCGCAACAGCGCCCCGACGACCGGGGAACGGAACGTGGGATGTACACGTTCTGTCGACGGAGGTACGACATGGGATGCTCCGATCGATCTGGACGCTACAAGCTTTCCGCCTGAAGATCAGATCTTGGGCATGGATCGCGTAAATACATCGCCGGCCATGGCCATCGACCATACGACGGGTCGCGTGTATGTCGTGTATCAACGCAACAATGCGACGGGCATGGGCGACATTGCATTACGCACGTTCACAGGTCCCTGTCAAGTTGGCCCGGCGGTTCTTCTCAATAGCGATCCGGGAAATGATCGCGCGCAATTCGCGCCGTTCATCACGGTGGATCAAAGCAACGGCCGTGTCCACGTCGCCTGGTACGATCAAGATGCAGCGACAACCGGTGATTTGACCGAAACGATGCATACGTATTCGACCAATCAAGGAACGTCGTGGAGTCCCCCGACGCCATTGACGGATCGTCCTTTCCGTGCTGGATTCGGCAATGATACGAGTCAGCCAAACCTTGGCGATTACAACCAATCCGTCGCGCGAAGTGGCAAACTGTATTCGGTTTGGGCCGGCAATACCGTACAACCACTCTACGACGAAGGGCAACCGACCTCGTCACAACTTTTCACGCCCGACATGTACGTGGAAAGAACCGATGATACGCAGGTTATCGCCCCTTTGCGTATTGCAGAAACGACCACGAGCGATAGCGCGTTTTGTCAGGTTTCCGGCGGAAACAATCGACCCGATCCGGGTGAAACGGTCGATCTTCAGGTAAAACTCGAAAACTACGTGGGCAATCCCGTTTCCGGCGCAGCCACGATCACGGGTATTTCGGCAACGCTCACAACGACCACGCCAGGCGTCACGATCAACACCGCCACACGAACCTATGCGAACATGATGCCGCTCGGAATGGCCACGGCGACGAATCCTTTTAGCTTTTCGCTCGCCAGCAATTTCGTTCCGGGCACGATCATCGACTTCTTGTTGACGGTCACGACGAACCAAGGAACCGTCGAACTGCCCATTCGCGTCGATACCGGCGTTGACGGAACGTCTGCGGTACTCATCAACGAAGACTTCACATCGACGCCGATTGGCACTGCCAATGGTTCGCCCTGGCAATCGTTCAAACAAACCAATGCCGGAAACGCGCTGGTGACGCATTGGATCGTTTCCCAAGCGCTTACTCCGGGCAACAATGCGGCATATCATAATGAAGCGGGAGTTGCTTCGTGGATTCGCTTGTACTCCCCGCAAGTCGTGGTCCCAACGGTCATGGGAGAAAGCCGCGTCACTGTCGATTTCGATCTGGTTTACGATCTGGAAGAAGAACCGTCGAAGTCGGTCGAAGCTTATGACGGAATGACCCTGCGTATCACCGATTCGACCACGGGTGCCACCGTCCGGTCGGTGCTCGCCGAAGCCTTTGCCGAACAACTCAAAACGGGAGCGGCAAACCATTTCCCGAAACACCTCGTACGGTCGAGCAATACGAACTACCTCGAGGATATGTCCGTGTGGTCGGGACCTTCGGGCGGCGTGCAGCACGTCTCGATGCGTTTTCCTGCGCAAGGCATGATGGGACGCACCATTCAATTGCGATTCGAATACACGCAAGATGGAGTTGCGGTCTGCACGGACAACGGACCGGGGCGTGGGCCTTGCGGCATTGCGATCGACAATATCAAGGTCAATGCCGTACCCATTGTCGCCGCGACGTGTGTGCCCAACATTTGCGGCGACGGCATTTTGCAACCCACCGAAGAATGCGACGATGGCAATACGGCCGCGGGTGATTGCTGTTCGCCGACATGTACCCTCGTTGCTGCCGGAACGGTTTGTCGAGGCTCCGCCGGACAATGCGATGTCGAAGAAGTATGCACCGGATCGAGCGGTACGTGTCCCGCGGATGGTTTCGTGACCAACGGAACGGCGTGTAATGACGGCAATGCGTGTACGCAAACGGATACTTGCCAAACCGGTGCGTGTACGGGCGCCAATCCCGTCGTATGCACGGCGTCGGATCAATGCCACGTTGTGGGTATATGCAATCCAACGTCGGGCGTTTGCTCGAATCCGCAAGCAGCGGAAGGCACCGTTTGCAATGACGGCGATGCTTGTACACAAACGGATACGTGCACCAATGGCGCCTGCGGCGGTTCCAATCCAGTGATCTGCACGGCGCTCGACCAATGCCACGTTGCTGGAACCTGTGATTCCATGACGGGCGCTTGTTCCAATCCGAATATCGCCGACGGCACGACATGCAGTGACGGCGATGCCTGCACGCAAACGGATTCGTGTCAGGCGGGTGCATGTACGGGTGCAAATCCGATTGTATGCACGGCACTTGACCAATGCCACGACGCAGGAACGTGCAATCCCGCCACGGGTATGTGCTCGAATCCTGATTCGGCCGATGGGAAATCGTGCGATGACCTTGACGCGTGCACACAAACGGATACGTGCCAAACGGGCGCGTGTGCGGGTGGCAATCCAGTCGTCTGCATGGCCATGGATCAATGCCATGATGTCGGAACGTGCGATTCTGCCACCGGATTGTGTTCGGATCCTGTTTTACCGGATGGAACAGGATGCGACGATACCGACGCCTGTACGCAAAAAGACGCGTGCGTTGCGGGGACGTGCACGGGCGCGGATCCGGTCGTATGTGCAGCCACGGATCAATGCCACGTCGCAGGTACGTGTGATCCCGCAACGGGTACGTGTTCGGATCCAGCAGCTCCCGATGGCACAACATGCAACGATGACGACGAGTGCACCGTCAATGACAGTTGCAAAGCGGGTGCGTGCGGCGCAACCGAAGCGCTCGATTGCAACGACAACGACGATTGCACCGCCGACACGTGCGACCCGGGCAAAGGTTGTCAACATGCCGCGCAGGAATGCACGGTGGTCGCACCACAAGGTGGCGGCTGCGATTGTGCGGTAATGGCCGGTTCGACCAGTGATCGAAACGCCCCCGCATGGGCCCTTGGTGGCCTGCTTGCGCTGCTCGGGATTTCCCGCCGTCAGCGAAATTTCACCACAAAACGCTGATACGCGACGAAGAATGGTTCGTGGGGTTATGCCTCCGCTCACCCCACGAACCATGCCTATCCACGACAAACCGGGATTCGGATCACGCCACCACGTTTCGGCGAACGGTCACCCCGCGTGGGTGTTTGTCGAAGCAATCGGCCAAGACAAACGTTCGCATTGGCGACGCATTCTCCCAGCATAACCGTGATTTTTCTTGCCCACGGGTCGCGCGAGCCACTCCAGCGAACGTGTCAATCGAAAAGTCACGTCCCGGCGCAACTCGCGTCCGTGTCCGCGAGAATCAGAGAAGCGCTGCGATTTCGGCGTCAGACAAAGGTTGCACGCTGGTGATCGTGCGCAGTTTTCCCTTTTTCGTCGTCACGATCCATCCGCTTCCGCTGGGCAAACGGATAGGCACCCCAGGTCGCGCGCGTCGCGGACCTCCAGCCGGCGGAAATAGAATTTCTATCGATCGGTCGTCGCCAATCTGCACGACGTACAAGTAGCCAAGTTTGTCGAGTGAACCTTCGATGGCGACCTTCGTGCCGGCTTCAACGACAAGATCATCCATCGTTTTCGCGTCGATTTCGCGCAAAATCGAGTAGTTCCAAGCGAGTTTTTTCGGGCGTGGGGCCAAACTTATCGGAGCATCATCGGCGACGTCGAACGGATCGATCGCCGAAGTCTCGATCGCTACTTCTTCGACGGCGGGTTTGTCTTGCCGTGACGCGGCTTTCCCGGGCTGACTCGTGCGCGGAATTTTCGCCGTTGTCCTTTTCTTCGTGCTGTCCGTCTTCATCGTGACGCCCTTTGTGCTGTCTGAGTGATCATATTGTCGAACTTTTGGATTGAGTTCGTCCGGACCAGTACCGCACTTCCATCCAGCCCCCTTGCTCGCAGAGCGTCGATTTGGTGGAGGTCGCTGTGGATATCGCAAGAGTGACTTTCAAGTTGCTCTCGCATGGTCGCGGTCCCACGATACCCCAAAACGGGTCATTCCGTCATTGATCATGTTGCTCGACGATCCCTGCGAGCGCGCTCGCGCACAGATGGTAGAAGAACAACTCGAAACGCGCGACATTCACGATATCCGCGTTCTCGACGCCATGCGCAACGTGCCCCGGCATCGGTTCGTCCCGGCAACACTCGCGAAGGAAGCGTACACGGACCAACCTTTGCCAATTGGTCAAGGTCAAACGATTTCACAACCGTACATCGTTGCGCTCATGGCCGAAGTTTTGCGCCTCGAGCCGACAGCGCGTGTTCTCGAAATCGGTACGGGCTCGGGATATTCCGCAGCGGTACTGGCCAAACTGGCCCGAGACGTCGTGTCGCTCGAACGACACACTCACCTTGCCGAACGTGCTCGCACAACGTTCGTCGACCTAGGCATTACGAACGTGGAGGTTCACGTGGCTGACGGTACGCTGGGATGGCCTCGGAAAGCGCCCTACGACGCCATCTCGGTCACGGCGTCCGGACCGAATGTTCCGCAAGAGCTGTTGGATCAGCTTGCTCTACGAGGACGTCTCGTGATCCCCGTGGGCGCCAACGTGACGTCACAAAATCTCTTGCTCATCGAACGCACGGGGACAGACTCATTTGTCGAGACAAACGTTTGTCCGGTACGCTTCGTGCCGCTCGTGGGTGCGCGAGGGTGGAGTGACGAACGCGGTTTGTCTTCGTAAAGCTCGCGTCGTTCAGGTTTTACGTTCTTCGTTACGAGACGCGTCAACCAGCGTCACGGACCAGAACGCGTTGTGGCGTGGGGTTTGCTCGGCGTTCACACATCGGTCTCGAACTGCCGCATGCAAAAAGCGGGATGTTTCATCGCCGAGCAGCCCGTAGCCCTCGAGTGCGCGTGGTTCTCTCGACCTCGGGTTTCAATTTCGATCGACACGGCAACAAAGGAACGAAACGCAAAACGCAATCATTGCGTGGTTGGCCACTTGGACCACTGCATCCTATGCATTTGAAACATTGAAACTCGTTCAGGGAATTGTTTCACCGGCGGCTCGGTCCATCGCGCGATTCTCGCGAATGAATCGCTGCGTCCAGTTGGCCTCAATCTTGCTTTGCATTCTCGACATGAATACCCACAGCGCATGCTTCTTGACGTTTGTCACACGTTCGATCGGTTTGGCCGGGTGCGGCGGTGGCGGAAATGGAATGATGATCTCGAGTGGCGGAGCAGGTGGATTCGGGAGCGGGGGAAATGAT
>JBGAOI010000024.1:0-28678 GCA_044221885.1 Polyangium sp. (in: bacteria)
CTTGGTGATTGGTTTCGTCAAGACGCGGATCCGAATGCGAAAGCTCCGGTTGTCGACGTAATGGCCAAAATCGCCATGGTATTCGAGGGCAAACCGATGGCCTTGGCCGATGGCGGGCCGCTCGTCATTGACCCTGACGAACCCCAAACCCTGATTGATGCACTTATTCGTGCGGCGAAAGGGAATCAGGGGCTTATCTACATCGAAGCGGACGGAAGCCGTATTCAACAATCGTATGCGGAATTATTGGAAGCGGCGCGTATGTTGCTTTCGGCGTTGCATGCGCGCGGGCTGCGTGCGCGTGACCGCGTAATTTTGCAGCTTGGGACATTGCGAGCGCAT
Source organism: Polyangium sp. (in: bacteria) (assembly GCA_044221885.1). GTDB lineage: Bacteria > Myxococcota_A > Polyangia > Polyangiales > Polyangiaceae > Polyangium. Next base: position 343 of record JBGAOI010000024.1, read on the forward strand.
TTTGAGTCGTTTTGGGCCTGCCTGTTGGGTGGTATCATTCCGGTGACGGTCGCTGTTGCCCCCACGTATGCTGTATCCAGCGGGGTCACGGCAAAACTATATAATGTCTGGAAATTGCTAGGCAAGCCGGTTATCTTGAGCACCAAGCGTATTGCAGCGGCGATTTCGGCGTTGACAAACATTTATCCGGGGGAAGAATTCGATACTTGGGTCGTTGATGACATGGAGTCCGCTGTTTCGTCGGACAATGTTTATTGTGCCAAACCTCATGATGTGGTTTTTTTGCAGCTCAGTTCGGGAAGCACGGGCGTACCGAAATGCATTCAGGAAACGCATGACGGCGTGATTCGGCATGTTCATGCCGCTGCGCAGCACAATGGATATACGCCTGACGATTGTACCCTCAATTGGCTCCCCGTTGATCACGTCGTGCCTATGTTGACGTGGCATTTGCGTGATGTTGTTCTCGGTTGCCGACAGGTCCAAGTTGCTACCGAATATGTATTGGCAGATCCTCTGCGTTGGCTCGACCTTCTCGACGAATTTCGTGTGCAGGAAACATGGGCGCCAAACTTTGGATTCAAGGTGGTGGTGGATCGTTTGGCAGGGATAGCCAAGGACCGAATGTGGGATCTTTCGACCGTACGTCATTTCATGAATGCGGGTGAGCAAGTCACGTATCCGGTCACGCGAGAGTTCACTGAGCGTCTCGCTCGTTATGGCGTGCGACCGCAGGCTATGCAACCGGCATTTGGCATGGCTGAAGTATGCACATGCATGACGTATGCAAATGATTTTTCGCTCGATTCCTGTGTGCACTGGGTTGACCGTTCCTCGCTCGGTGGTGAGCTCCAGTTTGTCGATGCGGAACGGCCTACGTCAACTTCCTTCGTGGATCTCGGTCCACCCGTAGCTGGTGTGGCCATTCGAATTACGGATGCAACGAATCGCATTCTTCCCGAAGGCGTGATTGGTCGCCTGCAAATCAAAGGTGGAGTCGTGACGCCGGGATATCTCGACAATGAAGAGGCGAATCGCGAAGCGTTTGTCGGGGATGGGTGGTTCAATTCCGGCGATTTGGGGTTCATTCGTTTTGGGCGATTGACCGTGACCGGACGCGAAAAGGAAATCATCATTGTTCGCGGGGCAAACTTGGCCTGTCACGAAGTCGAATACATGGTGGGCTCGGTACAAGGTGTCGAACCAACATTTGTTGCGGCGACGGCCGTCGAAGATACGCGCGCGGGCACGGAAGGTTTGGCTATTTTCTTTGTTCCCAAAGGGAAAACGCTGGCTAAAATGGCCGTTTCCGTACGAGAAATTCGTCGAACCGTGACGGAAAAACTCGGCGTTATGCCCTCTGTTGTGGTCCCCATTGAGCGTTCGGTTTTTCCGAAAACAACGAGTGGGAAAATTCAACGTTCGGCACTCAAACGAGCGTTGGCACGGGGAGATTTTCAGCCGATTCTTCGCGATCTCGACCTACATGAAGGAAATCGCGCCACGATACCTCGTTGGTTTTACCGGAAAACTTGGCGTCCATCGAGCCCTGTCGTACGACCATCGAACACAGGACCTATTTTATTGATTTACCCGTCAGCGGATCACAGCATTCAGTTCGAAGAAGCGTTGGTGAAACAAGGCAGAACCGTGCATATTGCTCGTTCGTTGCCGGATGTTCGTCGAGCCGTGAGTGAACGTCGCATTTCTGAGGTTATCGTTTTTCCTGAGCAACAGAGCGGTGTCGAGGACACGTTGTTCGTGTTCGCGTGCATTCGCGCTTTGACAACGCATGTGGCGGATGGCTCGACACGCTTATTTGTAATTGCTCACGGATCGCAGCAGGTTTTACCCAGTGATAGAATTGACCCTGATCGCGCTATGGTCATTGGCCTTTTGCAGACGGCTGCCCAAGAATTCCCTACCCTCGAATGTCGACATATCGATGTGCTCGATGGGCGGAACGATGCGACAATTCTTTTGCACGAGTTATCGTGCGGCGGTACGGATCGCGAAGTTGCGTATCGCGATGGGAAGCGTTGGGTGTTTGGGCTCGAAGATGCCGCATCTCATTGGCAGGTTTCGACTTTATCGGTATTTGACTTCGAGCCAGGTGCAATGTATGTCATTACCGGGGGCTTGGGAGGAATTGGCCAACATTTGACGGCGTGGTTGTTGGAACAATTTGCGGCACATGTGCTTTTGCTCGGGCGCTCGCCGCAATCGGAGCGCCAGGCCGACCTGGAAAAACTTCAGGCTATCGCGGCAAAACATCGCGGGTCTGTCTTGTACACACCCGTCGATATCACTGATGCAGAAGCGTTCGAGGCCGCGATCGTTCATGCCGAGCGGTTATGGGGAAAAACCCCGCAAGCTATTGTGCATCTCGCAGCCCTTGCGCGTACGTGTGCGATCGTTGACGAAACGGACGAGGGTATGCGCACGGTTTTGGAGGCCAGAAAAGCGGCGGCGGATGCAATAAAGCATAGTCTCGAACCTCGGCCTACCACGGCATGGTTGAACTTCTCCTCGGTGAATGGCACCTTTGGGGGAACGGCTGTGGCGGCTTATTCGGCGGCTAGCCGGCTCATGGACCATGTTGTTATGGCGCGCCAAACACGCGATCGTTTTGCAGCGAATCTTGCATTTGGATTCTGGGACGGCATTGGCATGAGTGCTCGCGGCGGCATGCGGAGTGCGGCAATCGCCAGCGGCTATTTGCCGATTTCGGTGTCGGAGGGATTGACATCTCTACGTCTTGCCGTGCGCCAGGGTGAAACCAATGTCCTGGTGGGTTTGGATGGCCGCCATCCGCGTATGCGTCGATATCTGCCGAATAAGACGATGGCGCGCGTCTCCTCTTTGCACGCCTACGTCGTCGCCAACGGGGCAGCACAACAAACGCTTGTGGAAATTCAAGAATTGCACGACGTTCATGTCCACTTTGTGGAGCGCATTCCTCGGAATTTTGCAGGAGAAGTCGACAGGGTGGCATTACGCGCGCTCGACGGCATGCGGGCCTTGGAACGTCCCGCATTTCAACCTGCCAGTAGCGGCTTGGAAAAGGCAATAACTGAGATCTGGCAAAAGGCATTGCAGTTAGAGCGCATCGGTATCGACGACAATTTTTTTGATGTTGGCGGTCATTCGCTTCTTTTGGCTGAAGTTCGCGCGGCGCTTGAACGAACCTTCGAACGCAGCATTTCGGTGACCGACTTGTTTGGTGCTCCCACAATTCGCTCGCTGGCAAAGTTTCTTGGGGATAAAACATCATCAGGTGCGACAAACCTCGCTGTGCAGCGCGGAGACCGCCAGCGTGCGGCGCTTGGTCAATTCAAGCCAAGGCCCAAAGGAAGGGGGGCTCATGGCTGAGACAAACCCAACCGAACGTGGCGAGGCGGTGGCCATTGTTGGGCTTGCGTGTCGAGTTCCAGGAGCGAAAACCGTTGAGTCGTTTTGGGCTAATCTTCGCGACGGCATTGAATCGATTACGCATGGCGAAGGTTCGTCGGGCACCATGAGCGCTGGACGGCGGCGCGTGGCCGCGCGAGGATTGCTTTGCGACGTTGAACATTTCGATGCTGGGTTTTTCGGTATGAGCGCAGCCGAAGCGACCCTGACGGATCCTCAACATCGGGTTTTTCTCGAATGTGCATGGGAGGCATTGGAACGAGCTGGATATGATCCAGCGGCGTTCCAGGGATCGGTAGGGATTTACGCGGGCGCTGGGCCATCCAGTTATTGGGTGTATCATGTCGCGCCATCGGTGGGGACGACACCGCATGAATCGTCGGTTGTCATCGGCAATGACAAAGATCATTTGACGACCCGAATTGCCTATAAGCTTGGTTTGACGGGACCAGCCATTACGGTACAAACCACTTGTTCGACGTCCCTCGTGGCCGTACAACTCGCCTGGCAAGCTTTGTTGACGTACCAATGCGATATGGCTCTTGCTGGCGGCGTATCGATTGCATTTCCGCAAGAAACGGGCTACGAATATGAAGAAGGCTTCATCTTGTCGCCCGATGGTCATTGCCGGGCATTCGATGCGCGCGGGCAGGGGACCGTACCTGGCGACGGCGCCGGGGTTGTCGTGTTAAAACGATTGAGTGACGCGATAGAAGATGGCGATCACATTCACGCGATATTGCTTGGCGCAGCGGTGAACAATGACGGCTCCGGCAAAATTGGCTATACAGCGCCCAGCATTCATGGGCAAGCGCAGGTTATTGCGATGGCCCACGGGGTCGCCCAGATTCATGCGAATAGCATTGGATATGTCGAGGCCCACGGTACGGGCACGCGATTGGGTGACCCAATCGAGGTCGCTGCATTGACGCAAGCATTTCGGCAAACATCCACCAGCATTGGCACGTGTGCCCTGGGTTCCGTAAAAACGAACCTTGGACACTTGAACACGGCGGCGGGCGTGGTCGCGTTCATCAAAACAGTGCTGACTGTAGAGAATGCAGAAATTCCGCCGAGTTTGCATTTCGAACGCGTAAACCCGGAATTGAATCTCGAGGAATCGCCGTTTTTTGTGAATGCGACATTGCGTCCATGGCGATGCACCGGACCGCGTCGTGCGGGGGTGAGTGCATTTGGGTTTGGCGGGACCAATGCGCATGTTATTCTCGAACAAGCACCAGTTTCCGAGCGTCGCTCGGTGCGCACGGAACAGCTCCTGGTGCTTTCTGCGCGTACGCCCGATGCGCTCGACGCGGCCACGTGCAACTTGCGCGACTACTTGCAAGCTCATCCGAAACTCGAGCTAGCGGATATTGCGTTTACATTGCAAGTGGGCCGTCGAGCATTCGAACATCGGAGAATGCTCGTGTGCAAGGACATTGACGACGCCATCGTGGCCTTGGATCGACCTGACCGTCAATCGACAGCGAAAATTCCCGAATCCCGGCCGGCGATTGCATTCATGTTTCCGGGGCAGGGCTCGCAATATGCCGAAATGGGTCGATCGCTTTATGCGTATTTGCCAGCTTTTCGGCGTCATTTCGACGCTGCACGTGTTGCATTTTCTGCGCATATGCAAGGGGATCTGCTGGAATGGATGTCGCAATCTGGCAGCATGGAGCGTACGGATCGTACCCAGACGCTCATTGCTGCATTCGAATATGCGCTTGCGCGTACGTGGCAAGATCTCGGTGTACAACCCGATGCGCTCGTGGGGCATAGTCTTGGCGAATATGTTGCAGCATGCATTGCGGGCGTGTTTACCTTGGACGAGCTTGCGCTGCTCGTGTCGGCGCGGGGGCGATTGATGCAGGAATTGGCGCCCGGAGCCATGATTTCGGTTCCTCTTTCCCCGATGGACGTGCAGTCTTATCTGACGTCGGAAATCGAGATTGCTGTGAATCTTTCAGGGTCGGCCAGCGTTGTGTCTGGACCAACCTGTGCTATCGAGGACCTCGTCGCGCGTCTCGACAAACAAGGTATTTCTTCTCGGCGTTTGGCGGTAACACGCGCATTTCATTCGTCCATGATGGATCCAATTTTGGACCGGTTTGGAGAGCATGTTCGGCGAATTCAATTTCAGCCCCTCAACGTGCGCTGTTTGTCCGGACTCACGGGTACGTGGATGACCAATACCGATTTGCAAAGTCCATCGTATTGGGTCGAGCATTTGCGTCGAACGATGCGGTTGGGGGATTGTTTGCATCAACTGTCGAGCCAAACCTTGCTCGAGATTGGGCCGGGTTGTGGCTTGAGCGTTCTGGCCGCGCAAATCCGTAAGGACCCCGATGCGTCGTCGATTGTATCGACAAACAACCGTACGGAGGCGGACGAACTGGCCGCATTTTGGCGTGCGGCAGGGCTGCTTTATCTTGCGGGGTTTCCCCTTCAATGGGATCATGTGCATTCGGAGTCGCGCCGCGTACCACTTCCCACGTATCCATTTCAGCGGGCACGGTATTTTATTGATGCACCTTCGACAAGCGAGGGAAAACTCAACGTCAATACGGCTGTCGAACATGAGCGTCGCGCATTCGCGGAGGCGGAAAAGGACATTCGCGCGACATTGGCGATTCGCACGATCGATGAGTACCCCGGACTTGTGGAATTGCTCGATGCGTGGTGCTCCAGTTTGGTGTTGCAAACCCTACGGGACGGAGGCGTTGATGTTCGTCCCCGTGCCGTGACCACGCGCCCGGCAATTACTCAGACCTTGCGGGTTTTGCCCAAATTCGAGCGCCTCGTGGACGCAATGCTGTTGATGGCCCGAGAAGACGGATTGTTGTCCTTCAATGGGGACAACATTCTGGTAAGCGACAAGGTTTCGACGGTGAAACCATTGGCCGATCAAAAGACAAAGCTCGCCCAATCGTTCCCGCAATTTGCAGGCCTCTTTCAATTCCTGGATCATTGTGCCCAACATCGTCTCGATGCGATTTCCGGCCGGATCGAAGCCATCGGGGTGCTTTTTCCAGGGGGCACGACGGACGTTGTCGATGCGTATGAACGAGCGACGGTTGCCCATACCAGTGAGCGAATCTATATCCAATTGTTGTGCACGGTGGCCAAACGTATTGCCGAATCAGCCCGCGGACGAAGCTTGCGCATTCTCGAAGTTGGTGGAGGTCGAGGCTCATTGACATTTCCGCTGGTGGAAACGCTCGCAGACTTCGACATCCAATACCACTTCACGGATCTCGGGCGTGTTTTCGTCGAAGATGCGCGCGAGGAAGCTTCCCGTCGCGGCTTGCATCACCGGATGCATTTCAACGTTTTCGACATTTCGAAGGATCCGGTGACGCAAGGATTTGCTGAGCAATCGTTCGATTTGATTGTCGCGTACAACGTGATTCACGCGACGCCAAACGTTGGCGAAACGGTTGATTTGCTCGGGCAGTTGTTGGTCCCTCGTGGCACCATGGCCATTGTTGAATTGGTGAAAATCCGCCGCTGGGATACGCTGACGTGGGGGCTTGCGGAAGGCTGGTGGTATTACCAAGACGACTTGCGACAGGAATCTCCGTTGCTGGATCTTTCTACCTGGGAGGAGCTTTTTCGAAAGAAAAACTTTGCACGTGTAGAAGCGTATCCGCACAGTATACATGAGCGTGCGGCCATGGATCATGGCCTGATTGTGGCCCATCGCGAATTCGCTGCATGGTCGGTCGAACCTGTTCGCGCCTCAATCATGCGTCCCGACAAACCACGTGATGATGCGCCTCAATCCATCCAGACGACGTCCTCATTACACGCGCGGCCGGATGTGAGCACGCCCTACGTTGCGCCGCGCACGTTGCTCGAAGAAAAGATTGCGGGCATTGTAGGTCGGATCTTGGGAATCGAGCGCGTGGGCATTCACGACGATGTGTATTTGCTCGGAGCTGATTCGCTCATCATGTTGCGCGTGACGGACCGCATACGTCGCGAGCTGGGGCATGAGGTTCCGTCGACGTTGGCATTTCGCGGAACGACGGTTGAACGAATGGTTGCGGCGCTTGAAAATGCAACGAATACCAAGACAAACGATCCTGTCTTGGTCCCATTGCAACCGCGAGGCGCCAAGCGTCCGATCTTCTTTGTTCATCCGGCGGCGGGGGTTGTATTTCCTTATGTGGAATTGTCACGGGAACTTGGTTCCGATCGACCTTTGTATGGTTTTCAAGCTGTGGGGCTTGATGGAAATGACCCTCCGGATACCACCGTCGAAGGTATGGCGGAACGTTACATTCGTAGTTTGAAGCGATTCCAACCGCAAGGCCCGTATCACCTGGGCGGTTTTTCCTTTGGTTGTTTCGTTGCGTATGAAATGGCGCGACGTTTGGTAGAACAGGGACAACGCGTCGAGGTGTTGGCGCTCGTGGACGAACCCGCTCCGATTGTAGGCCAACGGCCGAGTCCCCTCGTGATGGGAAAACTATTGGCGACGGGAATTGGGCGCTCGATCTGGCCCCACTTGCACGACTATTTCTATTTGTCACGAAACGCGCAAACGCACGAAAAATCCAATCTATTCGACCTTGCGGCATTGCTGCGTAAAACCCCGGAAGGTGGGTTTCTCGAAACATTTCTGGCTCGATCGACCATGGCCAATTATGTTCCACGCGAATCGATGTTGCTGGCATTGCGTCAACCGGCCATGGTCCCCATGTTCCGCTTGTTTACATTGCATCTTCAGGCGGCGTATGCGTACCGGCCAATCGCATATCCGGGCACCGTGACGCTGTTCAAAGCGACGCGGCTCGGGGGCGAATACGATCGCGATCCAGCATGGGGTTGGGCGATGTTGGCGGCAGGCGGTGTAAATATTATCAAAGTGCCGGGGGAACATTTGACGGTGATTCGAAAGCCGCATGTGGACGTACTTGCTGCACGATTACGGGATTGTCTCGACAAAGCCGACGGGAAGGTTGAAAAAGCATGAGCACCAAGCGTACCTCGCCAAACCATGACGATCCCGTGGGTGGTCGCATTGAAGATGAACTGCCAGCAACACGGACGGGGCGCATGGCAGAATTTGGGCGTCTTGGTTTGTCGCTCGTATCGAGTGCAGTTCGTGCCGGTGCGCGTGGGTTTGTTGGCGGGTTTGGCAATCGTGAACAGGCTTTGACGGAGGCGCATCGGGCGGGGGCGGCCGTTTTGTTGCGGTCGCTTGGGAGATTGCGAGGTTCTGCGGCGAAAATTGGGCAATTTTTGGCGCAACGCCCAGGCACATTGCCGGACGAATACATCGAAGCCATGTTGACGCTTGCGGATAAAGTTCCAGCCATGAGCGCACCGACGGTCGATATGCAAGTTTCCAATGAGCTGGGCAAATTGCCTCGTGCGCTTTTTGCAACGTTCGAGCGCCATCCTATTGCAGCGGGTTCGTTTGGACAAGTGCACTTGGCGTCATTACGCGACGGGACCAAGGTCGTGGTCAAGGTGCAATATCCGGCTGTTGAAGATGCGCTTGCGGCTGATTTGGCAAATCTCGAGATGGTTTTGCCAGCGCTCGAGAAGTTGGCCAACCGCAATGACTTGCCGGGTCTCGTGGCTGAATTGCGTGAACGGCTCATGGAAGAACTCGATTATCAACGAGAAGCGGAGAATTGCCGGCAATTCAGGAAATTCTTTGCTGATCAACCCATGGTGATTCCGCGCGTGCACGATACGTTCTCGACCGCTCGCGTACTCACGCTCGATTTTGTCGAAGGCGATTCGATTGAGACTTACTTGGCTCGTGCTCCCTCGCTTGAAGAGCGCAATCGAGCGGCGCTTCTTTTGCTGCGCTTTCATTTTGCTTCGGTTCTAGAACACGGCATGTTGCACGTTGATCCCAATCCGGGTAATTATCTCTTTCGGCAGGATGGTTCGATCGGCATTGTGGACTTTGGTTGTGTCAAACGATTTTCTCCCGACTTCGGGGAATTGTTGCGGGAAATCTATCGTGCAGCAGCGGAGGGAACAGACCGTGCGATTGACGATGTTCTCGTCGAATGTGGGATGTTTCCACCGGACTTGGATGCTCGTTTTCGTGAGCCCATGCGGCAGTTGGCACGTTTATGGGCAAAACCGTGCAATACGTCGAATTTCGATTTTGGAGACCGACAATACCTGGATGAATTGACGAATCTGCAACATCAATTGGCGCGGGAAGGTGCGGTCAAGGTACCACCGGAATGGCTGTTCTATTCGCGTCAAGTGTTGGGGTGTTCGTATTTGCTGTATCGATTGGGCGGCAAACACAAGAGCCAATTCATCGATAATTTCAAGCAGATCGTGAGCGGCGCACCTTTGGCGGTGGGGGCAGGGGAGGCACAGGCGGCATCGGAGGTGGCGGTTGCGAATCCGCCGGTGCCGGTGGTTGCGACGAAGAAAACGAGAAAGGCTTCGGCGAAACGATAGGAATGTCTTCGACCAACCATTGCTTTCGAAGCCATTCGAGCATTAGTGGACACTGCGGAACGCCATCCAAGTCGAGCGGGAGGTCGCGTTTTGCCCATTGCTCGGCGGCGAGTGCATCGGCATTGTGGAGGACTTTCTCGGCGTGCCTTTGCGCAACATCCCATACAACGGACACGGTAGGCCCAACAGGCGCATAGCGAAAATAGTTTGTCGTATCGAATAAGGCTGTACACTCCCAATCCGTGACCGCATTTTGGGCGTGATGGAGCATGCCAGGTAAAACCGTTGGGCGATTTACGACCCAATCGAACCATCCCCATTGCAATGGGGCATGCGTAGGTTTGTGCGGCGGCAAATTGAGCAATTGCTGCAGCAGCGTGGGCACAGAATCGATGGCCCGCATCGTCGCTGCGTGGTCTTCACCGAGACCAAGTGACAAGATGCGCAACGTCTGGAGCGCATCCGTTTGGGACAAGGGCGCGTTGGGCAACATATACTGCTCGGGACGCATGAGCAATGGCAATACCGTTGTTGCGGCGAATAAAGAAGGATTGTTTGCAACGAACACGCCGTCAAGATGTCGATGGCCGTCGGCGGCGCGGTAGACGGGCGTGTACATGGGCAATGCGGCGCTGGCCAAGATGGCTTCGCAAATGGTTCCGCTGCAATTGAGGCTGTAATCGTTACGAATTTTGATAAAATTGGCCGGCTGCCATGTGTCGCAATCGAGCGATGTGACCACGACCGATCGTTCAATGTGGGCAATCTTCATGTCCCCAAAAGCATCATCGAGCACACGTTCCAGGCGCGTCGAATCAATCAAGGGTCTTGTGCCCATGACAAACCGGGCCATCGCGCCGGCAGTGGGTTGTAGCGCGCGAATCGTGGCATTGGAGAATTCAATGGCGTCATCGAGTAGATCCAAGGATATGCGTTTTGCGGCTTCGTAGTCTTTGGGCAATCGCGAGGCCAAGAACATACCTACCATCGCGCCGTCCGATGTTCCGGCAAACATATCCGTAGACGCCAAAAAACCCGGAAATCTCTCCTCGATGCGTCGCAACATGCGGACTTGCACGGGCGCGGCTGGTCCACCGTCAATGGAGAGGATATTGAACGTTCCATGCGAGTTGGGCATCACGTCAAGTTGGGTTGACATGGGCACCATCTTCCTCGTCCGATAACGATTCTTCCTCGCCGGCCTTTTTCATCCACCGTTTGTCGACGAATTTGAGCATATTGGAGGTGTGGTTGTCACTCCCGAACCCGACCGTCAAGTCCGCATAGTTTGTCCAGATATCTTCGACGCACCTTTCGGCTGCTTGGATGACATTATCTGCATTTCTTCGCGCAACGTCGATAACGACGGTAATGGTCTCACTCGGCGGTGTGTATCGATGATGATTCATGGGGGCAAGAAACATTTCACACTCGAGCTTGGTTGCGCCGCTCTGTGAATGGTGTAGAATGCTTGCCAGTAAGGTTGGTCGTTGGACGAGCCACTGCCACCAGCCCCATTTTAATGCAAATGGGCTGTGTTGGCGCCAATCGGTGCCGCACGCTTGCTGCCACAATGTCGGAATTGAGTCAATGGGCCGCTGATATGTCGCGTTCACTTCGCCGAGTCCCAAGGACAAAACGCGTAGTCTTGCGACGAGCTGTTGCCACTCCGTGGTGTTCTCGGCGAAATGATTGTCAAGCCAAACGCTGTTGAGCAGTGTTCCTGCAGCAAGCAAACTCGGATTGTTGGCCACGAAAACGCCGTCGAGAAATCGCGTACCGCTCGAGCCTTGATAAACGGGTGCGTACATGGGCAACGCAGCACTTGCCAAGATCGCTTCATACAATAAAGCATCTGCTTGGTACGATATATGTTTCACGTTGGTGAAATTGGCCATTTTCCATTTGTTGCAATCATACGCCGTGATCAAAATGAGGCGCTCAAGGTCTTTGACCTTCATGCTGCCAAACGCGTGTTGAAGTACGGCCTCGAGTCGTTTGGACTCAATGAGCGGTCCCACTCCCGTCACAAACCGGACGAACGACCATGGACGCGGCTGCAGCGCATGGATCGTCAAATTCGAGAATTGAATGGCATCGTCGAGTACATCCAAAGAAATCAGTTTGGCTTGGTCGTTGTTCTTGGGCAAACGCGATGCCAAGAACGCCGCCAACATGGCTCCATCCGAGGTTCCTGTGAACATATCGGTTGCGGCAAGAAATCCTGGAAATTTTTCTTCGATTTTTCGCAGAAGCCGAATTTGGACGGGTGCAGCAGGACCACCATCAATGGAGAGAATGTTGTATTTGACGTCCGGGTCGATCATAATCCCCGTATGGTTTTATGCCTTTGTGCTTTTGGTTTTACCTTTTGTACTGGCGCTGCCCGAAGTGGGGGATGTCTTGTAGTTGAAGGTTACGGGGGCAGGCGGTGCCGACAAGCTACCCAAATTGAGGAAACCGAGCGGATTTTGCAGAAGCTTGACGAACATGCCGATGTCGCGATCGAGCATGGCCAGGGTTTTCGTGGCATTGGCGCTGGTGTCGAACGTGAGCCAATACGTAATTATTTTGGCGTGTAAAACCCCGAACGTCATGGCAGCGACGTTTGGAATGACCCACGGCCCCGCCATGCCGGTACGCCGGGCGACGGCAATTTGTTCACTCACGTGCGCGAGCAATCGTTGCATGGTCGGAAGTTGCAAGAGAAGCTGAATGGACGTCGGGTTCAGAAATTCAAGAATCGACCGCTTTACGAAAGCGGTATAGGGTTGAAGCATTTGGATTTCAGTAATGACGATGGCGCAGAGTTTGTCATGCAGTGTGCCTGTCGAGCCTTGCGCGGCAACATGTTGAGGGACCTTGTCGAGCACTGCTTCGTAAATGCCGCGGGCGAGGTAGGCTGCAGACGGATAACGCCGCCGCGCTTCTTCGATATCAACGCCCGCGCGATTGGCCGCTTCTTCGACCGTGACTTCGTGAAAATCGCGTTGATTGAAAAGGATCGCGGCGGCAACGAGCAGCGGATCATCCAATTCGAGTTGACCTTGGTTCGGCGTGGCGTTCGGATCAGGAAACATCATGGGAATCTACCTCAATGTGGTTGGGCGCCGGCTTGACCTGGTTGTCCCGACATCCATTCTTGTTTGACAAACGCGACGAGTTCCCTCGTCAATTTCGACGCCGGCGTCGTGGCGGGAGAACTCCAAAGCGTATCGGCGTCACGGTTCACCGCTGGAATCAACGCTTTGGCTTTGCCAATCAAAATATCGCCTAAATCAGTAAATGCTGTCGTACTTGGAGCATAGCGGAAATTGTACCGGCCACCGAGCAACGCTGCACACTGCCGTGCGACTTCACCATTTTGCCCTTGATAAAATAGCGCCGCCAGCAAGTTCGGTCGAGAAATAACGAATTGAAAGAGTCCCCAAGGCAATGCACCGGGTTTCGTCGCTCCACCCAGAAGTCTGTCAAGCCAAGGAATGCCCGTGAGCGCTTGGTGGAGGCCCTTGATTGAGTCGTTTACGCCGAGCGACAACACGCGGCATGTCGTAAGGTCATCGGTCGTCGCCGGAAGCACACAAAGCTCGGAGCGCGCGGCAAAGTGGCGGAGCAGATAAGCTACCGCCATCATTGTCGGATTGTTTGCGACAAACGCGCCATCCAGAAAATGATTGCCGTCGTCGTCTCCAAACAAATCCACGAACATGGGCAACGATCCACTGGCCATCATTGCATCCGCAATCAGCATGTCGCCGTCGGTATCGTCCACGCCACCAATAAATCGAAAGGATCGAGGCGCAAATTCATTCATGGACATGCTCGCACAAGCGGCCATACGTGTTAGATCACGCATTCGCATATTGCCCATGGCGCCGTTGATGACTGCGCGTAATCGCTCCGTACTGATGATCGGCCCGACACCCGTCAAGAATTGGGCCGCACTCACCAAGGTCGGTTGCATTGCAATGATCACATGATTGGAGAATTCAATCGCGTCATCGAGAATCGCTGGGGAAAGCCGAATGGCTTCGTCGCGATCTGCGGGCAAACGCGACGCAAGAAACAACATCATCATCGACCCGAAGGACGTTCCCACGAAAACGTCCGTTGCGGCCAAAAACCCCGGAACAGCTTCTTCGAGTTTCCGCAACATGCGCATCTGCAACAAACCTGCCGGACCACCGTCCAGCGACAGTATGTTGTTCGTTCGCGTTGGCGTAGGTGCATCGGAGGCTGCAACCGAGGGGCTCACCGCTGCTTCTACTTTCATTTTGACCCGGGCCATGGCTCTCCGCTGCGCGCAAATGGAATGTGATGGTTGATGTTATACGGGGTGCGACAACGTCGTCAACACAAATCAATCGCTCTCGAATAGGAGAATGTCTTCCACTTTTCGCCGCAACGCTTTCGCGCCCTGCGGTTGTGGAGTGGCCAAACCCGTCCGAAAAATCCATATGGGTAGTTCGTTTCCAGGGTAGCCAAAATGACGTGGCATGATTTCTTTCCCAATGCGCGAAATTTCATCCAACTGCGCGTGCCCCGTTGGAGCGCGATGGCCCGCGTTGCGTTGGTAAATGGGTAAACAAGAAAAACTAATTGGTTGTACGCCCCAACCAATTTCTGTCAAATGAAGCCAAATCAAATACCCAACGCGTCCGCCTGCTACCAGCGCCGGCCTTTCCATTGAACGAACCGTAATGCAAATCAGCGCTCCGGCGGATTCCAATGCTGCACGGTAAAACCTTTGTGCAAAACGATGAAGTTGCAGACGCTCGATGGCCTGATGCACCGCCGGAAAGCGACTCAAGGCCAGGCTGCGCATCTCCGGAATGGGCAGGCCCATGTTTTGCCACGGCATTCCGTCGCGCTTTTCTTCTTTTTCCTTTTGCGTATAACGCAAAAACTTGGCGACTTCGCCCATTGCCGCAGAATGCTTCAAAATATAGGCGTCACAATCCAGCAGGTAATCAACGAATTCCGGGGCAATTTTGTCGAGCACGTAGACGCCAAGCTCGGGTTCCTTTTGCGCTTCGCGCTTGATTTCTTCACGTGTCGCATTTGGAAGTTTGCCTTTCCAAAATGCACGCCGGTCCGTGGCTCGACGGAACATGGCTTCGGTCAACGGGTGCGGTTCGTTGGTGTGCCGCGTAAAACGCACCGAGGCCCAAGGTTTGTTCGCATCATCATCGAGGGACAACTGAACGTTGGCCTGGAGTCCTTCGAGGCTTGCGCCGATTTCCAAGGCCTGGAGCAAACATCCAAGACCAATGCGGGACAACGACCGATCGTGATTCAAGAAGTGTTTGGCGCGGTCATTGTCGTGCAAAATAGAAAGGATCCCGTGACGATAACGGAAAAACCATGGTTGACAATTGTCGGCATTGGGGGCCGAATTCGCCGCCATGACGATGCGGGATGTTTGCTCCCGCGTCAACTGCGCCCATTTCGAGGTGGCTTTCATGCGTCGCCCTCTTCGCCCTCGTCGTCAACAGTGCTCTTGTTGTGGCCCGAACGCAAGGGGATCGAAACAATGAACGATGCAGATTCACCCGGCCGGGTCTCCACGCGAATATCACCTTGATGTCCATCGACGACGATATCTCGTGAAATCGACAAACCCAGGCCGGTGCCTTCACCCGCCGCTTTCGTCGTGAAAAACGGATTGAAGATTTTTGCAACCACATCTTGTGGAATGCCCAAGCCGTTGTCATGGATGATGATCTCGGCCTGATCGCCTTTTCTTTGCGTGCGCACTGTAAGCGTCGGCGTGTAGCTTTGACCAAGCTGCTTCTTTTTCCCCCGCATTGATTGCAGCGCATTATTGATAATGTTGATAAAGACCCGGCGCATTTCGTGGCCGTTCATGTCAACCGACCCCATATTCGTCGCTAGGTCGGTCGTTACGTCTACCGAGAACGAATCTGCACGGGCAGAGTGGCAAGCCAGTTCCACGCTTTCGCTCAGAAGTCGATTCAAATCTGTCGATTCGCGCTGCCCGGATGTGTCGCGTGCATGGAGCAACATTCCATTGATGATCGCATTGGCTCGTGTTCCATGCCTGTTGATCGTATCCATGTTTTCGCGCAGCTCTTCCACAACCTCGTCGAGCTCGTTCTTCACGGCCTTTTCCAGTTGAGAGTGATCATTCAGGATGGACTCGAGCGACTCTAATAGCTCGACGGAGTGCTCGGCAAAGTTCTTGACGAAATTCAACGGGTTTTTCAATTCATGCGCAATACCCGAAGTCAACGCACCCAAAGACGCAAGTTTTTCCTGAGTAACCAATTGCTTTTGCGTTAATTTGAGATTTTGCAGCGCTTGTCCCAGCTCTCGATTACGCACCGATAGCTCTTTGGTCCGCGCATCCACGAGTTGTTCGAGTGTATCGTACAGGCGCGCATTTTCGATAGAAATAGCAGCCTGACCCGAAAGCAACTCGAGAACCGTGCTGTGTTTCGGTGTAAACGCCGAAGCTACGAGGTTGTTTTCCAAATAAAGCACGCCGACCAGCTTCTTCTGCTTCACAATCGGCAAACACAGAATGGAGCGAACGTGACCTTGAGCCAGATATGGATCCGATTGATACTTCGCTTCGTTTTTCGCGTCTCCAACGACAACACTTTCGCGCGAACGCTCCGTATGTCGTATCACGGAATGTGCGACATCTGTTCTCGTTTCGATGGCTTCACGACGCATGTGAATCGATATTTGTCCATCGGCGTCTTGCACGGCTTCGACGTACAACGGATTATCACCCGCGACATGAAGAAACCCACGTTGGGCACCGGCGCTAACGAGGGCCGTGTTCATGAGCGTGCGCAAAAGGTCGCCCAACACGATTTCTGTTGAAATAGCCTGCGAAGCCCGAATGATGGCCATCAAGTCGATGTCGGTGCTGGTCGAACCTCTGCTTTCGTTTCCTTCTCGTATCGCGAGAATGCCGGCATAACGTCGTTCGAGCTGCGCTATTTTGGCATTTGCGCCCCAACGACCAAACGCGTGCCTCGCGTCACGCAAATACGTGCGCGCAACGCGTTTGCGCCCCTTCTCGAGATGGAATCGCCCGGCTAGTTCATAAGCGATACCTTCAACATAAATAAATTCGTGTTGAATTGCGGAGTCGATGGCTCGGTCATACAAATCGGCAGCATCGTCGTTTCGCCCCTCCAGCCGAGCCAATTCGGCCATCATCAAGCAATGTTTGTGTTCGAAATTGGCCGGGCAATGCTGAGCGCGCGGGGCCATTTTCTTGACGGCCTCGGAAACGATTTCGAGGCAACGCGTCGTTTCATCGCCGTCCGTTTGCCCGTGCTTTTCCGCGTAAATGAGCGCCTGGTAAAACGCCAACTCTGGGTCGCCGCCAATGTGGCTAAACGCAAACCCAATGCGCGGCACGACAATCGCCTCCGTTTCGAGCGCGCGTGGTAGATCTCCAAGAATGTAAGCTTCCTGCAAGAATGTCATGTTCGTATGCAACATACCTGCACCGAAGTGCGCAAGTTTGTCGCGGATAACATCCACAGCGAGCGTCGGATCGTTTGTCGGTAATACTCCATCACTCAACATGGCCGCCGAACGTTCGAAGGCGCCAATGAAGTAATACAAATCCTGCTGATTCGTTCGCTTGACGACCTCTCGATACTTACGGGCCAATGTACGAAACCCACGCAACTCGTCGCCTCGAAGCCACCTGTGCATCGTAAGTTGTAATGCGGCAAATCCGCCATAAGCGACTTCACCGCATTCGTAACATCCGGCATAGCCCAATTCGAGGTGTGGCAACGCTTCCGAAATCGAGCGACGCCAATTGTTCACGAATGTGCCGAAATAGAAATTGACTGTGGCACGCCAATGCAGATCGTCATGCTTTTCGCTCGTTGCAAGCGCAACTCGGCCCAAGTCATACGCTTTGATAGGATCGGGCACGAGCATTGCGTAAGTCACGTAGCCGCTCGCCGTGCCTAGCGAGTGGCCATGTTCGATTGCTCGGGTGACAATCGTATACGCCAGCAATTGGAACAATTCCGGATGGGCATATGCACCGTAGATCAATGATTGCGCCAATAAGCGATGACGTACTCGTTCGTCATCGTCCTTGACGTCCGGCAGATCTGCGAGCTCACGAATCGACCGTTCTTCGAGCAGCGTTTGGAGTTTTTCTTGGACACGAGCAATTGCCGGCCCGAGATCGGCGGTCGTGGGAAGATCGACATCGTACATGCGTACGGCGTCGATACCAGCTTCTGTTCCTTCGCGGTATTTTCCACGCATCGTGAGCAGAGCAGATTTCAATTCGTAAATCTGACTGCGGTGGTGACGTGATTCGACTTTGGTCAGGAGCTGCTCGAAACGCGCCTCGGCTTTATCGAGATTTCCGAACAAAAACTTCGCTTCAGCACGATGCCTGTAAAGCTCGAAAGTGAGATCATATTCTTTTTCCCATGCGTCATTCGGCAGTAGGGAAACGCCCACTTCGAGGTATTTCAAGGCTGGACCGTAGGCTGTGGCTGATTTGGCTTTTTTCCCAGCTCGCAGATTGATTCGCGCAACTTCCAATCGTTCCGCCGGATCCGTGATGAGATCCACGGCCAAATTCAATTGGTTGGCAATGTCGAAATTCCGCCCCTCGAGTTCGTCTGGTTTGATACCCGAAAGCAAAGCTCGTCCAATACGCAAATGGACCGCACGGCGGGATTCCAATGGCGTCTGTGCATACGCCGATTCTTGCAACCTGTCATGCAAGAATTCATAACGTACTTCCTCTGCACGCTGTTCGAGTCTTGCGGTATGCTCTACACCGACATAACGATAGGCGCCTGTTGCGGGCCGAATGAGCTCCAAACTCATCGCAGGCCACAACAAATCCGTTAATTGTCGCGGGGACAATTCGCTAATCGTCGCGAGCGTTTTTAGATCAAATGGATTGCCAATACACGCTGCAAGGTTCAAGACTCGTTTGGTGTCGTCTGACAAACCCTTGATCCGCTCGGCGAGAAGACCGGCGACGTCGGCGGTCACTCCGACCCCATCAATGGCATCCGTATCGAACGTCCAACGTCCTGCTTGGTCATCGAAAGAAATGAGGTCTTTGGCGTGCAAGAACGACAGAAATTGGTTCGTGAAGAATGGATTGCCTTCGGTCTTACGATAAACGATCGTCGAAAGTTGCTCCAATTCCGGGTCGGGGGACCGCGAGAGGACCTCGGAGAGCATTGCGGCAACATCGCTGCGTTCGAGTGGCGTCAAGGCAAATTCTTCGAGATGCGCATTCTCTTTGCGCAAATCGGCCAAAACTTGGTGCAGGGGATGTGTCGCATCGACTTCATTGCTGCGATACGAACCAATCAGCAGCATGTGTTTCACGACTCCACCATTGACAATGGATTTGATGAGATTCAGTGAGCCCGAGTCGGCCCATTGAAGGTCGTCGAGAAAAACCGCAAGTGGTCGGGCCTCGGTAGCGAGTGCACCAACGAATTGTTGAAAAATGAGGTTGAAACGGTTTTGCGCTTCTGTTGGACCGAGCGTCGGAATCGCTGGCTGGGGTCCGACAATCTGCTCGACTTCGGGAATCACTTCAATGACAACTTGACCTGCTGTTCCCAGTGCGTCTTCGAGTCGACCTTTCCACGCCGCAACAACAGGCGCGCTTTCGGTCAAGATTTGACGCACCAAATCCTGAAATGCGAGAATGACCGCGCCGTACGGAGCATTTTGGAATTGGTCGTATTTGCCGGATACGAAATAGCCCCGACGTTCGACCACGGGCCGCTGAAGCTCATGGACGAGAACCGACTTGCCCACGCCCGAATAACCCGAAACAAGCGCCATGCCTACGGGACCCTGGCTTGCTTTCAGAAATGTGGCAATCAGATTGTTTCGAGCTGTGTCTCGACCATAAAGTCGTTGTACGTGGCGGAACACCATGGATACGTCGCGGCGTGCGGTGACGAAGTCGTCTCCAGTTGCCCCGGATTTCTGCATTTCGGCGCAAGCGATGAGATCCTCGGTCAAGCCATAGGCGCTCTGATAACGGTCCTCTGCGTTTTTCGCGAGCAATCGCTGGACGACTCGTGAGAGCGAAATGGGAATGGCGGGATTCAATTCATGAATCGGGTGTGGCTCCACCGCAATATGCGCATGAACGAGCGCCAGTGGGTCTTTGGAATCAAAGGGAGCTTCGCCGGTGAGCATTTCCGTCAGAACTACCCCAAACGAATAAAAATCCGTGCGATAATCGATTTGGCGATTCATACGCCCGGTTTGTTCGGGCGAAAGGTAGACGAGATTGCCTTCGAGCCGGTCGGGACTCGTGGGAGTTACCATTTCTCGATCAAGCCGCGAAGCAATATCGAAACCCACCAGCTTGATGTTTGCTGCGTCATCGGAAACCAAAATATTCGAAGGCTCGATGTCTTTGTGCACGATGCGGTGACGATGCAATTCGCCGAGGGCTTTGGCAATTTGTATGGCGATACGAAGCCCCAGACCGACGGGCAAAGGTCCCGCGTCCATCAGGGTGCGTAATGATTTGCTCCGAAAGTCTTCGTGAAGAACGACCAGATTGTCACCTTGGCGTTCCGTGCCGAGCACTTTCAGGACACACGCCAAATCAAGACTCTTGGCGATGTCAGCTCCATAGATCAACTGCGCAAGCTCATCCGGACTCGAATACTCATGGGTTGATCTTCGGAGCAAAAATGACTGCCCAGCCTTGTGCGTACGAATAAGCTCGACGGATTTTGTACGCGCAACGATTTCTGTGGTGGCAGCTTCATCGAGAGTGGGCATTGCTGACATCTCATCCGGCCGGCAAGGGAACCATCGCACCTTGATCCGCAATCTTGCCGTGAAGATTGCGAAATCCGATCACCGCGTCGATGGGTGGGACCCATCAAAGTGCGTACTATCAAATATTGCGGGGGACTTGGTCAAGTTTTTTTAGGTTCATGAGGCATATTTTTTTTTCGGCGGGATTTGGGGCACCACACATCGACCGGAAGTTTTGGTGAAGAGATGTGACGCGGGAGTGGTTTTGCGCCATCCGGCGAACATCGCGACGGCGGTGGATCGCGGCGGTCTGTTCATGGATATGCTCACGCCCGAAATCGCGATGTGCGACATCGCTTGAAATACGGAAGTATTTCTCGCTTTGTTTACCTTTCGGGCATGCGCGATGCTGATGGCGCGAGCGCTGCGGGAACGTTATGCGAGCAGCATGGATCTCCTGCGGGGAATCAATTTAATGAGCCGCACTTGCCTGGAGAGTTGAGACCACAAACGGCGCCGGTGGCACAATTTCCGCAATCGAGTACGTTTCCGCAGCCGTCGCCAGCTTGGCCGCATTCAATGCATTGCGACATGCACGTTGCTGGTGTGCACGAATTCATCGTCCCACACTTGCCGGGTCCGCTGCCACCGCAATATTCGCCCATTGGGCATTGTCCGCAATCGAGCAGATTGCCGCATCCATCGCCTGCGGGTCCACAGTCAATGCCTTGAGCCATACACGTTGTGGGTGCACAGAGCGGCACATACGGTTCGACGCACGCGGTCAAGTCGAAAGCATGAATTCGAGAATGATTTCTTGCGGCGTCATGGGATTGTTGCCGCATTCGCTCGGGAACGTCATGCCGTGGCTGTAATACGGGGCCGTTTTGGGTAGGTTGTGAAGGCAACCACGTTGATTGGGTTTGCCCCCGCCCCTGCACCTCTTGGGCAAACCGCAACTTCGGCAAGACAAGGTGTTGCCACATCCGTCGCCAATTTGTCCACAATTCGCATTTTGGTCCAGGCATGAAAGCGGAGCACATGCGTCTTGGCTCCCAGGACCGCATAGGTTTGGCCCGGCATTACCACACGATTCGCCGGCGGGACACATACCGCAATCGATGATTCCCGCGCATTTCGCATCCGTTACCGGTCCGCAATTCACCTTGGGCTCCATGCATGTCGATGGCGTACAACCTGCATGCGGAATGAACATGGAACCACCATCGCCTCCCACCGACGAACGACTATTTCCGCTGCCGCCGCTTCCCCCGTTGCTCGAACCTGCACCGCCTGCGGTTCCATTCGTCGATGTTTGATTTCCGTCAGCGGAGCAGTTCACCCAACTGCTCCCCATCCAAAGACACAACGTTCCTAATCCCAGCGCGCGAATGCCCCACGCCGATTTTATGCCTGCAACTCCGTTTGTCCATACTAACACCCAAATCACGGCTGCTGACAAGAGGTACGTCATGGTGAACGAAGAAAAGTTGGCTGTAGTCGCTGGCGCATGACATTCATTCTCGATTCGGCGGCGTGTCGCAATGCGACAAATGCGTCAACGAACGAGTGTTGGACCTTGAACGACTCCGCCGCCGATTCTTCTTTCCTTACGATGAGAACTTGTGATACTGCCTCATTTGCCGGTTGTGGATCGTTCGTTCGTCTGTGTGAACAACAAGAGGAAATTTATGGCTCCACCTTTTCATCTTCAGCTTTCAGCAGTCGCGCTTGTAGCTATGTCGCAAGTCGCCATGGCGGCTCCACCTCCCATTGAACAGCATGTCACCGAAAATGGTCTGACCGTGCTGGTCGTCGAAAATCACACGTTGCCGCTCGTCACCATTGAAATTGCCGTAAAAAACGGTTCAATGACCGAGGGCCCAGAATTCAATGGTTTGTCTCACCTTTATGAGCACATGTTCTTCAAAGCGAACAAGGCCCTTCCCTCGCAAGAAGCCTATTTGTCGCGGGTGCAGGAACTGGGCATGTTGTGGAATGGTACGACGAACACCGAACGAGTGAATTACTTTTTTTCCACCACATCCAATCACCTGGACGACGCGATGGTGTTCATGCGTGATGCCATCGTTTCGCCCCTTTTCGATGAAAAAGAATTGGCGCGAGAGCGAGAAGTCGTGGTGGGGGAAATCGAGCGGAACTTTTCGACGCCTGGGTATCATCTTTGGCACGACGTACAAATGCGGGTCTTTTGGAAATATCCCACTTACAAAAGGCCTCTTGGCGATATCAAGACAGTGCGCGCTGCCACGCAAGCCAAGATGAAAACGATTCAAGAACGGTATTACTTGCCAAACAATTCGGTGCTGGTTGTCGCGGGTGACGTGCGGGCGAAGGATATTTTTGCGCGTAGCGATGAACTTTACAAGGGCTGGAAACGAGGTCCCGACCCATTCATCAAGTTTCCACTCGTGAAGCACCCGCCTATTGAAAAAAGCGAAATGGTGCTGGTCGAGCAACCCGTCAGCACGGTTACGGGCGAATTCGTTTGGCATGGCCCATCCACCGTGGGCAAGGACGTCGATTTGACGTATGCTGCGGATGTCTTCAGCGTGGCGCTTGATGAACCCTCGTCCCGCTTTCAAAAAGCCGTCGTAGATTCAGGGGCTTGTCTTTCCGCTAAAATCGAATGGTATACACAAATGAACACGGGGCCGATTACCTTGCAGTTTAATGCTGCCGCCAACAAGGTGGATGCGTGTGTCAAAACCATTGTGGCCGAAATGCCAAAAATGAAGGAATCAGGGTATCTCTCCGCAGACGAAATGAAATCGGCTGCGCAGTCGATTGAATTGTCATTCATTCGCGACCGGGAGACCCCAGCGCGGTATGCGCACAATATCACGTTTTGGTGGACAAGCGCGGGGCTCGATTATTACCTGCATTATGTCGACAACGTGAAGAAAGCTAACCAAGCCGATATCGCCCGGTACCTCGATACATACGTGCTCGGTAAGAATTTCGTATTTGGCGCGATGGTGTCAAACGAGATGATCAAACAAGGCCTCACCAAAGAACATTTTGCAAGTCTCGTCAATATCCCCGTTGTTGCCGCGACAAACACGAGCACTGCACCAGCCAAATCCGGCGCAAAGAAAGGTGGCAAATAATGCGCCTATGGCTTTTTGCGGCTGTGCTTGGTCTCGTCGCTTGTGGACCTTCTCCGACGATTGTTCGGCCTCCAGATCCAACGCCCGTCGTGACAGCGGCGTTGCCAACAGTGATGGCGCCTGCGCCTGAGGTGGACCCGGCGCCCCTGACCGATGGTGACACCACGGTGGCTCGGGTACACGGCGTCGACGTATTGGTCAAACGTATTCCCGGCGCTGAACTGGCCGCGCTCCAACTTTGTATTCGTGGTGGGTCTCGTAATGTTGCGGCCGCGGACGCTGGCGTCGAGCGTTTGGCGTTACGAACAGCCATCTCGGGCGGCACCGCGACGCTCGACAAAGATGCCTACTTTCGAAAACTCGCCGTTTTGGGCAGTAACATTGGAGCTCAGACGAATCCGGATTATGGTTCGATCACGGGAAAAACGTTGACGCAAAACTGGGATGCAACGTTCGAGATCTTGGTGGATACGTTTTTACAACCCGCATTGCCACTTGCGGAAGTCGAATTGCAGAAGCAACGACAAATCGCCGTGTTACGCTCGGAAGCCGACGATCCCGACGCAACCCTTGGCGTCTTGGTGCACCAGGCTCTGTTCGCTCAGCATCCAATGAAAATGCGGTCGGTGGGCACGGAAGAAACGATTTCCCGCTTGACGCGTGAAGCCGTCGTTGTTCATCTTGCCAAACTTCGCGAAGCGGGTCGGCTTCTTTTCGTTATGGTGGGCGACGTTGAGCCCGAACATGTCATCGAAAAGGTCAGGACCGCGTTTGACAAGCTGCCGCGCGGCGAATACCGCGATGTCCCATTTCCAAGCATCGCGTTTGACAAACCATCGTTATACGTTACTGAACGCAAACTTTCGACGAATTACATTCAGGCGAGTTTTCCTGCGCCAAGGTGGGAAAACCCAGAATTCATCGACGGCATGATTGCTCTCGACATTTTGCGTAGCCGCGTGTTCGATCAAGTCCGAACGAAGCGGAATTTGTCGTATGCGCCCAGCGCGTCTCTTTCAACGAACCATTCCGTGCCGACGGGCCTTTTGTATGTGACGGCGTCAGATCCGAATACGACCATGCGCGTGATGTTCGACGAAGTGCGCAAACTCCAAAATGAGCCGGTAGACGAGGAAGAACTCGTGGGAACGAAAGCGACGTTCTTGACGCGGTATCTCTTGCGGACTGAGGCATCCGATGCGCAGGCAGAAACCCTCGCGGCGTCATTTCTTTTGGCTGGCGATTGGAAGTTCATGCGTACGTTGCCGGAACGAATTCAAACGGTGACGGCAGGTCAAGTGCAATCGTTTGCCAAGACGTACATGCGTCGTTTCCAGACGGTCGTGCTTGGCGATCCAAATGCCATTGACAGAGCGCTGTTTACGTCCCTTTGAGTGCCGTCAACGCGGTGCTTTGGAAGTTTCAGTGACACGCTGACGGCAACGCTCGAAGTCGGATTGCAATTGGGCTTCGGTAAAACCAAGCAATCGGCGACGCACGTCGATGGATAAGCATTCGCTCGTTGCAGTCCAAAGGCGGCTGTCGTGCGCCTCTTGGATGATTTCCACATCGCTCCACACCACAATCGTATTGTCCTCGAATGCAGCCGCAATGCGTTGGCCATCGGGGCTCCAAGCAACCCCATTCACCTGGATGTCTCCCGAGTGCAGAGCGACGGATTCGTTTGTCCCGTCCGTGTTCCAGATGAGAAGGCTCCCATCATCAGAGGCCGACACGAATCGTCGACCGTCAGGAGCGAACGCCTGCTGGGCGTGAACCTGCGTGTAGTCTCGGTGGCCGGTGAATACGATCGGATCGCGTGATCCGTCAACATTCCAAAGACGCAGGGCGCCGTCATCGCCTGCGGAAAGAATGTGTCGACCATCGGGACTCCAACACGCCGACCAAATTCCATCGCCGTGACCCCGAAATGTACGCAATGGTTTTCCTTCGGGAAGTGACCAGAGGCGTAGGGTTTTATCGAGCGAACCGCTCGCAATGGTTTGTCCGTCTGGACTTACCGCAACCCCACTGATTCTGCGTTCGTGACCACGTAGGATCACTGCCGGCTGTTTGTCTTCCGCATCCCAGATGCGTACGGTGTTATCGTCGGATGCTGATACGATGTGCCTCCCGTCCGGTGTAAACAATGCGTTCCAAATTTGATTTTCATGGCCGCGTAGAATCACACGCTCAGCAACGTCATCGACTTGCCATACCCGTATGGTCTTGTCTTTGGACGTGGTCACGACACGTTTCCCATCGCTGCGGAATGTGACGGAATTCAGGGCCGCGTCGTGACCTTGCCAAATGCGGCTCGTTTTTCGTTCGTTGAGGCTCCATAACCTTGCCGTTTTGTCACTCGATGCTGATGCAACGTATTGGTTGTCGGGGCTGAAAGAAACGTGGCGAACTGGTTTGGAATGACCTACCAATACGCTCTGCTTTGCAAGCCGAGTCATGTTCCACTGCCGCACTTCGTGATCAACGGAGCCAGAAATGAGACGTTGCCCGTCTGCGGACCAATCGACACTCGAAACGAGTCCTTCGTGTCCGCGTAACACGACAGCCGCTTCGGATCCGCGGATGTTCCAGAGGCGAATGGTGGTGTCTTGGGATCCGGTGGCGAGGTATTGCCCGTCTGGGCTCCATTGGACGCAAGTCACGCGGCCTTGATGACCTTGCAAGACGACTGGCTCGTTCGCTGTCGCGGTTTCCCAGATTTGCACAGTTTTATTCGAGTTTGCCGCGGCAATGCGTCCACCATCGGGGCTCCAACCCACTGCGGCAATGGTGCCTTCGTGGCCACGTAAAACCAATTCATTGGTTTGTCCAGTCGCATCCCAAATGGAAACTGTCCCGTCCATCGAACCGATGGCAATTCGTTGCCCGTTGGGACTCCACATGGCGGAACGTCCGTGCAATTCTGTTCCAGGACCAATCACGATGTGCTCATTCGACCCATCGGTTTTCCAGATCAACACCGAACCGTCATTCGAGGATGCGACGAGCTGACGGTTGTCAGGACTCCAATCGACACTGCTCAATCGGGTTTCGTGGCCGGTAAGGATAATGGGTTTTCCTGTTCCATCGGCGTTCCAAATTCGGATGGTATTGTCGCGTGCGCCCGATGCGACCTGACGTCCGTCGTGGCTCCAAGCAATGGTATCGATGCTGTGTTCGTGGCCGCGAAGCACGATCGATTCTCCGCTTCCATTGGCATTCTCGATTTCGAGCGTACGGTCCGACAAGGCAACGGCAATGCGTAGACCATCGGGGCTCAATTGTGCATCGCGTACGGAATGTGCATGATACTTCACCCGCTCTGCAACGCCCGCGTATTTCGTTTGCAGGACCAAATCCACCCATCCGCGCGGGACGGGACCATTCTCGATTTCGCGCAGCAAAACGAGAGCTTTGGTGGGATCCTCTGTTTGCAGTTCGCGGGCCGCTGCAAGACGTGTTGCATTACGCGCGAGCAATGCTTCCGTGCGGGCCAGGTCCGCCTGTTCATCGGCGCGCTTTGCTTGGCGCTTTGCATCGAGCGCCAAGACCGAAACAACAATGGCCACCGTCGCACTCAAGGCCAAAAAAGACGCGATGGCGATTTGCCAACGACGTTTGGTGCGCCGAGACAATCCCACGACCGCGTTCAAATAATTCAATTCCTTTGGTGTAACTTCGAGTGTTCCGGCCTTTGCATGATCGATTAGCCAGGATTCGGCCTTTCGGGCCGCTTCATCCCGCCACAAAAAGCCATCAACTTTGTCATTTTTCTCCCATTGGGTCGCGGCATTTCGCAATTCTGCATGAAATTGGGCGTCAAATTCGTTCTCGTCGAGCCAATGGCGAAGTTTTTCCCAACGTTCAATGAGTGATTCATGGACCAATTCCACGGTTTTCCCTTCGCGCTCATGGCCCGATTCAATCGCAATCAATCGAGCTTCCGACAAACGCTGCAAGACTTGCTCCACAGCCATTTTGTCATCCGACATGGTGCAAAGTTCGTCGAACAAAACGATGGCTCGCGTTCGTTCTGGCGTTACGAGGCGCAAAAAAATGGTTCGGGTGAGTTTCTGTTCGATGGGCGACATGGCTCCGAGCATGGTGTCGGCATGCGTCGATAATGCGCCGGCGATGCCTCCCAAGGCGTGATAAGCTTCGGTCGTTAATCGATGTTGCGTTTTGTCGCGATGGTCCCATAACTTCGTCGCCAAAAATTGCAAAATGGGCAGGGGGCTCTTCATTCCTTCGAGCCCGCGCAGAATTTCATCGACCAATGTTTCGTCTTCGAATTGATACTTTACGGCGGCAAGCGGTTTTTCCAGGGCATCACGAAGCCCGTGATGACCCATGGCTGGCAAAAAGTAAAGACCACGCATCACGGCGGACAAAAACGTTCGATCCTCGGCAAGCCGGTCCAAAAAGTCCGCACGAATGGAAAAAATCACGCGCAAAGGCGAGGAAGCATCGTCCGCGACGCCCAAAAGACTGGCCACGAATGCAGCGCGAACCCTGGATTCGACGCTCCGCGTGTAAAGCTCTTCGAATTGATCCACAAAAAGCACAATGCGATG
>JBGAOI010000250.1:0-9473 GCA_044221885.1 Polyangium sp. (in: bacteria)
CGTCGCGACGCACACGTGCCCGAGCGGTCGTGCTAGCGGCACCAGCGTTCGTATCGAAGCGGCTTCTTCCGAAGGCCGTGGATCGTTTGCCCGTACGAACCAGTTCGCCGTGGGTCGTTGCGAACATGCATGTGACGCGACCCATCGATCCCAACATGGCTTGGGACTCGGTGCTCTACGATGCCGCAGGTTTGGGCTACGTCGATGCGCGCCATCAGCTCACGCAGTTGTCAGAACAAACTGTGCTCACGTATTACCGTGCATACGGAGGCCCAGACGTCACCGGCGCGAGAACCTCACTTGTCCGCGCACCATGGGGACGGCTCGCGGATGAAGTTTTGCGCGACCTGCATCCTGCACATCCGCACTTGCGAGAAGAGATCGAACGTCTCGACATCTGCGTGTGGGGACACGCGATGCCGCGTCCTCGGCCGGGATTCTTGACCGATCGTCCGTTCGAACCACTCGTGCGTCTTGACGAACGCATTGCTTGGGCACACGCAGATCAGCCAGGAATGGCGTTGTTCGAAGAGTCGCAAGCATCGGGCGTGCGCGCAGCGGAGGCGCTGGCCTCGTCGTTGGGTGTCGACCTGGGCGCAACGTGGCTCTGAGCCATTGTTCTTTTTGTTACACAACAAACCCAATTTGCCCTGGATCACAGATGATTTTGGTGGGCTAGGTGGCAGTCGAGCTGTAGGCGACGGAATCCTGCTGAGGAAAGTTTTCGGAACTGTTCAGCAAACTTGCACGTGAGGGCTGCACCTCGTCTACTGTTCGGCCATGCGAACCCGGTTCGCCGGGATGACCGATGTTGGCCTGATGCGTGAGCACAACGAGGACAACCTCCTCGTGATGCCCGATTACCATGTCGTTGCAGTAGCGGACGGGATGGGCGGGCATCGATCAGGTGACGTAGCAAGCCGACTGGCAGTCTCCACCCTTTCAGATTTCTTCGCGGTAACCGTTGGGCGTGACGGCACGTGGCCTTTTGCGGCCGATCCAAACCTAACGGAAGAAGAGAACTACATCGTGACGGGGCTTCGGCTCGCGAACCGTCGCATCTTTGATCGCTCGCTCAAAACCATGGCCGACTTCGGCATGGGAACGACGATCGTCACGGCCATGTTCGACAAGACAGCTTCACGCGTGACGATTGGGCACGTGGGTGACAGTCGCTGTTACCGCATTCGCGGGGAGACAATCACGCAACTCACGCGGGATCACTCACTCGTCAGCGACGCGCAGCACATGGCGCCATGGATGACGGACGAAGAGATTCGCCGGCTTCCTCCGAACGTGATCACACGTGCGCTTGGCATCCGCGAAGACGTCGCTGTCGACCGAACGACAGAATATACGGACATGGGAGATATTTATCTTTTGTGTTCGGATGGTTTGTCGGGGCTCGTGAAGGATCCGGAGATCCGCGACATCGTCCTCAATGCCGCTTCGCTCGACGATGCCTGCCGTTTGCTCATCGATCGTGCCAACTTCCACGGCGGTTCGGACAACATCACCGTTGTTCTCGCTCGCGTGGAAGAAGACGACGAAAACGAGACGACACAAGCCTGAGCACTTCTTTTGCTCTCCAACGAAAAACGGCGACGTTCACAACGTCGCCGTTTTCATTTGAGTTCCAACCAATTGCTACAGAACGAAGTGATCGCCGAGCTTGAGCACTTCGAGGTTCACTCCTTCGAGCGCTGCGCACTCCTTCTCGACCTCGGCCTGGAACACGGGCTTGATGTGATAAAGCAGCGTCGGAAGATCCTGCGGCGATCGTAACTTTCGCAGATCTGCGTGCAACGTCTGAGGCGTGTGATGACCACTCACGGTCGCGAGACGTTGTTCACGATTGGGGAAACTTACTTCCATCAACAACGCGCGCAGGTTGGGTTCGCCATTCAAAACCTCCCACAAACGCTCGGTTGGTCCTGTATCACCGCTGTACGCGATCGTTCCCGTTTTGGTTTCGATCACGAGCGCCGCGGATTCGATCGTGTGCGCCACGAGTACAGCGCGCACGGCACAACCAGCAACCTCGGTGGGTTTTTCCGGTTCGAGTTCCAAGAAGCGGAGGGCATCCTGCCTGGCAACGATTGTCCGCAAGCGTCGCGAGATCTCGAATGTGATCGAGATGCGCATGACTCACGAGACATGCTTCGAGTTTGAGCTGCTCGGAAATTTCGAGACCGCTCGTGAGCGCCCCCGCATCAATCGCCAGCCGTTCGTCAAGGATGAACGAGCTCGTTCGATGCCGAGGAGTTTCACCGCCGTGACAACCAATGACGCGCAAATCCACGACGTCAGCCTTCCCCGCCAACTTTTTGCGGCATCTCGAGAAACTCGACAAAGTCCTGAAGTCGTCCCACGTCAGCAACCACGATGCCATCGTGGCCTTCTGTGGCCAAGCGCAACCTGCGTAGGCGGGCCATCACTTCCGCTGCCACCGCAGAATCAACGCCAACATCACGTGCGAGTTCTTCCGAACTCGTACGAATTTTGATTCCCCCATCCGTTTGTTCTCCAAACGCATCCGCATGTCGCGCCAACGCCAACATGATGCGCGCCTTTGGATCGCGGTGCATGAGCAATTCAATGAGTGCGTCGGCTGAATCGATCCGCTTGGCGAGTTTCTTGATGAGACGCATCGCAATCTCACCACTACGCGTCACCATCGACTCGAGCGTTTTCGCTTCGATCACCAAACATCGCGCATCTTCGATGACTGTTGCCGTCGCCACGCGAGGTTTGTCATTCAGAATCGCGAGTTCGCCCAGGAACTCACCAGGTCCAAGAATGGCGATGACGCGATCTGCACCAGCGACGTTTTTCGTGATGCGCACAGCGCCGCTTTGAACGACGTACATGTGATCGCCAGGATCTCCCTCGCGAAACAAGACGTCCCCGGCCGAAAATTCACGACCAAACCGGGCAAACAGCGGATCCGACATGCAGACGAGTCTACTTCCATGCGCGCCCCGTGGCCAAAAAGCGGACACTTTCCTGCTTCGGGATCGAACAATAAAAAACCCCCCGACATTCGAGATGTCGGAGGGCTTGCGATGACCACGACGTGCATGGGTTCGGGGCCCCGAGCGCCATTGGCAACTCGATGCCCCAAACGTTCATCGGCGAAACAACGTGGGCTCTCAGCCCATGTCGAAGTCGCCCATGCCGCCCATACCGCCCATGCCGCCCATGCCACCCATGCCGCCCATTCCGCCCATTCCGCCCATGCCACCACCACCCTTGGGTGCAGCTTCTTCCTTCTTGGGCTTCTCGGCGATCAAGGCTTCCGTCGTGAGCATGAGCGACGCAACGCTCGCCGCGTTCGTCAACGCATGGTGCACAACCTTGGCCGGATCGATGACGCCTGCGGCAAACAGATCTTCGTACGTGTCCGTCGCGGCGTTGTAACCAAAGGTGCCTTCGCTCGAACGAACCTTCTCCACAACAACCGTGCCATCAACGCCTGCGTTGATCGCAATGTTGCGGAGCGGCGCTTCGCATGCCTTGCGCACGATACGCACACCCACATCGCGCTCGTCTCCGAACTTGAGACCTTCGAGCGCCTTCGCGGCACGAAGCAACGCAACGCCACCACCAACGACGATGCCTTCTTCGACCGCCGCTCGCGTTGCATGAAGTGCGTCTTCAACACGCGCCTTCTTCTCTTTCATCTCGACTTCCGTCGCCGCTCCAACGCGCACGACGGCAACGCCACCCGCGAGTTTGGCGAGACGCTCTTGGAGTTTTTCTCGGTCGTAGTCGCTCGACGTATCTGCAATCTGCTTGCGGATCGCTTCGACGCGTCCCTTGATCGCGTTCTTGTCACCAGCACCGTCGACGATGACGCAATTGTCCTTGTCGATCTCGACGCGACGAGCCGTTCCCAAATCACGAATCGTTGCACTGTCGAGCTTCTGGCCAAGGTCCTCCATGAAAGGCGTCGCGCCCGTCAGGATCGCAATGTCCTTGAGCATCTCCTTGCGACGATCACCAAAGCCAGGCGCCTTGACCGCCGCAACTTTGAGCGCACCGCGGAGCTTGTTCACGACGAGCGTCGCGAGCGCTTCACCCTCGATGTCTTCCGCAATGAGAAGAACCTCGCGACCTTGCTTCACAACCTGCTCGAGCAGCGGAAGCAGATCAGCCATCGCCGAGATCTTCTTCTCGTTCACGAGGATGAGCGGATCGTTGAGAACCGTCTTCATCTTCTCGGGGTCGGTCACGAAATACGGCGAGAGATATCCACGATCGAACTGCATGCCTTCGACAGTCTCGAGCTCCGTCGTCATGCGCTTGTTCTCTTCGACCGTGATGACGCCTTCCTTGCCCACCTTCTCCATGGCGTCGGCAAGGATGTTGCCAATGCTCGCATCGCCGTTCGCGCTGATCGTCGCAACCTGCGCAATTTGCGACTTGTCCTTCGTCGGCACCGCTTGCTTGCGGATGTCGGCAAGAAGCGTCTCGACGGCCGCATCAATGCCGCGCTTGATGTCCATCGGGTTGTGTCCTGCTTCGACCAACCGCAGACCTTCGCCGTAGATCGCTTGGGCCAGAACCGTTGCCGTCGTGGTGCCGTCACCCGCTTTGTCGCTCGTCTTCGAGGCGACTTCGCGAGCCATCTGGGCCCCCATGTTTTCGAGCTTCGAGTGAAGTTCGATTTCTTTCGCCACCGTAACGCCGTCTTTCGTGACGACGGGCGAACCCCAGCTCTTCTCGATGACAACATTTCGGCCCTTCGGACCGAGCGTGACTTTGACAGCGTCAGCGAGCGTATTGACGCCGCGAAGAACGGCGGCGCGAGCGCTTCGGCTGTAAACGATTTGTTTTGCGGACATAGTCTTCCTACCTTTGGCGGCGACAAACGCCGCGCATGAAATCTTTACGAACCCGTAATGTTTGTCCTACAAAACGCTCGACGTGACGACCTCGGGGACCATCCGGAGCATCTTGTCAGGTTCCATTCGACAAACAATTCTGACGACAAACCGGCCTGAACCTTGGCACAAAGGCGAAAGGCTCAGGCACGAACGGTTCGTCACACCTTGATTCAGCTTGCGGGCTGGGCAGCTTCGGTGACCGCGAGCAGGTCGTCTTCGCGCATGAGGACGAACGACTCACCGTCGATTTTCACTTCGTTGCCCGCGTATTTTCCGAACAAAACGACATCGCCGACTGCAACGTCGAGCGGACGGAGTTTGCCGTCCCTGAGAAGCTTGCCGTTGCCAACGGCGACCACACGCCCTTCGATGGGCTTTTCCTTGGCAGAGTCGGGAATGATGATCCCGCCCTTGGTTCGGTTTTCGCTTTCGAGACGCTTGACCACGATGCGGTCGTGTAGCGGCCTGATCTTCATGATGGCTTCCTCGTCGTCGTCTTCGATGTGAGGAGCGCGAACCCCGTGCGCTCCGCTCCGATTGGCCACCTGGGGGATCGAGTACCAAGACTTTTGGCACTCTCCTACCCTGGTGGCTAAAACTGGCCGGCAAAATAGATCCCCTCGTTTCATCGTCAAGTGCGGCGCTCAATTTTCATGCAGGCATTCGCGACGAGGGGTCCGAGCTGGTGGAGACCCGTCCGGTTCAAAAGTGGTTGGCGCCTTGCTCGAAGCGCAAAGAAATTCTTGACAGGGCCGTCCGTTCCGCTAATTTCCGCGCCCCGTGAGACGTGGAGGTTCCGTCCTCTTCGGCTTCACGACCGATCCTTTGGGGGATCGTCTAATGGCAGGACGACGGTTTCTGGCACCGTCTATCAAGGTTCGAATCCTTGTCCCCCAGCTCGCCGTCGGGTAACCTCCGACGCGGTTTGACAATTGGTCCCATCGTCTAGCGGTTAGGACGCCGGCCTCTCACGTCGGTAACGCGGGTTCAATTCCCGCTGGGATCGCCAATCTTCAAGTTCCGTGGCGCCAGGATTTTCCTTGGCGCCACGATGCATTTTGTCGCTTGGTTGCCAAACGGACCCTTTCATCGCGAGCCTTGCTCCCGGACACCGCGTTTGCCACAAGGCTTCCATGAAGGCGCTTGTCTGCTCTGATCGCGGTGTTTCTCTCAACGAACTCCCCACACCGGAGCTGGCGCTCGGCGAAGCGCTTGTTGCTGTGCGAGCCGCCGGAATCTGCAATACGGACCTCGAGCTTGCACGCGGGTACATGAATTTTCGCGGCGTGTTGGGCCATGAAGTTTTCGGCCAGGTCGTTCAGATGCGCACCCAGGACGAACCCTTCGGGCATCCGCT
Organism: Polyangium sp. (in: bacteria); assembly: GCA_044221885.1. Taxonomy (GTDB): domain Bacteria; phylum Myxococcota_A; class Polyangia; order Polyangiales; family Polyangiaceae; genus Polyangium. The sequence continues at coordinate 6,247 of JBGAOI010000250.1, forward strand.
CACAGCCAGCGATTTGGCGGGTCGTCGGGTCGTGATGGAGATCAATTGCGCCTGTGGCCGTTGCCTCACGTGTCGCAATGGGGGGCGAAATCATTGTCCTTCCCGCACGGTGCTCGGGATTCTCGGGCGGGATGGAGGTTTGGCCGAGTATGTGCGAATTCCCATGGAAAATCTGCATATCGTGCCGGATTCGATTCCTGACGAATACGCTGTTTTTATTGAACCTCTCGCGGCCGCCCTTCATGCGTTCGACGACGCACCCTTACGTCCCGGCGATCGGGTTTGTTTGTTGGGCGATGGAAAACTCGGTTTGCTCATTGGCCTCGCCCTCGCCGCGCGGCGTGGAGACCTCGGTCGCGCCATTGCAGTCGGGCATCACCGGACAAACCTCGATATTCTTGCGGCAGCAGGGCTGGATGTTCATCTGGAAAAAGGTTTTTCAGAAAATAACTTTGATGTCGTCATTGAAGCCACGGGGCATTCCGCAGGGCTGGCCCGGGCAACGCAACTCGTTCGTCCCCGCGGCACCATTATTCTGAAAAGCACGTACGCCGGGGAGGCCAACGTTGATTTGGCTCCGATTGTCATCAATGAAATCAAATTGCTCGGTTCGCGATGTGGTGATTTTGGCCGAGCCATTGATGTTCTCAGCAGAGGTACGCTCGATCCATCACCCTTGATTTCGGCGCGTTATCCATTGGCGGACGCCGAACGAGCGTTTGCACATGCCGCAACGCCGGGCGTCATGAAGGTATTGGTGACGCGTTGACGCTCACCCCGCCACCAAAATGACCCGTGTCACTTCGGGCGGAGCGCCCACGCGCGCCGGCGGTCCAGCCGTGCCAAACCCACGATTCACGTAGAGCTGCGATCCTTCGCGTTCATAACGTCCTTCGACGTACCCATACGGCAATACGAGTTCTCCTGGACGAATCGGGCCAATGTTGATTTGTCCGCCATGCGTATGGCCGCTCAATTGCAATGCCACTTTGCCCGCTGCTTGGGGGAAAAACACCGGATTGTGGCATAAAAGAATACGGGGCAAATCCGCAGGAACACGAGAAATTGCTTTCTCCAAATCAGGGCCTTGCGTGGGATCAATTCGTTTGGCCCAGCTATCTTCGACGCCAAGCATCGCAATCCCCGCTTTCGGGTCACCAATGACAAAACCATCATTTTGCAACACGCGCGCTCCACCCGATCGCGCTGCTGCCATGACGATATCCGCGCCCGCATACCAATCGTGATTTCCCGGAATGACGACGACGCCATCACGCGCAAGCGGAGAAATTCGACGCACCATGCGCCCCAGCAATTCAGCGTAACGCGGGTCGCTGTCGACCAAGTCTCCCGTGAGCACGATACGATCTGGTTTTGCTCGACGTACCAATTCTTCGGCCGCTCGCAATTCCGGTTCGCCAGCATAAATGCCAAAGTGAATATCCGAAATTTGGACCAGCGTGTATCCGTCGAGTTGTTTCGACATGCCCGGAATACGCACAGGAACATCGACGGTTTGATAATCCTGGCGACCAAATATCGCGCCATAAACAGCACTGCCAGACCCCACGATCATGGCCGATCCCGTCACCGCTTGACCGAGAAAAACTCGCCGCGAATTCGGCATTGGCGCTGGCAAAACAGCCGCAGGCACCGCGGGCGGTGGCGTCGCAGGAGGTGGATCCGTCGGCGCTTCAATGGCGTTTTTTTCGACAACCTCTGCCGACGTTGTCAGAATCGCTTCGGTGGTCGCAAGGTTTTCCTCCGAGGTCGACCTCGAGGCTTTCGCCACACGGTTTCGATTCCATAGGCGCAACGGCAAACCCAAGACGAATCGAATGAGATCGAAAATCAGCAAAAGCCCCGTCGTAATGAGCACCGCGAGCAAAATCGTAAATGAAACTTGCCCAAGCCATCGGATGTGCAGAACTCGAGCCAAACCCATCGCGGCCAGAGCCGCAATCATGACCCCGACCCCGATTTTCTCGAGACTCCGCTTGATGTCAAAGACCTGCTTCGCTCGACGCCCCACAAAGAATCCGGCCAGCGTCAACAGTACCGACACCACCAGGAAAAAAATTGCAAATCGCCCGATTCCCATGCGCGCTCGACCTCGAACCGCGCACTCTAGCAGTTCGACATCGCCTAGGCCCGTGCTTCGGAAGCCTTTTCCCGAACAAACGACAAGGCTTGAGCCAGTGAACGAAATGTCGCCCCACTCGACTCGAACATGCCCCCGAGTTCCATCATTTGCTTCGCAATCTCGAAACGAATTCCCGAAATCACGCAACGACAGCCCAATAAAGCCACCGCACTTCGCAATCGCACGAGCTGCGATACAGCATCGGCATCCATCACTTCAATGCCCGTCAAATCGATAATCACCGCTCGAGCTCGTTTGTCGACGACCGCCGGCAAAAGCTTCTCCGCAATCATCGTAAACCGCTCGGAGTCCATCGTTCCAATGAGCGGCAATGCCAAAATGCCTTGCGCCACTTCAATCATTGGCGAAGCAAGACGTCGCAATTCTTTTTGCTGCTCCTCGATGAAATCCACTTTGCGCAACAGACGATCTTCGTTGGCGATCGCCGCATACGCAGTCGCCGCAATCTTGCACGCAAACCCAAGCACAGCCACATGCAGCTCGTTGTACGCGTGCGTGCGCATCGCCGCGAGACCCATCGCGCCGACACTCGTTTCACCACAAACGATCGGCATCCACAAACGTGCTTTGACCTGAAACGATCGCTTGCTCTCTTGCGTATTCTTCTGCTGATCCGCAACGACGTCGGGCACGTGCAACGTTTCCTGCGTCCGCATGACGCGCCCGGGATGTCGATCCATCGCCGTTCGCAACGCTTCGATTCGCTCGGCTTCCGAGAAATTCCGCGCGTACGGCATCAAGAGCTGCCCCGTGCCCGGATCGATCATGTAGATGCTCAAGTATTCGCTCTCGACCAACCGCGACACGATCGCGACGAGTGCTCGCGTCAAGCCGTCCACATCTTTCGCGCTCGAAATTTCCGCAACTGCAAGCGACAAGAAGTCGATGAGCGCTTGCGTGTGCAGATGATCAACGAGCTGTTCCAACGCCATGGGCGGTCCAACTCCTAGCGTTGCGTACGATAAGCGAACGGCGCGCGCGTTCAACGAATTTGGACAAGGCATCTCGCATCGATCGCACATTGCGCAACAAATGCCACGGCTACCGTTTTATAAAGAAAAAC
>JBGAOI010000251.1:0-9469 GCA_044221885.1 Polyangium sp. (in: bacteria)
GGACTTTTTATTGAGTAGCCCACGGTTTTAACCGTGGGCGGGGTCACGTGAAGGACGGGGCCAACGGAGTTTTGGGACGCTCTCTTTAACCCAACGCGTTCCTTTGGAACACTCGAACGATCTCTTCACCAGGGCGCAACATCAACGCGGGCAATGCTTCGGGAAAACGGCGGGACAACGCACGAAGTGCGCCATCGGCATCCTCAACAAGGTCCTTGTAACGAGCGGAAATCTTCTTCGTAGGCATGACGATAGTTTCGGGCCATGCCGCAAGGCGTGCGGATGGCTCTCCTAGATCCATCGTTTGGCGGGGACGTCAGTTGCGTACAAAATGAAAAACCGTGGTCGATTTCTCCGCGACGCGTTGTTTTGCGCGAATCCGCGACGCTGGTCATTGGACTCGAACGACTTGCGTGGTCGTTTTCCTGTGCGTGATGCGTGCAGGCTGCGACGAAACTGTACCTGTGGACAAACCCATCCCGCCAGTTACGTCGAACATCGTGATGGTCCGCACGCCCACTGCGCCGGTTACCGGACAAACAGGTTTTTCGCGGCGCAATTCAAGCGGCAAGTTGTTCGGGGGAATGGTGGCTGACGGCGTGGCTGGGCGAAGCGGGATCGCCTTGATTCACACGAAGCAACGATGGCCCGTCACTTCGCCATTATGTCTTCGTCCGTCCCTCCCTGCGAAATGCTCACGCTGGGAAGGATACCTGAAGGAACTCAGGAACTCAACGAACAACCAAAGGCGCGCAGAATTTGCCAAACGCCGAGGACGTCACGCAAGCCTTGGGCGAGGCTGTATCGAGGTTCTCGGCGGCAATGGAACACGAACCCACGCCAGGCGGACAAACCTTTTGGTCGAAGTTGACCGTCACGTCCGACGGTGACTTGACGTTGAATTTGGCTTTGGCCGTGAAAGACCCATAATTGAAATTGGGTTGCTGAATGGTTTGCTGGACCCAAACGTTTGCCGTGCAGCTATTCTCGAATCGGCACGTCGCGGGTTGAGCCGTGCATAGCCAGGGAAACGTGCGACAGAAGCCGTCCGTGAAGTTTTGCCACCCGCATTCCGCAGCATTCGCCGCCGTCGTCCAGCCGCATACGGCGCCATTGTGCACATAATTGACCGCAACGTAGGTCCCCGAAACGATCTCCTTGACGCCAACGATGGGGATATTCACATACGCATCGCCAGAAAGCTCTGCGGACATGCCCAGGACCTGGCCGCGCAGATTGGCGCGGAATCCGCTGCCGAGCTCGAAATTGCCGCTTACCCAAACACCGCTCGGTGAATACGTCATATCCAAACTCGCAATGTTTTTCCCTTGAAACTTGCCGCTTCCAGCCACGCGCACGAAGTTGTTGGCTGGTACCGTGCTGCTTCGGCCCGCAATGTTGACCCCGACATCCGGGATGATGCTGAGGTCGGGCAACGCATCAATGATGCCTTGTGTGCCCGCATAAGCACTGAAATACGCCTCGCCGTACCCCGAGGCATCGAAACTCCCGCCAATCGTCGCATTGGCGAGTTCGAAACCAAACGACGCGACATTGGGAACGAAATCAACATTGACGCTCATCGTGCCATTGGCCCCAATCCGCGTCGTGAGGTCATTCGCCGTCGGCAATTTAACGGCCAATTGCCCATCGACTTCCAGCGGGATTCGTCGCGCCGAAATGCTGCCTTCGAGAAGAACATGCCCGTCGAAATCCGACGCGAAGTTTTCAATGCCCCACGTGGTCGCGTGCTCGAATGGCATCAACCCTTGAACGGACAAACCCACGCCCACATCGCCCAACGAAGCAAGTCCCGGAATGGCAGAGACGTCACCGTGGAAATACACCGAAGGATCGCGAGGATCCACAACGAGCAGCGTATCGACGCCGCCGGGAAGCGAGAAGTTCAAGGGGCCGTAACCACCCGACACCCCGGCTGCGAGGTGGAAAACGAGGTATTGCCGCTCGTCGTGCATAGGCGCATCCACATGATGCGGACTCGAAGGATTGTTGAGCGTCGCGCCAGAAGCCAAACCGAACGTGACTGCACCGAGGTCACCCATCGAAAGGCCCGTGGTGCTGGGCAAAGACACATGCGCGCTGCCAATGAGCGTGCTGATGAATCCATTGGAATCGAATTCGATTTCGATATCGGCACTGGCCAGGGTGATTTCGGGCAAACCTTGACCACCAGAGATCGTCACATTGCCCGTAATGAGCACCCCGTTCTCCGTATTTTGCACATTCGCCGAGGGCGCAAAGAGACGGAACGAGGCACCATCCGTGGCGCTCGACGAGAAATACGTAGTGGCTCCGACCGTGCCTTGGGCCGACGGAGCTGTGCTCGTACAGAGGGGGTTGCCTTGCGTGCGCAGCGGATCGAGCGCGCAAACGGTTCCATCGCAGGTTCCGCCATTCGCGAGATTCACGGTCCCTTCGCAACAGAAACCGCCAGCCCACTCGCCGTAACGAGTTTGCCATGGCGAACATGCGGGCATGACGGTTTCGCAAAGCATGTGACCTTGCGTGCGATCGTTATCAAGGGCGCAGATCGAGCCATTACACGACGCGCCATCGGCACTTACCGTTCCATTGCAACAGAAACCTCCGGCCCATTCTGCGTAGCGATGTTGGCCACTTGGGCATTGCTCTTCCATGAGCTTGCAGCGGGGATTTCCTTGCGTCGCGGTGCTGAGGGCGCAAATCGACGTGCCGATGCACGTGTTTTTGTCCGGGCCAAGCTCGCCATTGCAACAGAATCCGCCCGCTAGTCCGCCGTAATAACTGAGCGAGCCCATATTGCGGCAGAGCGGGGAATTTTCTTCGTAACAGACCGGGAACCCTTGGGTTCGCGTGGGATCGAGCGCGCAGATGCTCCCATTACACGAGCCTCCATTGTCGCCCACCGCGCCGTCGCAACAAAAACCACCCGCCCATTCGCCATACAGCGACATCGTACCCGGGCATTGCGATGTTGCTAGGGCGGCTTCGGACATCAGCGCGAGAGGAAGAATCACGGCGAGGTTCGTCAGGATACGGGAGGCTCGGGATTGGATCGACATGGTCAGGCTCCGGGGGCGAAGTGCGAGTGGCCGCGTTTGCTTGATGGTCCCCTTGGCAAGCGGTGAGCCAAGTGGCCATGTGCTGAAAAATGCGGCGTTTCGAGCGTGACCGGTCTGCAAGGAGCCGTCGTGAACCGGCCAGTGGCCGGCCAGTGGCTGGTCGAGTCGCAGCTCGTTCGGGCTTGTCATGCCGTGTCATGGTCAAGTGCTGGCGAGTCCCGTCAGGATGGACATCTCGGAACGCTGGCTCTGGTGCGGTTAAACGCCGAGAACGCGAGATATCCAATGAACTGGCTCGAAATCGAAGTCGAAACGAAGGGAGACGACGTGCGCGTGGCCGCTCGTGGATCTCGAGGTGAACGACCTCCGCCACACACGCTCGATCCCGACCAAGGCGTTGATGCATTGCAAACGTTTGCCAACAAGGTTGGGCGCGCGGTCCGAACGGGAAAGGAACTCGATACGCCGGTCATCGAATTGGCTCAAGCGATTCACGGTGAATTTTTCAAAGGCGCATTGCGGGATATTGTGGCGCGATTGACGGATCCTTCGAAGCCGAGGTCGGAAGATCCCCGGGAAAACCGATTGCTCGTGCGTCTTTTCATTCAGGATCGCGCCTTGTTGCCCGTGCCTTGGGAAGCTTTGTGTCAACCTGGTACGAATGAAGGTTTTTGGGGCACCGATCCGCGTATTCTTTTCGCGCGAGGTGTGCATTCCTCCGATCCTTGGTTTCCTCGTGAGATTTCGGGTGCCGTTCGCGTTTTGGTGATTGCACCCGGTTCCGAACCGCCTGCGGTGAAAGCCATTCAAGAGGCGCTCGGGCCGGCCATTGAAACCGGAGAAATTGAATGGCTCGATCCGATCACGGGGCCCGACGTCAATGCCAAAGTTCTCTACGACAAACTACGTCGAGGGAAAACGCCCAACATCTTGCATTGGATTGGCCATGGCGGGATCGATATGAAAGGTCGACCCTCGCTACGTTTGGCGGACGATGAAGACGGTGAAGAGGTATGGATGACGGCGGAAGCAATTGCTCGCGAGTTGAGTTCCCATTTTTACGAAGAATTGCGTCTGGTCATCTTGGAAGCTTGTGAAGGAGCCAAAGCAGGAATGTTTGGCAGTGCGGCGGAAGAATTCGTCAAACAAGGTGCAGATGCGGTGGTCGCTCATTTATGGCCCGTGAAAGCCGATGTGGCTCGAACTTGTTCCGCCGGAATCTATCGCTCACTGACTGCAATCGATTCGCACGGCGACATTGGGACGGCCGTTTCCGCGACGCGAAGAACGTTGCTTGCGCAAAGTGCCGAAGCGTTTTCGCCAATCCTGTTTCTGCGCAGTTCGGATTCGATTGTGTTCGACTATTCGCGGCGCAAAGTCAGCAAACCGAGCGGCGGGCGCAAGTCCCGTCGGGTGGCTCCAGCGCTGGCAGCATTGCTGGAAAAACCTCCGTTCACGGTGGTCATGGGCGATTTGGATGAAGATCGCACGGCATTACGCAAAGAGTTGGACGCATTCCTTCAAGAAAACGGGGACGCGCCTGATCCGGGTCTCAGTTTGACCGCGATCACCCAACGTTGTGTGCTCAAGTTTGGCGAAGAGGTGCTGCATTCGCTGTTTCAGCAAGCTTTTTCAGACTTCTCGTCGACCCAGCCACAACCGTTGATCAATGCGTTGGGGGCCCTCGTACCTCCGGGCGTGCATTTGACCCTGCTTTGGCGACCGTATTTCGAGCGCGCCATTGCGGAGCACCAACCGAACCGAACCATTTATGCGATTCAAGTGTCGCTCGCGGGCAACAATACGAAACCTCGCATCATCAAGCGAATGGCCGGAGCGACGACGTGGAAAATGGAGCCCATCTTGCCCAAGCGATTCGATGTGGACAACGACATCATCGTGTTACGCATGTATGGTGGATATTCGCCTGAAGCTCGCCCCATTTTTTCGCAACCTGTCTTGACCGAAGACGATTACATCAATGGTTTGTCAGGGGAACGGCCTCCCGTCTGGCTCGAAGGGCTCCTGGCCCAACCCCGCATTCAATCGGGATTGTTCCTGGGTTTGTCCGTCCTCGATTGGCGAAGTCGATTGCTCCTGCGATGGTTGTATGATCAACGTCCCGCCCCCAAAGACAGCCTGGCAATTCTTTCGCCGAATACGGATCCCAGTGAACCGGAAATATGGGATACCGGAGGTGGTTTGCCCGGAACATCGCGTATTGCGGCGATCATCGAAGATCCTACCGAACTTGCGCAAGCTCTCGAAGGAATTTCTCCGCGAGGTGTTTCATGACGATGAACCCTTTCCCTGGACCGCAACCGTATCGAGCGGCGGATCGGGATCGATTTTTCGGTCGCGAAGATCTGTCGCATTTGCTCGAGCGTTCGATATTGGCCAATCGTTGCGTAACCGTGTACGGACCGAGCGGAGCTGGCAAGTCGTCGTTGTTGCAAGCGTCGGTGTTTCCGAAGCTCGTCGAAAAACACGACGTGCGGCTCATTCGTGTGGATGCTTGGCCCGACGGAGAAGAGCCAACGAAATGGCTGGCCAACGCGATTCACGCGGAATTGGGTTTGGCTGAACTCAATGAAGGTGCAGATGCCGAAGAATCGGTTTTTCGCGCCGCCAAAGGCGCGGCAAGGTCGTCATCGCGGTTGCTCGTGGTGTATTTGGATCAATTGGAGCAATTGCTGTTTTCGGGGCGAAACAGTGAAGAAACGCAGCCGTTTTTCGATTGTACCGAAAAACTATTGGACTTGCCCTTGCGCAATGTGCGCGTGGTGCTTTCCTTACGCGAAGACTATTTGGGTCGATTTCGAGATCGATTGCGCGATATGCCGCGCATTACCGAAAACGGTGCACGTATTGGTCCCATGTCCGTCGCTGAATTGACCGACACGGTGGTTTGCTCGGCGGCCGCCGGCGAACCAGCCCAAACGTGGGCTCCCGACGAAATTCGCGAGCTCATGATGCAAGTGCGTGTTCCAGGTCAAATGGCAACCGATGCCGCAGAAGCGCAATCCGCGTATGCACAAATTATTTGCCGGGCATTGTTTCAGGAACGTGCTGCCGGCAAAATGGTGGACGCGACCGAAGCGGAAGCGATTTTGCAAAGGTATTTCGCTTCGACACTCGACGACCTCGGCGCATTGCGATCGAAAGCGCAATTGTTGCTCGAGGAGCATTTGGTCAGCGAGGATGGAAGTCGAACGCTGCGCACCGAGAAAGAGTTGGCCCGAATCGCTACCGGCAGCGACATTGCGCAGATTCTGAAGCAACTCGAAGAAGCGGCCATCTTACGTGCCGAAGAACACCACGGAAATCGCTATTTTGAAATCGGGCATGATTGGCTTGCGCGGCAAGTATTCGAACAACGTCATGCCCGCGAGCAAGCGCTGGCGCTCGAACGCGAGCGTGAAGAAGCGCGCAAACGTTTGGACCATGCGCGGCGCCAGCGGAGGTTTTACGCGGGCATTGCCGGCGTGTCGATTGCCCTCGCCACAGGAGGTGTTTCTCTAGGGCTTTATGTCCGAGCGCAACAAGCGCGTGCGGAAGTGGCCTCCGCTGCGGCAAAAGCGGCGGAACAGGCCGCCAAATCAGCCGAATTCGAAGCCAAAAACAAGGCGATCGAAGCTTCTGACGCGCGTCTATTGGCCGGATTTCGTGAATTACGCAATCAGGGGCAAATCGCGTGGGGTATGAAGTTATTACGCGATGTGCAAAAACCCGAAGAAGCTCGAGGATGGATCGCATTGGCCAACGATGCCTTGCAAAATGGCGCCCTCGAAGTGACGCTTCGCGGTTCGCAGCACGCGTTTGGCATGGCCGCATGGAGTCCCGATGGCCACCGAATTGCCGCTGCCAGTGAAGATGGTCGCGTCTGGATTTGGAAATCGTCCGGTCAAGGTGAACCATTCTCCTTGGTCGTTCATGAAAAACCCATTCGATCCATTGCCTGGATGCCCGATGGAGCGCGGTTCGTGACGGCATCGGAGGATGGTACTGCGAAACTCGTTTATGTCGACAGCACGCAAAAGCCCACCGTATTCGACCCGCGCGTTGGACCCTTGAGGTCCGCCGTTTGCAGTCCTCGCGGCGATCGCATTGCAGTTCTGGCCCATGATTCGACCATCCGCGTTTGGCATAGCGATGGTTCGGGTCTCGTGGAAATCAAAGGCCATGACGGCGAAATCATGAGCCTCGTGTTTTCGCCCGATGGTGGTTCCGTGATTACTTCCGCTACGGATAAAACCGCGCGACGTACAGCGATTGAAGGGTCGAATCAATCCATCGTGTTTCGCGGGCACAAGGACATCGTGCAATTCGCCGCGCCAAGCCCTGACGGGGCCTATGTCGTCACCGCCTCGAATGACAATACCGCGCGCATTTGGCCCTCTTCTGGCAAAGGTTTGCCCGTGGTTCTGGAAGGGCACCGAGGCACCGTGATCCATGCCGCGTGGAGCTCCGATGGGAAATACGTGGCAACCGCGTCACTCGACAACAGCGCTCGTATTTGGCCCGTGGATGGGAAAACCGAATCCGTCAAACTTGCCGCGGACGGTTTGTCGATGGCAGCTGTCGCTTTTCGTCGCGACGATCGTTACCTCTTGACGCGTTCCTTCGATCGTACCGCCGCCATTTGGCCCGTTTCCGGAGGAAAACCATTACGCCTGGACGCGCACGAAGGTCCCATTGCATCCGCCGGTTGGAATCCCGACGGATCGCACGTTCTGACGGCTGCTCACGAACCTCCTTCCGGGCTCGCCCGGGATACTTCGGTGAAGGTTTGGCGCTTGGAACACCTGGAAGGTTTGCCTCGTAAGCAAAAACCCTTTTACCATACGGCAACGATTGGGCCGAGCGCCAATCACGTTTTGGCAGCTTTCGATGATCGTACAGCGCAATGGTTTCGTCTGGATGGTTCGGGAGAACATATTCGTTTTTCTGGGCACGAAGATTGGGTGACGGGAATCGCCGTGGATCCACAGGAAAAGTGGGTCTTGACGACGTCCGCCGATAAAACAGCTCGGCTCTGGAGTGCCGACGGAAAAGGCGATCCTGTGGTGTTTCGAGGTGCGCTTGGAATCGTCCGCGCGGGCGCCATTCGACCCAATGGAAGCCATGTGATCACAGGTTCCGATGATCGAAAAATTCGCCTCTGGAAAATCGACGCCGCAACGCTCGAAAAAGAATTGCCCGGACATACGGATATCATCACGAATCTTTCGTGGAGCCCCGATGGCGCGTTTTTCCTTTCGACATCGATGGATCATTCCGCACGCATTTGGACCGCCGATGGTGCTGGTGCACCCATTGAAATCAAGGGGCATCGTGGTGGGGTCGTACATGCAGCGTGGAGTCCCGATGGAGCACGCATCGTTACGGCTTCGGAAGACTTCACGGCGCGGGTTTGGAATGGGAAAACGGGTGAATTCCAGTTTGCCCTCGAGCATGATGGTCCGGTATTGATTGTCGCCTTCAGTCAAGACGGGAAAAAGATCGCCACTTCGTCCGTCAAAAATGGTTTACGCGTTTGGAATGCCGATGGTTCGGGTGAACCTGTCGAAATTCAGGTCGATTCCCCCATTGCTGCGCTGAAGTTCATCGACGACGGCAAACGTATCGTTACGATTTCCGAAGACGATTCGACGCGCACGTTTCTCATCGATGTGCCGGTGGTCATGCGGCACCTCGAGATGGCCAATCACGATTGTTTGCCACCAGAGCAACGCGTAACGTACTTGGGCGAAACACCAGAAACCGCGAAAACGCTGCACGAAGCTTGCGAACGTTTGGCTCGGCAAAACTTGCGCGACCAAGAGGGGCATTGATATGAAGAAGCCATCGTTTTGCCTGATGTTGGCGATTCTCGGGGGTTGTGCTTCGGAGCGCGCAACGGAGTCGATGGACGCGAACAATATCTCCGCGACGCAAGCTTCGGCGACGAAGATTCATCAACGTACGAAGACGGATGCGATTGCAGAGACACCGCAAAAACCGCTCGCTGCTGGAGAAGTCCGCGTGACGCTCGTGGTTTTACCAGGCGATGCTCTGGTTGAAGTGGACAAGGTTCCCGTGCGACGACGAAATGGGCTGATCGAATTCGTGGGAAACGTGGGCGATGAACATCGAGTCGAGGTTTTTATGGATGCAGCCAATCCCGTAGCGAAAACCGTCATTCTCGAAGCTACGGGCGCATCGCCAGCCATCATTGACGCTATCGCCGAAAACCAATCGAAGACTGGACCGGCGAAAAATCCCGTTGTGTTCGATATCAACGAATGAGGAGTCCGCCATGTCCGGAGCACGTGATCCGTTTGGGGCCAAACTTCTGGCGTTCGTTATAAACAATACAATGCCCCGGCCAACGCGGGCCGTCATGCCGTGTCATGCCGTGTCATGGG
>JBGAOI010000252.1:0-9466 GCA_044221885.1 Polyangium sp. (in: bacteria)
GAACGGCCCCGTTGTGCTCATGCGCGGCATCGAGCAAACGATCCGTGGACGAACGGTTGGCAAAACAGCCGCCAAGAGCGGCCACGAGGAAGCTGAAAAGGATGGCGCGGCGCACGAGCCGAGATGAAGGTGCAACCGCCTCAAAGGCCAAGTTCTTTGCGTCTATCGGCGTCAGAACGCACTCGCGGCGACGAAGTAAAACTGGCCGTTTTTCAAAGCCTTGTCGCTGAACCCTCGCGCATAACCAAAGCGGAGATTCGTGCTGAGGTAATACCCGAGCGTCATGCCCAACCAAACTTCGAGACCTGCGGATGTGTGCAAGTCCGGCGAGTTGATGATGCTGCGGTTTGTGAAGAGCGAAATGGCGTTCGTGTCGAGCTGATCGAACGCGCCGCCGTAATCCACGAACACGTTGCCATCGATGCGGCGAATGTAGATCGGCAACGTGGACAAACCTCGGTCGGGTTTGACGATCGGGAACCGATACTCGACGTTTTGCAGGACATACGTGCTGCCACTCAAACTGTTCGGCTCGTACCCACGAAGTACGAACGTTCCATCGTAGAGGCCCGTCGACACTTGATCAGCGATGTTCGACGATTCGAGGTCGTACCCGCCGACGCTGAAATATCCACGGTTGGCGTACGTTCCACCAGCGACTCCGCCGGCAACACGAAGGGCAAGTGTGTGCCGACCTGGCCATGGCATCGGGACGTAGCCGGTAACGGCACCCTCGAAGGTGTACAGGGAAAAGTCGCTGCCCGTTTCTCGCCCGGCGTATTCGACAGATGCGCGTAGGGCAAACCCACGAATGCTTCCGGATGCATCAAGCGATCCTTCGACATTCGAAAACCCATAGTTCGCACGAAAGGTGCTCATCACGCCGCCTTTGGGGATGCGTGGAATGGCTGTCGTCGGGTCGAGTTTGACCGGGGGAAGGTCCGCGACAAACTGGTTGAACGTATAGGCAAACCCCACATATTGATCGGTGAACTCGCCAGGAATCGCGTACGCAACCGAGGACGAAATCCCGAGACCTCGTTCGTTGTAGGGAACCTGCTGTTCGTTCGCGATGAAGTTTTTCCGTGGCGCAACCAAGTGAAACAAACGCAGACGAAGGTTCACCGGCAATCGCAAATACGCGTAGTCGAGCACCACGCGTGGAGCTGGCGCAGCAAAGTCCGTCGTGATGCTTGCGGTCATCTCGTGTAAACCCACGACATCGCTTCCGTATGCTTCGACGCTGAGTGACGAATTGCTGTACGCGCCCGGGCCGTAGTTCACGGCGTAATTTCGCGGAAAGACCGTGCCCAGCGGGTTGTACCGACTCCACTTCATCGGCACGTGTTCCTTGACGGCTGGCGGCTCGCCACGATCGTTGGGCGGAGGCAACGCGTCGAGAAAACGCGACGGGTCGAGCGGCATGGACCACAAGTCAAAACCCTTCGATGTGTAGCCGACATACACGAGGGTTTTTCCGTCCGAACTCACGGCCGGTTGATACGCGCCGGTGTGCACGTTGGTGACTTGCTTGAACGTCTTCTGCGCGATGTCGTAGGCGTAGATGTTCGAGATGCCCGTGCGATCCGAACCAAAATAGAGCGTCTTGCCATCGCTCGAAAAAATAGGGTTCGCATCGATCGATCGGTCGTACGTGACCTGTTCGAACGATCCCGTGGCGACGTTGACGATGCGGATGTCGCGGTATCCGCCTTTGGTCCAGCAACTGTACGCGACAAACTTTCCATCGGGGGAAAACTTTGGCGTGTAGGCTTGCTCAAAGCGCGCGCTGGGCACGAGATCCCGCACGTTGGTGACTTTTCCTTCGGGATCGATGTCCGCGATTTGAAGGTACGTCGTGCCCTTGGAGTTGATCGTGAACGTGATGTGTTGACCATCGGGACTGACGTCGGGCGCTGTCGCACGCATACCTACGGTCAGACGTGTGCGTTCGGGTTCGTCGCCGCGTGGTGCGTCGCCTCCATGGGCGATGCGATAAAGATCATCGCGCCAATAGACGATCTTCCACGGCGCCGAACTGCTCGTGTACGCGTCTCCATTCGGTGCAAACGACGTCAGGGAAGGTCCACGTGTACGTGCGAACAGCTTGGGTTTGTCCGTGAATGCATCGCGCTTTTTCGAGAAGTGAGCTCGATAAACGCCAGCGCGATCGTCGTAGTCGTCGCGGTAATAAACGAGTTCGTCTTGGTCTGACGACTTCGCCGCCTGGGGGACGAAACGCGGGTAGAGCACGTTGCGGCCGTGATGCGTCAAGCGCACGCCTTCGCGTACACCACGCGTTTCGACAACCTTCATCTGCGCTGCATAACGCAGGCGCAAATGTTCTTTGAAGCCTTCAAAAAGCTCTTCGTACGTCTTGCCCGTTGCTCGTCGGATCGATCGGTTGATGGCCCAAGGAAACGTGTTGCCGCCGTAATCCGCGGACACGGCGCGCATCGTGTTGGGTCCGTAAACGTCGGAAATCCAGCCGAGAAACCGCGATCCGTAGAGGTACCAAATGTTTCCGTTCGGCCAACGCATCGCGCCCGACGACATGACGTCGAGCCCCGCGATGCGGTTCTCCAACACGTCAGCCCGTATGAACATGTCGAAGTACGTCGAACGCATGCGTCCCGCACTCGACTTCCGCGACTCGATGAGCGTGGCCAAACCTTCGATGATCCAGCGCGGTTGGACTTGGTTTGGCGCGTAACTCTTACCGAGCACAGCGTTGATGATCGCCGCCGGTCCCGTGATGTTGTCGATGTGCAGGATGTGTGTGTACTCGTGCGTGATCAGGTCGAGCAACCAGTCGTCGTTGTCGCCGAGTACGGACAAGTCTTCGGGAGCCGTTGCATAAAGACGAACCGTGTTGAACGGGAGCGCGGTGGCGGATCCGTTCGAGGAATCAACGTCGTCCGTGATGACGATTTCCGTCTTGGTACGCGGCGTATGGGCGAGTTCGTCCGTGAGAGGGTCGTGGATCGATTCGCAGATCAGAATCACGCGCTCAGCAAGCGGTGCGAGCGTGTTCGGGTGATGCACACGAAAGTGTTTCGACTCGACGGTTCGCCAATCGAGAGCGGGGTCGCCGATGGCCCACGCGTGTGACGACAACACGACAACAGCGAGTGCCGCTGCGAGCGCCAACCCGAATCGAGGCCCAACGTTCTTTGTCACAAGTCGTCGTAAAACATCGGCTCGCGGATGCGGCTGTAGCGATACACGAGCTGCCGACCGTCGTTGCCGATCTCTGTAAAACGCGCACCAAAACCAGGTTCGGCGGAACCTCCCGGTTCACGGGTCCACATGACTGTAGCGAGCGCATAGAACTCGTAGTCCCCCGGCATGTGCACGTGCAGTTGCACGGGTGTGCCGATCTTCGGAATGCGGTACGTTTCGACAAACACGCCACCGTGCTCGACGACGTCGTTGCCTCCGAGACCGCGGTAGAAGTTCGAAACGCTGCGTGTACCGAGCGAAACTTCGAGCGTGCGTACACCGGGCGGAGCTGCGGGAGCCGGGACTTTCTTCGGGGCGGCCTTTTCCGGCTTGGGCTCGACAGGTTTGGCCTGAACAACGGGCTGCGGAGCGGGTTCCGGCTTGTGTTCGACAGGTTTGGCTTGAACAACGGGCTGCGGAGCGGGTGCTGGTTGCACGACTGGCTGCGGAGCGGGTTCTGGCTTGTGCTCGACAGGTTTGGCTTGAACAACCGGTTGCGGAGCGGGTGCTGGTTGCGCGACCGGCTTGGGTTGCGCGGCCGGTTGCGGAGCAGGTTCCGGTTTGGGTTCGACAGGTTTGGCCTGAACAACTGGCTGCGGAGCGGGTCTAGCTTGCTCGACGTGTTGCACCGGTGCAGGAACAGGCTTGGGAGCTGGGGCCGCGACGGGCTCGGGCTTGGGTGCAGGTGCAGGCTCCGGCCTTGGAGCGGCAACGGGTGCAGGTGCAGGTTTCGGTGCAGGTGCAGCGACGGGTGCGGGTGCAGGCTCGGGCTTTGGTGCTGGGGCAGCGACAGGTGCCGGAGCGGGCGCAGGCTTCGGTGCAGGAGCTTCCGCGGGTGGAGGTACGGAAGGTTGTCCACCGCCGCCTTTCCAGCGCGCGAGAGCGTTCACTTTGGCGAGTGATGCTGCGACAAACTCGAGCACTTCGTCGGCAGCGGGATGGCCACCTTCGATGTTCTGTATGTCCGTAAGAACCTTGCGGACGTTTTTCAGGGCCACATCACGCCCATCGAGCATCGTGCCGCCGCCACGTTCGATCTTGCGCAAAATCGTGATCGTTTGAGCGATGGGTTCGGCCGCGTCAAACAACTCGTCGGGCGCGTCGTCATAACCCTGTATGGCGTTGAGCGCCGAAGCCAGGCTTTCTCGCGCCATTTTTGCAAGCTGAACGGGTTCCACGCGTCACTCCTCCAAAGCCACGAACGGCCGTCAGCCTAGCAAAGGTGCGTCCGAGAAAAAGAGGCGTGTCAAATCTTTGGGCCCAGCCTCCTGCCCCTCGATTTCCCCGCGAATCAACGCGATCGCTCCATCCCCCGTGCGAATGATCGCGTGTCCCGCCTCGACGTACCCCTCCCCAGGCTCGAGGGCCGCAGGAAATTTCCCCACAGGCTCTGCTTCGAGAACGTGCACGAGCTTCCCGTCGATCTCGGTCCAAGCTCCTGGGGCCGGCGCCAACGCGCGCACGAGCCGCAGAATGCGATCGGTTGACCACGACCAACGGATCGCTTGCGCTTCGTCATCGAGAAACGGTGCCTCCGTGGCCAAACGTTCGTCCTGCGGTTTCTCCGGAACGAGTTCCCCTTGGGCAAACCGCATCACCGTTCGTCGCAACGCTCGCAACGAAGGTCGATCGAGCGCTCGGGCCAAATCCCATGCGTTCCAACGCGGATCGATGGGCAGTTGTTCCTGATCCAACATCGCTCCCGTGTCGTACTCCTTCGCGATCCGATGCACCGTGACGCCGGTGACTTCATCGCCACTCAGGATCGCCCACGTTGTCGGATCGGGACCTCGATGCCGCGGCAATAGCGACGGATGAACCCCAACTCCTCCCAACCGTGCGGCATCGACGAGGTTCATGGGCAAACGCGTCGTCCAAAACCAACTCACCAAGAGGTCCGGAGCCAACGAACGCACGCGTGCCACGAGTGCCGCATCGTTTGCCCGTGGCCGGACGAGCATCTTCTCTTTGCCAAAGGTGCGCGTTGCTCGGCGCAAACCGAGCGCATCTTTGCGACAAACCGCACACAGTTCGATCCGATGACCGTCTCGAGCCAAAAGCAGCGCCGCAAGCGGCAGTCCGAAGAACACGATCCTCAGCGCCATTGGTTCCTCATTACGAGCACTTGCACCTGTTTTGGCCGAAAAGTTTTCCACTTTTGTCGGCCCTGGTAGCTCTCGCCGTCATGGCGGCATTTTCTCCGCGCAATTTGTTTCGACCAGCGCTTCGACCCGGGCATCGATTCGATCCCCTTGCGGCCCCTCGTCCCATCCTCATCTTCGAGGATCTGCACAAGGCGTACCGCTCCGACCAACCCGTGCTCAAGGGTTTGTCTCTGACCATCGAACGGGGTGAGTTCGTCTTCATCACGGGTCCTTCGGGGTCTGGGAAGAGCACACTCTTGCGGCTCATCCACGGCATCGAACAAGCCGACGAAGGACGCATCCTCTTTCTCGGTCGCGACATCAGCCGACTGAAGGATGAGTCGATTCCCGCTTTGCGGCGAAACATCGGCTACGTCTTTCAAGACTTCAAGCTCGTTCCGAGTTGGACTGTCGCTGACAACGTGGCCGTCGCGCTCGAAGTCGTCGGATTGCCTCCGAAAGTCGTACGAGCTCGCGTAGGCGAAGCGCTCGAACGCGTGGGTTTGTCCGGCAAAGGTGATCAACAAGCCAAACGGCTGTCGGGCGGGGAACAACAACGCGTCGCCATTGCGCGAGCGATCGTGGGCGAACCGGCGTTGGTTCTTGCAGACGAACCTACGGGCAACCTCGATCCACAATTGGCCATCGACATTCTCGGCCTGTTCGAGGACATCCACGAAACGGGAACGACGGTGCTGTTTGCAACGCACGATCGCACGTTGCTCGATGTCCGTCCGCGTCGCGTGATCGTGCTCGATGACGGCAAAGCAACCGACGCACCGAACGGGCTTTCCGCAGAAGAATCAGGCGAACACGCCCTCATCAACTTGGTGGCGTAGGAGATCTCGTCATGTCTCGAGAAGACCAATACCGCGTTCGTATGCCGATGCGAGCCTGGCGTCCCGGGCGAGGCGACCTACGGACCCACTTGAACACGATTTTTTCATTGGCTGTGGCCTTCGTTTGTCTCGCTGCATCGTTGCTCGTTGTGACAAACCTTTCCTCGGTGCGTGAACGTTGGTCACACGCCGGACGAGCCACGGTGTATTTGCGTGACAACGCGACCGACCAAGAGATCTCGGACCTCGTTACGGCGCTCGAAAAAACACAAGGCGTGCGCCGAGTGCGTCACGTGACGAGTGCCCAAGCGCGGCGCGAAGTCGTGACCGACGAAACGGATTCCGCGCTCGCATCGCTTCCGGCCAACGCGTTTCCCGCGTCGCTCGAACTTGGGTTCACGGAAGAAATCGGCGAGCAAGATCTGCAAAACATGGCGTTGAAACTGCAAGCTTTGCCGGCAGTCGAAACGGTCGAGACGTACCGACGTTGGACGGAAAAACTCTCCGCACTGTTGAACGGTGGCGTCACGGCAAGTGCCGCGCTCGCGATCGTTGTCATGTGCGCGGTCTTCAGCGTCATCAGTTCGACGATGCGGTTGCTCTTGAGCCGTCGCAGCATCGAAGTCGAAGTGTTGCGACTGGTTGGCGCGACGAACTCGTTTGTACGCCAACCGTTTGTGATCGAAGGCGCGATGCAAGGCGCGGCGGGTGCAGCAGCAGCGATTGGCCTTCTCGGCGTGCTGTTTTTGCTGGTGCGCGGTCGCTTTGATCACGAGCTCGCCAACCTTTTGGGACTCACGCCGTCGTTCTTGCCCTGGACGGTCAGCCTCTGTTTCGTCCTTCTTGGCGGCTTGCTGGGCGCGAGCACTGCGCTCGTGAGTTTGCGCCGCATGGGAGCCGGCTGATATGAAGCGCCAAACCTCGTTTGTCCTGACGCTCCTCTTGGCGCTTGGTTCGAGCGCCGCGAGTGGCAGTACCCCGACGGATGCACCGCAGCAGCGTGTTGGTGGCTCGGTGTCGGATTTCGAGCGCATCCTGATGCGAATCGAAGACGAGCAAAAGGCGCTGGAATCGGAGCTGGTGTCGATCGATCCGCGTTTGGAAACCGTGCGAAAACGCATGCTTGCGCGTGGGCGCGCGTATTACCGGCACGTGCACGCGGGACTTTTGCCCGTGGGCGAAGGATTCGATGCGCTGGTGGATCACGCGGCGAAAGTGGAACGCGTTCGCCGAGCGCTCGAACGGGACATCGCGCTCGAATCGGACCTCGTGAAGCGGAAAGAGACGATTCGTACGCGTTTGGAGCGACTTGCTGCCGAACGCGCACCGCTCGATGTGCAACGTGAAGCGATGATCCGGGCCAAACGAGCGCTCGATGCGGAAGAAGAGCGTCGTGCCGCGTTTGCGCGAGCGTTCGAAACGTCGACGCGACCGGATTACGTGGCGATTTACGGCGCTGACACGGGACCTCGCGATGGTGATACAAAACTCGATTTTGCCGCGCAGAAAGGTCGCCTACATTTTCCCGTGGCCGGTCGAGCGGAAGCGCGGAAGTCGGACCGACATGGTGTGAAAGGCATCGAATTCGTGACGCAGATGGCGGCGGCGGTTCGAAGCGTTGCCGCGGGCCATGTGGTCTTTGCCGATCGTTATGACGCGTACGGTTTGACGGTGATCGTGGATCACGGTGATCGTTATTACAGCGTATACGCGAATTTGGGCGGTACGGACACGCGGGTGGGAGACTTGGTGGGATCAGGGGTCAGGATTGGGACGAGCGGCTCGTCGGGGAAGGACGACGCGGTGTATTTTGAGATTCGCCGAGGTTCGAATCCGGAAGATCCTGGTCCGTGGCTGGGTATGTGAACGAATAGGTTCGTCCTAGTAAAATAAGGCGTTGGGAATCGTTCTTTTTGGACGAACCCTGGCGCCTTTTTTGCGTGGGTTCCGGGTCTTGCGCTTTGGCGGGTGGCACATTAGGATCGCGCGAGGCGCGCCATGACGATGTCCGAAACGCTGGTGAAGTTTCGCAAATTGACGCAGGTCTTCGACCCGATTTATCGGCCGTACGGGGACGCGGACGATGGGCCCGGAGCTTCGTATGTTCCGGAGGCGCACGAGGACTATCGGAAGAGTTTGGTTCAGGCGCTGGAGTTGAACGATCACGTCAAGTGGCTCGTGGCGGGGCAGCCTGGATGTGGAAAAACGACGCTGCTCTTGCACGTTGCGCAGCACCTACGTCGCCAAGGGCGCCTCGTGGTTTTCGTGGATCTCGAGAATCGCGTGTCGGTGCACGACCTTTCGTGGCTCGAATTGCATGTTGCCATCATGCTCGAATTGCTCGGCGAAGCGCAGCGACGCGATGTCGCGTTGTCGTCATCGGTGCTCGAGCGCGTAAGTGCGTGGACGGAACGTGTTCAATCGCGAAATCGGGTGGAAGCGAATGCAGGATCCATTGCCGAGGCGTTGCATCAGATTCAGTCGACGGCGCGAAGGGGTAAAGAGCTCCGAGATCAATTGCGGGAACACGTCAACAACCTCAATGAAGAACCGCTCGATTTTTTGAAATTGATGTTGCTCGATGTGGAAGAACGCCGCCCGGTGGTGATTGTCGACGGCGTGGACAAACTCCAACCGGATCATGCGCGAGCCAAATTCTTATCGGATGATTCGAAGGTTCCGCTCGACAACACGCCAGGCGCGACGGTTCTCACCATTCCCATTTCGCTGGTGTATGAGCCGGCGTTCAATTTATTGAGCGAACATTACAACAATGCGGACGGTGCCGTTCTTGCGGCGGTTCGTCTTTACGATTTCGACGCGAAGAGTCGCAAACGTCAATTTTCGGAAAAAGGCCTCGACGTATTGGAGCGCGTCATTCGGGCCCGGGTGGATCCGATTGATCCAGACATCCTATCGCGTTCGGCCATTCAACGGGCCATTGTGGGTTCGGGTGGAAACATGCGGGAACTTGCGCGTTTGTTGCAGGCGAGCGTGGTCAAAGCGCATGTGCGGGACGCCCATTTTTTGGATGAGGAACATGTGGCTGCCGCGATTGCCGATCGTCGGGAATCTTTTCGTCGGGCGCTCAGTCCAGAATTTCGGCCGGTCCTCGAAAAAGTCCGAAAGGAATATCAATTGGAAGGTCCGGGCGAAATCACGAGATTGCTCCTGTATGGACTTTGGGTGATGGAATATCGGAATGGCGAGACGTGGTATAGTCTGCCCAATCCCGTGGAACAATTGCTGGAAAGTTTGGAG
>JBGAOI010000253.1:0-9446 GCA_044221885.1 Polyangium sp. (in: bacteria)
GGCAGCGATCATCACCACCATCGGACGCTTGGGGCCTTCGAGCATGCGACGGGGTGAGCTCACGAGGCTCAACATGCTTGTCGAACCTGAACTCTCGGGCGCATGAGCGCTCAAATCGAGCTGACTTCGCCTTCGATAGTCCGCCTCGTGATCCGTCGCGGAACGATGCAGCCCGAGACCTCGCACATAGTTACCGACCGCTCGTGCCGTTGCTGGTTCGATGTCGGCTGCACGTGCGGCATCTTCGAGCGCATCCATGAGAAGAGCAGCCGACGCATAACGATTGTCAGCTTTTTTCTCGAGTGCTTTCAGACAAACCTTTGCAATGGGCTCGGGAATCGCTGGGTTCCAATCGCGAGGCGTTGTCGCTTCGCGATCGGTCACCTGGTAAATCATCGCGACGTCGGTTTCGCCTTGCACGAGGCGCTGACTCGTCAAGAGCTCCCACAGGATCACACCTGCGGCGTAGACATCCGTTCGTCGATCCACGGGCAATGACTTCACTTGCTCGGGCGACATGTACGGCACTTTGCCTTTGACGGATCCGGTTCGCGTCGTGGACAAACGCGACTCGGCACGTGCAATTCCGAAGTCGGTGATCTTCGTGATGCCATCGTTCCCCACGAGCATGTTTTGCGGGGAAACGTCGCGATGCACGAGGTTCAATCGGCGGCCTGTTTCGTCGGTCAATTCGTGCGCGGCGTGCAAGCCGGCAAGAATATCCATGAAGATGCGCAGCGTGATGTCGAGGGGCATCGTTCCGCCGCGTTCCGCTTGGTACTTCATGATTTGTTGCAACGAGGGCCCCTCGACAAACTCCATGATGAGCGCGTGCGCGCCATCTCGTTCGGTCATGTCGAGCGTTGCGATGACGTTGGGATGATGGATCCCGGACGCTAGTCGCGCTTCGTCAAAAAACATCCGGACAAACTCTGGCGACTTTGCCAGATGCGGAAGCATTTCTTTGATGGCGACGAGTTTTTCTGGACCACCCGCCATGCGCATGCGCCCGAGGTACACCGTCGCCATCCCGCCCGTCGCAAGCTCGGCGATTTTCTCGTACCTCTTGTCATCAATGTGCACGGACTTTGCCGGCGGGCGCATTGCGACCATCGCCTGCTTAGCTTAGCCAACGTTTGACGAGTCTGAAAGGAGAAGTGAGCCCTAGGTCCTCAATTGGCAGCGAGCGCGGCAGGGCTACCTGGCGGCGTCACCATGGTTTGGATTCGGTGAACAAAATCAGCGTCGGCAGCACGCTTCGATACATAACCATGAGCGCCAACGCTGGATGCGAGTTCGGCAAGCTGCACGTCGGAACGATTTCCTACGAGGATGATGCAGGTTTGTCCAAGACCATAAACATCGCGGACCATCTTGACCAGAAGCCCACCATCGAGCCGCGGCATGTCGATGTCGACGAGAACGATATCGGAGCCCGTTTCTCGAATCGCATGCAAGCTGCCGAAGGGGCCGTGATGAAATCGGGCGGAAAAACCCGCGTGTTGGAGACAACGCACAACACGCCCTCCAAAGAGGGAGTCATCGTCGATGATGAGCACTCGGTACATGGGCCACCTGTTGCAATCCATCCCTTGGTTGGTTCGAGGCGCCAAGCGAGCCGCAATGCGTCACGCGGCGTGATCCTTCCGAACACGTTTTGATTGCAAACATTGGACCAGGGGACGAGACTCGAAAATGCCGGCAAATCAGCCATTCGGCGAGCTCATCTGTCCTCACATCTTGCAAAGAATGAATGCTCGCCCGGTGGCGCATTGCATTTTTGCGATGAGCGAGTTCAGAACGTGCCGCGTACGCCGATTACGCCTGGGCCGAACGTTGGTGTCCACGTTGGAAGTCGAGCGTCTTTCGGTCGACTACTCGTAGGCTTCAAGATGAGCAGAGGTATGCCCACGCCAAACCCCACAACACCGGCAATGATGCCCGCAGTCGTCGCGTAACGAAGCGTGTTCAATGTATCGACGTCTTTGTGAAAAGGCGGGGGGCACTTTCCGTCATCCCCACATTTGTCGTTCAGCTCTTGCAGTTTTCTTACGGCGAGCGATCCATTCACGGCAAAAGCAATGGTTCCACCCGCGCCAATACCAACACCAATCCAAGCCAACGCGCGTAATTTCGGGTCCATTTCTGGCGCTTTGGGCTCAGGTAGCGGCGGCAATTCCAAGGTGATTTTTTCGTTCTCCTTGACAACCAGATCGACTTTTTTCGAAACCGTCACGTCTTTGCGCCGGATCTCGATCTCGTGCACACCGGGATCCATTTGGCGTTTCTGACCGATGAGCCCCGTCGGGATCTGTTCTCCATCGACAAACACCATCGCGTCTTTGCCGAGAGGCCCCGAAGCGAGGATCGTCAACGTGGGAATGAGCGCCCGTAGTTCCTCACGTTCCACGACAGCTTCTGCTTGCGCCTTGCGAAACGTCGGCGTCATCTGATTCTGAGGAAGCTCGATTCGTGCGACCTCCAAGTAACGTTCGGAAGCTTCGACAAACCGACCCAACTGGACGAGGCAACGCGCTGCTCGGACACCGAGGGTTGGTGCAGGCACGAGTTTTTCGGCGAGGTTGAACTTCTCGAGGGCTTCGGCGAATTGCTTTTTCTCGAAGAGAACGATGCCTTCTTCGCCCAGTTTCCGAGCCGTGTTCCTGGTGAGAAAGTCTTGCGCGAAAACGGGGGACGGAGCCAAGACAAACGCAACCAACAACGTCGTCATTGTCAGAGGACGCCAAATAAGAGAGGTGCGCCTGGGTGCAAAAATCATTTTGTCGTCAAACCATCGATGGTTTCGAGGCGATCAAAAGCCGAGGACGTCTTCTTTTTTCTTGTTGCGTAGCTTTGGGAATCTCCCGCCGTCCAGACCATTCTGCATGGAACCCGGCCCGGCGTCTTCTATATCCGCAGGTTGGTGCGGATTCACGTCATTCGGTCCGGGATTCGTTGGCGGAGCGGGCACCGTTGGTGCTGCGGACGCGGCTGAATTCCCAGCGCTCGTAGATGATGTCGGCGCGGGCTCGACAGCTCCACGGCTGCTGACGATCCAGATCGCGCCCACGATCCCCAGGATGAAGATCGGTAATACCGCAAGCACCACGGTGAGCACGCGTCGATTTGGCGTTTGTCGTGGCGATGGTCCCGTGGACCATGTCGCGCCAACGGCCGGGGGCTCGAGGATCTCCGTGTCTTTTACTACGCCCAGCGGAACCGTCATCGGTCCGCCGGGAGCACTACGCAAGAGAACGAGCGCCAACGTTTCGACAAGTTCACGAACGGACTGAAACCGAGCGTTGGGATCACGTTGTGCGGCCCGGGCAAACCACGCGTCAAAGCCGACGGGCACGTTCGCAATCTGCGACGGAACCGGCAAAGGTGCCGTGCAAATCTTCATGAAGAGTTCGCCCAAGGTTGTCCCGGAAAACGCTCGTTCGCCCGTGACACACTCGTACGCAATCATCGCCACCTGCCAGAGGTCCGATCGATAATCCAACGCCTTGCCCAAAACTTGCTCGGGACTCATGTACGAAGGCGTTCCGACGACCGTTCCCGCTTGCGTTTTGAGGTGCGGATCGGTTCCGGCTTCACGTGTTTTTGCGATGCCGAAGTCGAGCAGTTTGACCACTTCGCGACCATCTTCGATCGCGATGAACACGTTCTCTGGCTTCAGGTCCCGATGCACGATGCCTTGGCCATGCGCCTTCTCGAGTCCACGGGAGATCTCGCGAAAGAGACGAACCGTGTCGGCCACAGGCAACACACGTAGCTTCTCCAAACGTTTGGCGAGACTAACTCCTTCGAGCAGCTCCATCACCATGTACGCCACGGTGCCTTGGGAGCCATGATCGAGCGTTTGCACGATGTTCGTGTGCTTGATGCTCGCCGATGCTCGCGCTTCGTGAAGGAATCGCGCCATCGTCTCTTGCGGGTTCGGCGACGAAGCGACGTCGACGAGTTTCACCGCCACCATCGAGCCAAGCGACATGTGTTCGGCTCGCCAAACCTGCCCCATTCCCCCTGCGCCAATAGGCGAGACGAGCCGATACTTCCCGGCGATGAGCGATCCGGGGGCCCACGGGCTCGGACGCGTGCTCGCAGTGCCTTGCGCTTGTGAATTCACAGGTCGAGCGATCACTCTAAAACAGTCGTCGACGTGGCGAAAGATATCGCGACGAATCCGTTATCGATGGCTGGCTGCACCGCCCGGGATGGTTCCGAACAATTCATAAAGTACAATTATTTCAAATGGATATACCGAGGCTCATGCCAAGCATGTCACAAACTCGTCCCCGCCATTCCCACCTTGACCCCATACTTTTTGCGCTCCCAAGAGCGTCTCCGCGCAATTCGTTTGAGTACCAACATATTTCGACCGTCACTTGTGGGGAAGCATCGATGGAGGTTTCGAGGGTCCAGGTCAAGACGCCTTGTGGCGACAAACCCAGAGGTTTTTCCTTGGCGACTTTCACGTTGAAACGCGGCCATCCGGCCAACCTGCTAGACCATTGAGCCTGGGGACTCCCCACCCGGCGACTCACGTGCTAGGGCGAGCGTCGTGATCGAGCATGTGGCCTACTCCGAACCGCCGACCAGCTCCTTGGCTGACGAGCTGAACGAACCGCAAGCTCGCGCCGTGGCCCACGTCGACGGGCCGATCGTCGTTTTTGCCGGCGCGGGTAGCGGCAAGACGCGCGTTATCACCTACCGCATCGCCAACCTTCTCGCGTGTCACCACGTTCCGCCGTATCGAATTCTCGCGGTCACGTTCACCAACAAAGCTGCCGGAGAAATGCGTCGTCGCGTCGCGTCGCTCGTGGGTGACGAGATCGCCAAGGAACTCTGGATCGGGACGTTTCACGCCACGTGTGCTCGACTTTTGCGCCGCTTTCACGAAGCCGCAGGTCTCGAACGTAACTTCGTCATCTACGACGATTCCGATCAGCGCGCAGTCGTGACCCGTGTGCTCAAAGAACTCAGCCTCGACGAAAAGCGTTATCCGCCACGTCAAGTGCTCTCACGCATTCACAACGAAAAACAAGAAGGACGCGGTCCAGATTCGTTTGAGTCCAAAGGGTTTTTCGATGATGTGATCATCAAGGTCTACGAGGGATACGAGAAGTATCTACGCAAGGCGAACGCCGTGGATTTCGACGATCTCATCCTGCGCGTTCTGCATATCGCGGAAGACCAGCAGAGCATGGTCGGCGATGAACTTCGCGCGCGATTTCGTCATGTGCTCGTCGACGAATTTCAAGACGTCAATCAGGTGCAATACCGTTTGGTGCGGGCTTTGGCGGCTAGTCGCAATCTCTGCGTCGTCGGTGACGACGACCAGAGCATTTATCGCTGGCGTGGCGCGGATGTGCGCATCGTGCGGAATTTTCGGCGCGATTTTGCCGAAACGACCGTGGTCAAACTCGAGCAAAACTATCGATCGGTAGGGAACGTCGTTGCGGCGGCGCTTGGCGTGATCAAGCCGGCAAAGGATCGTGAGCCGAAAGAGATCTGGACAGCGCGTGATTCTGGCGATGCCATTGTGGTCGTTGCAGCTCAAAACGAACACGACGAAGCGGCCTGGGTTGCGGAACGTGTTCGAGCACTCGAAGCGCACGGTGTTCCGCTGGGCGATATCGCGATTTTTTATCGCGTACATGCGCAGTCCCGCGTGCTCGAAGAAGTTCTTCGCGCCGAACGGATTCCGTATCAGATCATCGGGGGTATGCGCTTTTTCGAGCGGGCGGAAGTCAAGGATTTGCTCGCGTATTTGCGCATTATCGACAACCCACGCAGTGACGTCGATCTCGAACGCATCATCAACGTTCCGTCGCGAAAAATTGGACAAACCACCGTGGACAAACTCACGCAAGTGGCCAATGCGCTTGGCGTGACGCTTTACGACGCCATCGTGCCTCTCGTCGAACGCGGAGGTCTTGCGGGGGCGGCGAAAAAGGCGCTTTCGGGTTTTCGAGAGCTCATCGAGCAACTTCGTCAAAAAGCAGCAACAGCTCCGCCGAGTCAGGTTGCTCGCGATACGCTCGAAATGTCCGGTTATGCGCGAATGCTCGATGACGACGACAGTGCCGAGAGCGATGCGCGGAAACAAAACTTGCAAGAACTCATCGGCTCGATTCTCGATTACGAGGCTGAAGCGGCGGCTGCTGGGCAAGTGGGCAATTTGTCTGGTTATCTCGAGCGCGTGACGCTCACTTCAGACATTGATTCGATGGAAGATGCGCCACGCGTATCGATGATGACGGTGCATGCGGCCAAAGGGCTCGAATTCGATTCCGTGTTCATCACGGGGATGGAAGACGAAATATTTCCGTTCAAGAGCCCTGATCCGCGGCGAAATGAAGACATCGAAGAAGAGCGGCGATTGGCGTATGTTGCCGTGACCCGGGCGCGTGAACGTCTTCATGTGACGCACACGAAGCGGCGGATGATTTTTGGCAATACGCGTTTTGGTGTGCCAAGCAGATTTTTGGCCGATTTCCCGAATTCCGCAGTGCAGGCGATCTTGACGCCCGCAGCGGCCAGCGAATTGCAGTGGCGTGATGTTTCACGAGCCACTCCCGATCGTACGCGTGGATCCTGGTCGCATCCGATGGACCGACAAACCCCGACTGCGGTGGCTCGTCCCGCTCCTGCTGCGCCCGTTGCTGCCACGCGCTCGCCGGGCGAGCGCTATATCGAGCGTGAATCGGACGGTGAAGGGGGTATGGCTCGAGGAGCCAGTGTCATGCACGACAAGTTTGGCGTGGGCGTGGTGATGGACATCGATCCTGGAGATGATCCGATCGCTACGGTTCGTTTCTCGGGATGGGGTGTCAAGCGCATCAAGGCGGCGTTCTTGCGGACCGAATAAGCGGCATCACGCAAGCTCCGTCATGCGAATGTCAGGGAGACGTCGTTTCGTTCTTCTGTCTTGGACCAAAGTGGCGTAACAGAGAAGCGACCGCTCGAGTGTGTGCAAGGAGGTTCGGTGCGCATGACGACGTTGAATATGGATCACGTTGCCATTTTCCAAACGATGGCGGACGGCATGCCAGATCCATGGTTCTTCAAGGACCGCAATCATCGTTGGGTCGCTTTCAACCGTGCATTTTGCAAGCTACTTGGCCAGTCTCGCGAAGAGCTCTTGAACAAAACGGATTCGGATTATTTTCCTCCCGAACAGGTGAAAGTGTTTTGGGAGCATGATGACAAGGTCATTTTAGAAGGCCTTTGCGATTTGAATGAAGAAACGTTGACGACCGCAGATGGGCAAATGAAGACGCTTTGGACGCGTAAAACCCCGGTGTACGATGAATCGGGAACGTGTATTGGTCTTTTTGGCATGATCATGGATACGACCGATCATTCGGCGCATATTCGTGAAGTAAAACAGCTCGAAGACGAATCCGAACAGCAGCGGATGGTCATTGAAACCCAGGCGAAAATCATCAATAGTTTGTCTGTTCCCGTATTGGCAGTTTGGCAGGGCATTTTCTTGGTTCCTCTTGTCGGAAGTTTGTCCCACGGTCGATTGGCGAACGCTGTGGAGCGTGTCCTTACGGAAGTCAGCAATCGGGGCACGGAAACGGTGATCATGGACGTTACGGGCGCCGGGGAAATCGACGTCGACATTGCCGATTTGCTCATGCGCGCCGTGAAAGCGATTGGACTTTTGGGGTGCGAGACGATTCTCGTGGGCATTGGCCCGAGTGTGGCTCGAACGCTCGTTGATGGTGGATCCGATTTGGGGAAAACGCTCACCTTCGCGTCCCTCGAACAGGGATTGGCGCATGCGCTGGCTCAACGTCGACGTAAAAACGTAAAACGCTGAGCCTGGCACCACTCCGCCACTTCGTTTGTTGCGCTCGTCGAGGCTTGATTTCTCGGCATTCGCGGCGCCCCAAACTCGCCCGCTCCGCGGGCTCAAACAGTGGGGCCCCGCCGCTACGCCAAGAAATCAAGCACTCTCCGAGCAATGCTTCGAATCGTCTAGCGGAGTCGTGCTAGCGAGGGGGCGAACGTTCAGGCTTTGATTTGATTGGCGACAGCTTGGGCTTTGGCTTTGGCGGCTTCTTCGTCACCCAGGTAGCGCCGTGAAATAGGCTTCAAGTTCGCATCGAGCTCGTAAAGAAGCGGTACGCCCGTGGGAATGTTCATTTCGACGATGTCTTGGTCGGACACATTGTCGAGGTATTTGATCAAGGCCCGCAAGCTATTGCCATGGGCGGCAATGATGACGCGTTTGCCGTCGCGAATGGCGGGGGCAATTTGCGATTCCCAAAGGGGCAAAAACCGCGCAACGGTATCCTTGAGCGATTCGCTGGCGGGGATTTTCTCGAGCGGGACGCGCGCATAACGGGCATCTTTTGCCGGCCAATGGGGATCTTCCGGCGACATGGCCGGCGGCGGAATGTCGTAACTTCGGCGCCAAATTTTGACTTGCGCTTCGCCGTGTTTGCGCACCGTTTCCGCTTTGTCGAGCCCTTGCAGAGCCCCATACATACGCTCATTGGCCCGATAATCCTGAATCACCGGGATCCACATCGTGTCGAGCTCTTCCAGAATGATCCACAATGTCTTGATGGCTCGTTTCAAGACCGAGGTAAAGGCAATGTCGAAGGCGAGTCCTTCGGCGGCAATCATTTGTGCCGCAGCTTTGGCTTCTTCAGTGCCTTTGGCGCTGAGCGGTACGTCGACCCAGCCAGTAAAACGATTTTCCTGATTCCATTGGCTTTCGCCATGCCGAACGAGCACGAGCTTGTACATGGGTTTCTCTCGACGAATGGTTTTTCTTCAATCGTTCTTCGGTGGACTGACCATACTCGTCCTGCGCGTGCCGATTCAAAACCGGCCGGTACAAGACAAGAGATCGGCGCAATTCTTCTTTTTCGCCTCGCACGCTGTGAACCCTTCGGGATTGTTTTCACAACGGTTCTTACACAATTTATCGCGACTCGGTTCCTTTCCGCCAAGCATTTGTTCATCTTCCGGAACCTGACGGCGACATTCCGCCACGCGTACGCAAATGGTTTCGCACGGTGACTTCTCCTCGCAACCAACAACGAAGGAAACCGCAATGATGGCGAAGATTCCCAGAATCGAGGCACGGGTTGGGAACTGCATGAGATCGATAGTAGGCATGAACGAGCGGTCTTTGTCAACGTGATTGCTTTGAAGATGCTCATCAGTTTTTCAAGTTGATGTCCTCGGACTGGAAATTGCGCGCCGGTTGAATGCGAAGCGTTCAACCCAGTTCACGATGGGGGCTGCGCTCCCATACCCCCGCGAGAGGGAATTGCGAGCAAGTCCGGTGAATTGTGGGCAATCGGGAAATGCGGGCAAGTCCGGTGATTTGCGGGCAATGGGAACTGAGAGCGCACGCGTTGAATTGAGGGTTCGCTCCGCGCGCCAACAGGCGCGCTTCGCGAAGAGCCGGTCACGAT
>JBGAOI010000254.1:0-9410 GCA_044221885.1 Polyangium sp. (in: bacteria)
GATGTACGCGGTATGTTTGCGCGTGTGACCGATATATTGAAAATGGCCCAATTGCCAACGAATAACGCCATTCAAATTGAAGTTGTCAATGAATCGAATATCGAGGAATGGTTGGAGATTTACGCGCGGGGTTGGAGTGTCAATGAAGAGGTGAAGAATGCTGTGCGCAAAGAAATGCATCTGCGTTTCGCACACAATGTGGACAACTGTATCGACATTCTCGCTCGTTATGAAGGCCGACCTTGCGGCACGGCAACTTTGGCCATTCTTGACGATTTGGGCTTATTCTTAAATGGTTTCGTTGATCCTGAAGTTCGGCACCGGGGCATCTTTCGAGCGATGGTGGTCGCGCGAGCGGCGATGTTGCAGAAGCGAAACATTCCCCATGCGGTGATTCACGCACTTGCCCATAGCGCCGCGCCGCTCGTGTGTCGAATGGGGTTCGAAGATATTTGTGCCATGTCTGCGTACACATACCCGTAATCGGATTTTGAGGAGTTGGCGATGAATTCAAGAATTACGCCCAACAGAGCCAATTGGGATATCACGTATGCATGTCAGCTTCGGTGTGGATATTGTTATACAGAATCCGGCCGACGAGCTGCCGGAACGCTCCCCCCTGATGACTTGTTGCGCATTGCGGACACACTGGGTTCAATGGGATTGACCTCCGTCCAGTTGAGCGGTGGCGAGCCACTTCTCATTCGTGGATTGTCTGAAATCGTCCGCCGCATCCGGGCCCATGGAACCAACGCCGCGATCTATACGAATGGGTTGCTCGTCAACGATGACAACGTCCACGAGTTATGCGACTTGTTCTTTCGTATTCATGTGAGTCTCGATGGGGCAACGGCCGCTGTTCACGATAAAATTCGCGCGCGAGAAGGAGCTTTCGCCGGCGCGATTTCTGCTCTCGAATGCCTCGATCGCGCGGTCGGCGAACGGCGTCGGGACGGTCGACCGGTACCTCGTTTTGGATTCGATACCGTTCTCATTCAAAGCAATTTCCATGAAATCGAAGCCTTGTGTGGCGACATTGCGCATCGATTCCCCAATATGTCTTTCGCGACGCTCGGGGCCGCTGTTCCTTCGGGTTTGGCGACTTCCGACCATTACGCCAAAACCGAACTCTTGACCCCGCAGCAAATTGCGCAAATTCGTGATTTCTCGTTCCAAGGGACGATTCGTCAAATAGCGCCCGCTCATATCGATGTCGAATTGACGGACAATTACGCGTTGGCCATGGATCCCGAGCGAAGAGCGCAAGGTTTGGCCCTCGATGGGCTTTTGCACGTGGAAGCAAACGGTGATGTTCGAAGCATGGCCATCTACGAAGGGACCGTTGGTAACCTTCTCAACGAAAGTCTGGACGTGTTATGGAACCGGGTCCTCGAAGCGCAACAGCATCCGGTCGTTGTCAACGCGCTTTCATCGATTGACACCATGGAGAAATGGGCGGATGCTGCGCGATGTATCGACATGGAGTTTGCCTCCGAGCCAAATCGTCAACGTATTCAGCTTCGGGTGAATCCGAAAACAACATAACGACGCATGAATCAGCGCTCCACCGAGCAAAATTCGGAAACGCGCCCTGATGGGGGGGCCGGCTCTTCGACACCTCGAGCATCGATTGTCCCGCCGCCAGCACCTCCGGCGAAACGAACCACGCTGACGCGACGCACTTTGTCACAAATGCTGGTGCGGCTCGGCATTGTGACCGTGCTCTTGACGATGGTGAGTTATGAACGAGCGTTCGAAACCACAACCCGGTCATTCTTGCGCGGGCTCGAGAACTACATTGGCGTGCGGCGCGAACGTGAACAAGCAACCTTCAGTCTTGCGTCGGACAATTTAGCGGGGTTTGCCCGAGAACTCCCAAGACGCATTCACGACTACGACGGGGTCGATCCTACGGCGGAATTCGATCGCCGGTTTGTCATGTTTCCCGATGGCGTCGTGCGCACCCGTCCGGAAACATTCGATCCCAATCGCCATGCCGGAACGGCAATCATCGATATCAAGCGCCTCGACGATTCTTCGAAACGCAGTGTATTGGCAGCGCAAGATACCATCGAACAGATGGGACGAGCGATGCACACGCGATTTCAGAATTTGTGGTTGCTCACGCCGGACAACGTCGGAATGGGTTATTGGCCGGAAATGCCGCGCTGGCCATTCGATACCAAAGCCGGAATGGACTTTACATCCGACGAACTCTTCAAGCTCGGTAGTCCTGAGAAAAACCCCAGCCACATGCCGGTTTGGACCGACGTATATCAGGACCGTTCCAAAAAAATCGCCATGGTTTCCGTGACGTATCCTCTATACGATCAAGATCGTTTCTTGGGCATCGTCGGACAAGACATTACCCTCGGCGAACTTCTCGATCGGACGATCAACGTCAAACTCGACGGTACGTACAACCTCATTGTTCATCGCAATGGCAACATCGTTGCCCATCCCGCGCTGATGGACGCTATTTCTACAGCCAAAGGTGGATTGCATGTTTCCAAGAGCGGCCTGCCCGCATTGAGTGCGATACATGATGCTGCATTGAACCAAGAAAATAAATCGGGAATCACCGAAGACACTGCGCATGATGCCTATTATGGAATCGCTCACATCGTTGGACCCGATTGGTATTTCGTAACCGTCGTGCCCAAATCGGTCTTGCGTTCGGAAGCATTTCGTTCAGCTCGTTTTATCTTGCTCATTGGTGTCATCTCGTTTCTTTTTGAAATGCTCTTATTGTACCTCGTTCTGCGTTCGCAAGTTCAAGCTCCACTGCGCGCTTTGCTCGAAGCGACATATAAGATTACCGCAGGAAATACGGACGTTTCGCTGGATACCGCACGCCGGGACGAACTCGGAGAGCTTGCTGGCTCATTTAATCGTATGGCGACAGCCGTTCGCGAACGCGAACAGGAACTCACGCTGGCCAAAGACGTAGCCGAAGCGGCAACCGTCGCCAAGAGTCAATTTCTGGCCAATATGAGTCACGAGTTGCGGACGCCCATGAATGCGGTCATTGGCATGACGCAACTCTTGCTCGATACGAAGCTTTCGCCCGAACAGAGGGATTTTGTCGATACGATTCGTTCGAGCGGGGGATTGCTTCTGGGGGTCATCAACGATGTGCTCGATTTTTCAAAAATAAACGCCGGTCGGATCGAACTCGAAGCGGTCCCCTGCCGTTTGTCCAATGTTGTCGCGCAATCTTGCGAACTCGTCACGGAAATTGCTGCCCGTAAAAACCTGGAATTGGCCTTCGAATTCATCGAAGGCACGCCGGACAACATTGTTGGCGATCCGCTGCGATTGCAACAAATTCTCGTGAATTTATTGAGCAATGCCGTCAAATTCACGGACGCAGGCGAAGTCGTCCTCACTGCACGAATGAGCGCTCCAAGCACGGACGGCAAGCCTGCAGAATTCGAAATAACCGTTCGAGACACGGGGTTGGGTATCCCGGAAGATCGACGAAATCGATTGTTTACGGCATTTACACAAGCCGATGCCTCGACGACGCGCAAATTTGGAGGGACAGGTTTGGGCCTCGCGATTGCTCAGCAACTTGCAGGACTCATGGGGGGGGAAATTCGTGTCGACAGCGCAGAAGGAAAAGGTTCGACGTTTTTTCTAACCTTCAAAGCCGCCCTTGGTGTGGCAAGCCCGGGACCTCAACCCAATCCGCCGATGGCGATGCGCCGCGTTTTGCTGGTGGATGACAATGAAACGGCCCGACGCATCATTACGCGCCTCTTCGAGCAGCTCAACATCGAAATCACGGCCGTTCCTTCGGCTGCCATTGCCCTTGAAACATTGACGCTGCAACCTGAATTCGATTTCGTGCTCATGGATCACACCATGCCCAAAATGGATGGGATTACCCTCGCCAAAACGATTCGAAGAATCGAGGGTATTTCTGACCTGCCCCTCGGATTGCTCGTTTCCGGGTCTTTACCTCAACGCGGTGAAATTGAAGGGCTTTTTTCATTATTTTTGCACAAACCCTTGCATATCGAAAGATTGCGCAAATCTCTGGCCGATATTCGCTGGAGTGCACCGCCCCCGGCCCCCATAACCACAATTCGCATCAACCCAAACGCGACCCCAACACCACCAGAATCACAGCGTATCAACCGAGACCCTCCCTCCAAACGCACCCGTCATTTGGCAATTTTGATTGCCGAGGACAACAAGATCAACCAGAGAGTGCTCAAGTTGTCGCTCAAACAACTCGGATATGACGCCGATGTCGTCGAAAATGGCTCACGAGCCGTCGCTGCCGTCGTCAATGGCTCCTACGACGTTGTTTTCATGGATATACAAATGCCGGAACTCGACGGCCTCGATGCCACGCGACAAATTCACGAGCGCTTGCAATCGAGCGTCCGACCGCGCATCGTCGCCATGACCGCGGGAACGTCGGATGCAGAACGTGCTGCCTGCCGTGACGCGGGAATGGATGATTTCATCCCCAAACCATTCGAAAGAGAATCCCTGGCCCGAGCATTGCGAGATGCCGAGCAACAGCGCAAAAGCAAGAATGCCTCGCGTATGTCGTAGGTTTGTCGGGTCGGTGTCTTGCAAGCTTTGGCGTGAAGGATCAGGGAATCGATCCGTCACGCCAGCTGGATCACGTCATCGCTTTGGTCACCGTATAAGCCGTCATGTTGACGATCATTTCCACGGAAATATCCCGCGGCAATACCGTCACCGGCTTGCTGATTCCCAGCAGAATCGGCCCCACCGCCGTCGCTCCGCCCAACGCCGCCAAGACCTTGTACGCCGCATTTCCCGCAGAAAGCGACGGAAACACCAATACGTTGGCCGCTCCCGTGAGCCTCGAAAACGGAAACAATTCTTTCATCGTTTCCGCATCCAGCGCAATATCGGCATGAACTTCACCCTCCACTTCGAGCTCCGGGCGTAATTGCCGCACGATATCAACTGCCCGCGCCGACTTCTCCGATTCGGGATGAGGTGCCGAACCGAAATTCGAGAATGACACGAGCGCAATACGCGGCGTAATCTCGAATCCCCGAGCCGCATCCGCAACTTGAATGGCAATATCGGCAAGCGTCTCGGCATCGGGATCGATGTTCACGGTGGCATCCGCGAAAAACTTCACGTCGTCCTTGAGAATCATCATGTACATGCCCGTCACGCGCCGGACCCCAGGACGTTTTCCAAGGATCTGCAACGCCGGTCGAATCGTCTCTGGATAGGGCATGGACAAACCACCCACGAATCCATCGGCGTCCCCATGTTTTACCATGGCCATGCCAAAATAATTCCGGCGCTTGATGAGCCTCTGCGCGACCGCTTGATTCACACCCTTTCGGCAACGTGCGTCGTAATACTCTTTTACGTACGCAGCCAATTGTGGCGAATTGCCCGGATCGAGGAAGACTGCACCGCGCGATTCGAGATGAATATCGAGTTCTTCGCAGCGCGCTCGCAATTGAGCCGGATCCCCGAGCAAAATCGGTTTGGCAATGCCTTCATCCAAGATGATGTCGCACGCCCGCAAAATCTTGATGCTATCGCCTTCGGGGAAAACGACTCGTTTCGGCGAAATGCGCGCTCGTTGGACGATTTTGCGCATCACCGTATGGTGCGCGCCGCCCAATCGTCGCTGCAATCGTTCGCGATATTCGTTGAGGTCGATGTTCACCCGGGCCACACCCGACTTCATCGCCGCTTCGGCAACGGCAGGAGCTACCCACCAAAGCACGCGAGAATCGACCGGTTACGGAATGATGTAATCCGCGCCAAACCGGAACGACTCCGCCCCGTACGCGGCAGCCACGGATTCCGGAACGGGTTCGTGCGCCAATTTCGCCAAGGCCATCGCTGCCGCGACTTTCATCGCTTCATTGATGTCTTTCGCGCGCACATCGAGAGCCCCGCGGAAAATGAAGGGAAACCCGAGCACGTTGTTCACTTGGTTTGGAAAGTCCGAACGTCCTGTCGCGACAATGGCATCCGGCCGAGCTTCCTTGGCTTCGGTGTACGAGATTTCCGGATCAGGATTCGCCAAGGCAAAGATAATGGGTTTGTCCGCCATCGTTTTCAGCATTTCGCCGTTCACGAGACCCGCTTTGGACAATCCAAGAAAAACGTCGGCACCTTTTAATGCGTCCGCACGCGTCCGTGCCCCATCGTCTTTCCGCGCAAAACGCTTTTTGTATTCATTCAAATCGTCCGTGCGACCATCATGAATCACGCCCACCGAATCGATCATCGTGATGTTTTCGAGGCGCACGCCGAGCTCGACGTAGAAATTCGCACACGCAATGGCCGATGCGCCAGCACCCGAAACGACCACTTTGAGGTCTTCGATCCGTTTGCCGACGATTTCGGCGGCATTGATGAGGCCCGCACCGGAAATAATCGCCGTGCCGTGCTGATCGTCATGAAACACCGGAATGTTCATGCGCTTGCGCAGAGCCGTTTCAATCTCGAAACATTCGGGCGCCTTGATGTCTTCGAGGTTAATCCCGCCAAACGTCGGTTCGAGCGCGGCAACCACGTCGATGACCTTCTTCGGGTCGCGCGCGTCGATTTCCAAATCGAAAACATCGATATCCGCGAATTTCTTGAACAAACATCCTTTGCCCTCCATGACGGGTTTACCCGCCAATGGGCCGATGTTGCCCAACCCCAAAACGGCCGTGCCATTCGAAATAACCGCCACCAGATTGCCGCGCGACGTGTATTCCCAGCCTCGTTCGGGATCGTCCGCAATGGCTAAACAGGGCTCGGCAACGCCCGGTGAATACGCAAGCGTCAAATCGCGTTGCGTGACGAGGGGTTTGGTCGGTACGACTTCAATCTTGCCTGGTCGCCCACTGCTATGGTAGGCGAGCGCGTCTTGTTTTCTTTGCACAGCGCGAGTGTACGACAAGACGAGCCGTCGCGGACGAAAAAGAGAGGTGTGAGCTCTGGACGTGACGCTCGTGATAATAGAAGCGCCCGCGCGACGAGCGCTTTGAGCCATTGACGGTCATGAATTTGCGAAGTAGCGTTGCCCCATGCCGACGCGAATCGAAATGTTGGAATTGGTTCAAGCCCACAAGAACCTCGATGATCCCATGGACACCGCCATCTGGATTCGCGCGGATGACTGCGACCGCGCGTGGCTTGTCGAGGTTCTGCCCCAAATGGCACGGGATGAACATCCAGAGCGACCCGTCGTGTTCACGGCAGGTGGTGGATTCAGGTATCCACTCCACCTCATCGGCGTAAATCGCGACGACATCGAGCGTGCCCTACGAATCGATCCCAGGTTGGCGAATGATGTTGCCAATGGAGCCGTGCTCCACGGTCCCGCGGTTGGTAACGAGATCATTGCCTTGGCAAAGGACATCGTTGCGAATGGTGCCGCAAAAGCAAGTTAGCGCTTGGATTCGGCAAGCAGAAGCCGACCTCGAGGCGGCCAAAGCCGACACCAGCAGTCTTGCCGAATGCCATCGTCGCTACCTCATCCAACAGAGTTATGAAAAAGCGATCAAAGCGCTTGCGCTCATGTTGTGGGAAAGCTCGACGGCAGCGGAGATGGCGCAATTTGACAACCTATTCCTGAAACAACACTCGCCACTCAAGACAATGGCTGATAACGCCGGCGACTTATACAAGCCATTGTACCATCTCAACCGACAACTCACGTCCTTCCTCAAAGGTCAGCCCCACGGCGATATACTCCTGAAAATCGACTCGACGAAACCTACGACGCGACCCGATAAGGTGAGTTATCGCTATCCATTCATCGACGATGAAAGCGGGGACCATACGGCTCCAGCCGATTTCAATCAATGGGATATCTACCAGGGAAAACGCTCGGACGCACTCAAAGGCGTCGCAGGATTACTTTCTGCTGTCAATGAGCGTCTGAAGCTCCACAAGAGGGCTCCGAAGTAGTAGGACCGCACTTCTCTCTTCCCATCACGATCATAGAGCGGTAGGGACAAGAAAAACGCGCTGCCTCTCCCAAGAAAAACGCGCCAGCCCCTCCAATGACGACCTCGCCGCAACCCTCTCGCTCGCCCGTGCTCGAGATGATCGACATCGACAAGCGTTTTGGCGGCGTACATGCGCTCGATCGCGCCTCGCTCACCGCGTACGAAGGCGAAATTCTCGGTTTGTGCGGCGAAAACGGCGCCGGCAAATCCACCATCCTCAAGATTCTTTCCGGCGTGTATCCCGCAGGTTCATACAGCGGTGAAGTTCGCGTGCGTGGTCGCGCGCAACGCCTTCGCGGAACCGCAGACGCGCAACGCGCAGGCATCGCGATGGTGCATCAGGAATTGATGCTCGTCCCCGAACTGTCTGTCGCGGAAAACCTTCTCCTCGGCCGAGAACCCAAGCGTTTTGGACTCATCGATTCGCCAGCCCTCGAAGCCAAAGCC
The DNA here is from genome assembly GCA_044221885.1 of Polyangium sp. (in: bacteria). Lineage (GTDB taxonomy): Bacteria > Myxococcota_A > Polyangia > Polyangiales > Polyangiaceae > Polyangium. Next base: position 8,415 of record JBGAOI010000254.1, read on the forward strand.
CGAGAACTTCTCGAACGTTACGGTTTTGCGAACGAGATCGATCCCAACGTCGCCGTCGGTTCACTCGGCATCGGCGTGCAGCAACTCGTCGAGATCGTCCGCGCTCTCTCGCACAACGGACAGATCCTCATCCTGGACGAACCCACCGCCGCCCTCACCGCCCGCGAAGCCGATCGGCTCATGTCCTGGCTGCGTGATCTCCGCCGCGCCGGAACAACATGCATCTACGTCTCGCATCGCATGGACGAAGTCTTTTCGTTGTGTGATCGCGTGACCATTCTGCGCAACGGACGGACCGAAGGCACCAAAGTCATGGCGGAAACGACACCCAGCGAAGTCGTCGCCATGATGGTCGGCCGATCCATCGACGACAAACAGATCCGTTCGGACAAACTTGCGGAAGATGCACGAATAACGCTCGAACTGGTCAACGTCACGGTCGGTTTGCCCGGGACAAACCGTTCCGCATCGTGGCCCGTTCCCGGCGAACGCGTCTCGGTGTCGAACGTATCTCTCCGCGTACGTGAAGGTGAAGTCGTCGCTCTTGCCGGCGCCATGGGGTCCGGACGAACCGCGCTTTTGTCCACTTTGTTTGGCTGCGCGTTGGGTCCTGTCGCGGGAGAAATTCGTGTCGGTGGTCAACCCGTCAACATCCGCTCACCACGAGACGCCTTCGGTTTGGGCCTCGCATTTTTGCCCGAAGATCGCAAAGGTCGCGGCTTGATTCTGGACATGTCTGTCGCGGAAAACCTTTCGTTGCCATGGTTGTCCTCGAGTGACGTGATGGGATCCGACGCTCGTTTTGGCCTCGTCGATGACAACGCCGAAGCGCTCATGAGCCAGAAGCGCATCGAAGAACTGCGTATTCGCGGCACATCAGGTGTTGCCGTAGGAACGTTGTCGGGTGGCAATCAACAAAAAGTCGTGCTGGGCAAGTGGCTCGCGCGCCCGCCCAAGGTGTTGCTCCTGGACGAACCCACGCGAGGTGTCGACATT
>JBGAOI010000255.1:0-9404 GCA_044221885.1 Polyangium sp. (in: bacteria)
ATTGCTGGGTCGTTTTTGGCTTCATCGGCCAAGTCTGAAACACCCCGGACCATGAAAAACTCGGGTTGCGCCGCCGCGGCAAAACAGGCGCTCGCGACGCCAGCCGCTTCCATTTCGACGCCGATCAATGCGGGCCAAACATTGCGATATTCGTCGAGGACACTTTGTACGGCGACCACTTTGTCCCCCGAAGCAATGGGACCGACGTGGATACGGGGCAAACCCTCGCTGGGATTTGGCATGGCAATGCGTTTTGTCCACGAATCACCAATGACATTCAGAGCGGCGGCGTAAAGTCGGCGCGAAGCTTTGTGGACGCTCCAGCGAACTTCAATGCCGCTCGCCGTGATTTTTTGCAGCTCGTAATCAACGACTTGCTCGGAAATCAAGACGTCGCCAAGGCCAACTTTGCGCGCGGCGATTCCTCCAGCAATGCCCACCAAAATCACGTGCCTTGGGCGCCAACGTTTGATGGCTTCAGCCGTCGCTGTTGCTGCATTGACGCGTCCCATGCCGAGAAGAGGCATTACGATTGTTTGATATTGTCCCGCGTTATCGCTCGTGGACACGCTCGACGAAAAATAGACGTGAATGTCGTCACGTTGCGGAGGAACACGTGTGTATTCGGGCAATTGATTCAAAAATGCGTCGCGTTCTTCGGGCAATGCCGTTACGACCAAGAAATCGACGCGCTCAGACTTCTTCGCAGATTTTTCTTTTGGTTTCCGGCTGCGCGTCGGTTCGGCGGGTCGTTTTGCGGCTCGCCCGGAGACTTCTTCCGTCAACAAATCGAAAAGATGGGCTACAACCATCTCAATCGCGTCGTGCGAATGCATGGGCATGTCGAGCGATGCGATTTGGTGTTTGGCCAAATGGTGATAACGTTTGACCCGATCAAACCCTTCCAAAATATCGTCGTATGCGGCTTTCGAATTGCCTCCCGTGTTTGGTAAAGGAAACACCGGCACCTGTTCGATGAGCGCTGTTTCGTACGTTTTCAGCGTTCCTTCAATGCCTCCGACGAGAATCACCGCCTGCGCGCGTTTGACGCTTTCGACCCATTCCGGAACGCCTTTGTCCACATAAATGACGTCACCTCCAAAAAAGGCGGGTTCATCAGGACGCGGCACGATTTGTTTGAGTCTCCGGGAGAGCGGCAATCCGAGCGCTTGCACTTCACCCGCAAATGCGCGCGTCACAGCTTTGTCCACCCCATGCCAGCCGCACGTAATCAGGCCAAAACCCAAATGCGCAAGTTGTCGCCCAACGGCTTCAGCCGCAAGCTGCTGCGTTTTGGGCAGAGGTTCTTGACGCCACCCCGTTCCGGCAACGAGGATCCACGTTTCTTTCGTTTCGGTTTCGTCGTGGCTCATGGCTGGAAAATAGTTTGGTGAGAAAACTACGTGGGACGTGATCCTCGGAAAAGCGATAATTCGACCTTGCCCACCGTCGCTTGCACCTGAAACCGGTGGGCCACGTCGTCGACATCTTGAAGCGTGATTTGGCGTAATGCACGAGGGTCGCGACGGTTCAGCAACACGCGATCGATTTCGAGTTCCAGCCTCATCACGCCCGTGCCTGGTTCGCGTGAGCTTCCGCTCAAAACGACGATATGCTCGGGCAAACCCGGCGGTGTTCGAAGCGCTAAATCGAAGGCGCTCGCGCACCCTTGGGCGAGTGCTCGCCACAAGGCCAAAAGCATGGTCGAGCCGCGCCGAGCCACGGTGGGCTCTTGGCCGTCGCGGTAATGGGAAAGCGTAATGCCGTCGAAGACGAAACGCTCGTGACCGTGTGCGTCATGCAAAACCGCAATGCGGAAAGAACCGTTGTCGCGGCCCTCGATTTCAATCGCAAAGCGCATTTCCGGGCCTTGGCCGTCCACCACGCGCTCGACCATTGCCGCAATTGCCGACGATTTTGGAAACAATCCGTCGATGGCGGCGGCAATCTCGTTCGCGGAACCTGCAAATGCTTCCAATCGCTGCGGCCACGCACCCATCATAACCAACGCTGGAATGGGCGGCTGTTTTGCCGTTCGTGTCCCATTTCGGCAAACTTCGGCGGTCCCGTCGGGAGGCTCGAGCACCAGAAGCCGTGTGACAGCAGCCATCGGCGATCCGGCTTTGAGGTCCAATTCGCGATTCGACAACGGCATCGTCGTGGCCAGAGCAAATCGCCCTGCGCAATGCGGATGGCTCATGGGAGGCAGAAGGGGCTCGGGTGGTTTGCCTGGAAATACCAATGCTCGAATCAGCGTCACGCCCAAAGAATCAGCCGCACGCAACGTCTCCATGCGTTCTCGCGGAATCCAATCGAAACTTTCGCGCACGGCGATGACAATGCCTTCCACGTCGAAACCTTCGCCATGCACCAATTCAAGCGCCGATTGAATGACTGCCGTTCCACCCTGCTCCGCTGCTTTACGCAAAAGTGGAATCCCGCGTGGAGTTGCTCCACGTGAAATGGCCACGAGTCCCGCGCAAGCCAGCATCGTCGAATCGCCTCCACCCGTTCGAGTTGCTGCCTTTTCCAACCGCAACATCGCTTCGTCGTAACACGCCGCGGCTGCTGCATGCGCGCCCAGATCATCGAGGCGCCGCCCATGCCGTGCCAATTCAAAAGCCGCTCGAACATGGACACGGCCGTAGCGTGTTTCGCCTTCTTCCTCGGCCGCTTGCAACAAACTCGGCAGCTCGTCCACTCCCCGCGCCGCTTCACGCGCCAGCGTGAGGTACCACGTTGCGTCCGCACGTCGTTCGCGCATGTACGCATCGCCCGGGTGGTTTAGACAAACCTCTTCCCAACGAAGTTCCGTTTGCAGTCGCTCGAGCTTCGCCAGGGCTTCTTTGTGTCGTTCGAGGGACGTCAACGTGAGTGCTTCGACGAGTTCCGATGCGACATGGATACGATGCCCCGTTGCCCCGACGCTTAACGTATGGAGGCGCTTTTTTCCCAGTTTTTCGAGCGCTTCTGCGGTTCGTCCCATGCGACTCAGGATTGCCGCTTCGTTGTGGGCCGCGACCAGCGCGATCTCGTAATACGGGCTTTGCCACGTGCCTTGAAATCGTTCACGCAACGCACTGAGCAACACGAGCGCGTCTTCGAAGCGTCCCGACAGACCCAACGCCGTGCCTTCATTGCATGCGGAAAGAGCCGCAATGGCGTCGATGGTCGGGCTGGTTGGTCCCGCCAAACGATCGCGCAAGGACGCACCAAGTTCCGCCGCAGCTTCGGGGCGGCCTGCTCGGGCCAGGACCAAAATCTCCAAACACGATGCTGCCGCTTCGATCTCGCGTTGTTCGAGACTTCCGCCACCTGCGGCGCCTTCGAGAGCTCGACCCAGCGCCAAAAGCGCACGGGCTTCATCGCCACGTTCCATCGAGATCACGGCCAGCGCCAACGCTGCATCTGCGGCAAGGGCTCGCAGGTCAAACGATGGTGCCCCGGGGACTTTCCATTCCCGCGCGAGATCCACCACGGCCATCAAGCTGTCGGTGGCCAGGGCAAACCTTTCGCGCGCGGCGTGACGTTTGCCTCGTCGATAATGCGCTTGCAGAACGCACTCGAACATCTCCGGATCATCGTGACGCCGTTCATGGAAGCGACGCACGATCTCGTCGTATTCGCCTGTTTCCGATTGCGCGGCGAGATCCCCGAGCGCCAACAGGGCCTTGGCCGTTTCCTTCGTACCCCGTTCGTCTCGTACAGCTTCGCGCACAATCGCGGCGCAAATCTTCGCGGCTTCAGCGTTGCGACCGTGGGCGCGCAACGTCATCGCTTCCGCCAAGCGATCACCTTGTTTCGGTGCGGTTTTCGCTGATGCTTGGAGGTCAAACCGTTGTGTTCGTTGTGTCGTTTCGTCCCGCGGCGACGACGGTCTCGCGGGTGGTGGTGTTGCCGAACTTCGCGTGGTTCCGAAATCCGCCGCTTGCGATGGGCTTCGTCGTGCTTCGATCGCCGACATAAGCTCGGCTGACATGGGCCTTGCGCGTGCGCCTACGCGTAATGGGCTAGACTTGGACAAACACTGGACGAACCGGAAATACGCGTGCGATGCAGCTTGAGCATTCGACGTAGGTTCCACTTCGACGGCAAGACGTGTCGTTTGCATGCGCGAGACTCGTTGCGGGATTTGCGCCAGCTCGACGTAGGTCGACAAGTCCACGGCCGAATGACCAAGTGTGGACCGGAAAAACGCTTCGAGGCGCGGTCGCGCTTCATCGATGAATGCTTTTCCTGCGCCACCATCTGGCACTTCGGTGAGCAGCGGGAACATGTTGAGCGCTCGATCCGTGGCGGCCAGGGATCGCCGTCCATGCGCCCACGATGCCAGTTCGATGCCTTCTTCGAGCGACGCATCGTTCACGAGGAACACGAGTTTGTCCGCGAGCGATGAAATGATGACCGCGGTCGTGTCGGTTTCACCCGTCGGTGCATCGATGAGCACAGCGTCGTAACGCGAGCGTAATGCGGCGGCGATTTCTTCGAGCACACCTGGAAACAGGTCGAGCATGTCGAACGGATGGGCACGTTCATGAGGAGCATCGTCGCCACCGACGGCCATGAAGTGTAGTTCGACCGCACGTTCCTCGGGCAAACCCGGATACCGCACACTCACGCGGCGTATCGCTGCATCCGCCACTTCGAACACGCGCTCGACAAGATCGTGCGCCAATCCAGATCCGGTCGTGCGTACGGCAGTTTTTCCCGGGGGCAAACGCCGTGCACCATCGCGAACGAGCGACAACAGATCCACGACACCGGAAATGGAGCGTCCGCGCCCGGCAGTTGCCATGCCAGGGCGGCGTTTCATCGCTTCGGGGAAATAACGTCCCAACGTCGGCGAATCGACGGCCAAATCAATGACGAGCACCTTGTCGCCACGTTGGGCAAGCAGCGCTGCGACATTGGCCAACGCCAACGCCCGCCCAGCGTCGCTACGAGCCGACGCAAACACGGCAAGATACCCATCGCGCGTAGCAGCCAAGCGAAACTCCTTCGGCGCCTACTTTTGCACGCCTTGTACGTGGGACCAAGGTCCGAGACTCGAGCCCAAAACGTTCATTGCAGAACCCCGCGCTTCATTGCGGCTTGCTCCGCTGACTGCACCGCAGCCTTGGCTTTCGACTTGCCCGCGATCACACGTCCAAGCGCGCGTTGATACAGCTCGATCGTGTTGAGCGCATCGACGAGCAGATTGCGGACGAGGGGCGCGAGCAGCGAAATTCCGGTGAAATCCAGCGAAATGCGAAAACGTACGGAACCATCTTCGAGGTCCAGCTCGAAGTTGCCATCGCCCATGCCGTGGTTGGCGCGTACGACAAACTCACAGAGTTCTGCTCGATGCTCCTTTTTCGCGCGAGGTCGGATCAGCACGTAAAGCACGAGGCGCTGAAACGGCTCGGACAAACGCATCAAGAACGCTTCGATCAGCGTCGATTCTTCGGTCATTTCCAGCAAATAATCGATCACGCCTTGGCCGTCGTCTTCACGGGAAAACTTCCACCCCGCTTCACCGAGCACACGTTCTACGACTGACGTCGGCAACTCCTTGGGTTCGTCATGGCCATGTACGTCCAAACCTGGACCGGCATGTTCGCCTTCGGGAGCTTCTTCTTTGGCTTCTTCGATGGCTTCGAGCACTTCCTTTGCGTGTTCGGCCATTTCCCAGTCTTTTGGGGCGACCGCGAGCGCGCGTTGCACGTCTTGGGTTGCGCCGTCGAAGTCACCAAGTTCGGCGCGACAAGTTCCACGCTCGAGCAACGTCTCGGGTTTGTCTGGGACGAGCCGCAAAGCCGCATCGAAATCGGTGAGGGCTCCGTGCAGATCGTCCAAGTTGATCCGGGCGATGCCGCGCCGTTCATACGCCTGGACAAACTCGGCGTCACGTTCGAGCGCAGCGGTGAAGTCATCGTGAGCGCCTTGGATGTCGCCATCCAAAAACTTCGTCGCCCCGCGGTTGTACCAAGGCAAGACTTCATCTGGCGCGAGCTTCACGGCGGCATCGAAGTCGGCAATGGCTTTGTCGAGTTTCCCGGCGAGGGCGTGGTTGCTCCCGCGATCGTTCAGGGCTTTCCAGTCATCGAGGTTCGCGGTTTTCGAGCTGCGAGCGGCCGATGTGGCGGGTTTCTTGATTGCGCGTTTTACGGGGCGTTTGGCAGGGCGAGACATGCGTGGGCGCGCAGGTTAGTTCAAAACAAACTTCGAATCATCCTCTTTCACGAAAAGTCTCGCCAAATTCGTGCGGATGTCCGACGGGTATCATGGGCATCACGTCCGACGGTTGGATCGGAGGGACAGGTGGCGACAAGCCGACTCGTTTCGTCCTCGTTGGGATTTTTTGCGAAATGGTTTTTCCTGGGTATAGTGGGCGGCGCGTGTGCTCTTGCCTCTCGATTCGCCTCCGTGTTGCGAATTGACGGCTCATCCAAGACGGGATGGCATCGGTTTGCCCCAGAAACAATGGCCGTGATCAGGCCATTGTTTCTTCGTTCGAGTCTTGATACTGTGCTCCGTCACCTCGTATTGAAGCGTTTTCTTCATTAACTCAATGACACCAACTCTGCCGCCTCTTTCACATCCCAAGTATCGACCCGACATCGATGGTTTGAGGGCGGTTGCTGTGCTCGCCGTCGTTGCTTTTCACGCGTTCCCGTCGAGGGTGCGTGGAGGCTTCATCGGTGTCGATGTTTTTTTCGTCATCTCGGGTTTTTTGATCTCAACGATCATCTTCGAAAACCTCGACAAGGGAACATTTCGTTTTTCTGAATTTTACGCGCGTCGTGTCAAGCGCATTTTCCCAGCGTTGCTCCTCGTCGTTATCGCGAGTTACGCCATGGGTTGGTTTTCGCTGATGGCTGATGAGTACGCTGCGCTGGGAAAACACATTGCTGCAGGTGCTGGTTTTGTATCGAACTTCATCTTGTGGGGTGAATCGGGATACTTCGACAACGCCGCCGAAACCAAACCTTTGCTGCATTTGTGGAGCCTTGGAATCGAAGAGCAATTTTATATCGTTTGGCCATTTGTATTGTGGTTTGCCTGGAAAATAAGATTGAACCTTCTCATACCGACGATTTTCATAGCCGTCATTTCATTTGTGTTGAATATCAAAGGTATCGAGAAGGATTCTGCCGCTACATTTTATTTGCCCCAATCAAGATTTTGGGAATTGTTATCTGGAAGTGGTTTGGCTTGGTTCAAACTTTATGGAAAGGGCTTCTATGAAAAACTTGGACCAAAAATCTCCCGCCGTGACGTTGTCGGGGTTCAGGGCCAAGTGTTTTCGAATGTTCTTTCATTGCTGGGATTCTCGCTCTTGGCTTATGGATTTGCGAGAATCAGTAGTGCAATGGGCTTTCCCGGCAAGTGGGCAATCGTTCCGGTATTGGGTACGGTGTTGATCATTTGGGCTGGTCCCCAGGCGTGGATGAACCGCAAAATCTTATCGAACAAACTTCTCGTTTGGTTCGGGCTCATCAGTTTTCCTCTCTACTTGTGGCATTGGCCGTTGTTGTCATTCGCAAGGATTGTCGGCGCCGAAGTCCCAAGCAGAAATATACGCATCGCGGCCGTCGTCGCGTCGGTTTTTCTCGCCTGGCTCACGTTCAGATTCATTGAACGCCCAATGCGCTCGGGAAAACACGGAAACGCAAAAATCATTTTCCTCCTCGTACCGATGCTTTTGGTCGGCATCGTTGGGTACGGCACGTATCGTCGCGATGGATTGAAGTTTCGAGCCATCGTCCAATCTTACGAGGCTGTTCTGGCGACGATTACGAACAATCCAATGCGTGATGAATGTCATCTGGCGCAGACGGCCGATTCATTGAGCAAAGGTCCGTGTGAATATTTCTTTCCGAATCCTTCGGTCGCCGTCGTAGGTAATAGTCACGCTCCTGAAATTGCTTATGCGCTCGCGGAGGACCTTCGCCCCTACAAGCAAGGCATATTGCATCACACAATGAGCGGCTGTCCGCACAATTATCACATTGACGAAAGCATGAAATATTTCCTCGGGAGCAGCGTATGTTTTGATTGGCATACCCGCGTTGTCGAGAATATCACGAGTTCCAACCAGATCAAATACGTCGTCGTGAGTTACCGGAACGATTATTGTCTCGATAACGGTGGTCACACCAAGTCCTTGTTGGATATGATAAACGCCTTTCTTGCGTCGAACAAGAAAGTGATTTTGGTTCTACAGGCTCCTTTGCCCAAAAAGCATATCAAGGATTATCTCCGGACCAACTATCGGGCGAGCGCGGGGGTTCATGATGATGTTGTCGGTTCAACCCTTGCGGAGTGGAAAACAACGTATGGTAACTCGATCAAATTGATCGAACAACTGCCACCTTCCGTCGTTTTGATCGACCCTGCCGATTATTTTTGTAATGGCACCGATTGTTACGTCATCAAAGGCAACAAAGCTTTGTTTTTTGACGATAACCACATGTCCATTGAAGGTGGTCGGCTCATTGCCGCGCAGATTATGCACGAATTGAAACGCGATTTCTTGCGGTGAATTTCTCGGGCAAGTTGGGGGCTGCGTTATTCGACGTATGACGAGGCGGTGCGGGATGAGAATCGACAAAACTCGACGACCCGAGTGAAATCGTGGTTCAGGTCGCTAACGCTTCTTTTCGCGGCCCGAACGACAATTCTCGAGCGTTGCTCTTGCCAACTCTCCGAAAACGCCTTACGCCCGACCCGTGATGAAAATGCAGACATCGATGACCATCGTAGGTTTGACGGCAGTGACGATCGCGCTTTCGGGCTGCGATGCTGGGGCGCAAAAGGCAACTCCACCAGCGGAAGCACCAGGAACTGCGGCCAAGACTTCGGAGGGAAAAACCATGAGTTTTCACGATTTCACCATGAAGGACATTTTTGGCAAGGACAAGAGCTTGAGCGATTATCGCGGCAAGGTGGTCCTCGTGGTGAACGTGGCGTCGCAATGCGGATACACGCCACAATACGAGGGACTCGAAAAACTGCACGAAAAATACGCCGACAAAGGGCTGGTCGTGACAGGTTTTCCCGCGAATGACTTTGGAGCGCAGGAACCAGGCACGGATTCCGAAATTCAAACCTTTTGCACGTCCAAGTATGGCGTGAAGTTTCCGATGTTTTCGAAAATCACGGTCAAAGGAAGTGAAAAACATCCCTTGTATGCATTTCTAACGCAAGCCGCGCCAGCGGGGGAAGTGCAATGGAACTTCGAAAAGTTTTTGGTCGGTAAAAATGGGCAAGTAATCGAGCGTTTTACGTCATCGGTGACGCCAGAAAGCGATACGCTCGTCCAGGCGATTGAAAAAGCGCTAGCAGCCCGTTGATTTATCTGCTCACACCCGAAATCGTCGGTCGACATCGCTCGAAATACTGAAGTATTCCTCGCTCCGTCG
>JBGAOI010000256.1:0-9360 GCA_044221885.1 Polyangium sp. (in: bacteria)
TCTATCCCACGGCCAAAACATCGACCAATGACGCGCGGGTACGAGCATGACTTCGACTTCACCGAAGCGAGCCGTTTCCCACCAATCGAGTTCGACGACTTTGGCGCCTTTGGCCATGGAAGCGATCAACTTCGCATTACCGTTTGGAACGACGTACGTCGGTCGATTGCCGAGTTTTCGAATGCTCCACGGATCGAGATGGTCGCGATGATTGTGCGTGACCAGCACCAAATCAATGGCGGGCATGGCGTCGAGAGGAATTCCGGGTTTGGAAAGACGCTCGATCATGCCAACTCGATTGCCCAGAACGGGATCGGTGAGCATACGTTTTTTCCCGAGCGTCAACAAAAACGATGCGTGACCGATCCAGATGAGACTCGCTTCGGCACTTGCGAGAATGGCTTCATCGTGCGGACGCGTCGTGGGTCCCGTGGTGTCGTCTTTCGGCGGTCGATGACCTTTGAGCGGCCCCATGACCCGCCACTGGAGAATGTCGGTCAACCCTCGCGCGGGTTGTGTGGCCAGATGCGCGAATCTACCCATCGGGACAAACCTTTCTTCGCATCAACTGACGACGCGCAAACTTTTGCCGACAAGCACTTCGTTGTGGCTGCCCATGCGATACCCACCGAGATCCAACGTCACATAACGAAATCCGTGTTTCTTGCCCGCGGCCACGATCTTGTCGCGCAAAGCCCCATCCGTCGCTCGACCGATTTCGTCGAGAGACACTTCGATTCGCGCCAGTTCGCCATGGTACCGAACGCGTACTTGGTGAAACCCAAGCGTCTTGAGCGCTGCTTCGAAGCCCCCGATCTGATCCAAGCGTTCGCGCGTGACGCTCGTTCCGTACGGGATACGGCTCGACAAACACGCTGCGGCAGGCTTGTTCCAAATGGGCAAACCCATCACTTCCGCGCCCGCGCGGACGTCGTCCTTGGTAAAACCCAAGTCCACGAGCGGACTCACCACGCTGGCTTGTTTTGCAGCTTCGATCCCTGGTCGATAATCACCCAGATCGTCTTGATTCACGCCGTTCAAGATTGCCGCCAAACCCCACTCCGCGCGCTTCTCCGTGGCGATCCGATACAGCTCGCTCTTGCAGTGAAAACACCGATCCGGGTTGTTGGCGACGTACGACGGATCGTCCATCTCGCGCGATTCGACGAGGCGATGATCGGCTCCGATCATTTTGGCGATCTCGACGGCTTCGTCTCGTTCTCGCGGGGGCAGGCTCGGCGACACGGCCGTCATGCCGATGGCCTTTGGACCAAGGACTTCGTGTGCTACGGCCAGGACAAACGCGCTGTCCACGCCGCCGGAATAACACACGAGCACCGAGCCGAGTTCTGCGAGGTGGGCACGTAAACGCGTAAGTTTGTCTTGGACCATCGCCGCTTCCGACATGGGCCAAGGATGGATCACAAGTCGCGCGGACGGTAGCTCTGGTCAGCTCTGTTTTGCTTCTGTTGCCTCTGGCGCCGGTGCGGTCGCTTCGGCTGGAGGTGCGGTCGCGGCTGGCGCTTTGGGCTTGTACTCGAAGACCTGCACGTTGGGTTCGAGCAAGCGGAAGCAGTTCTTGGAGACGTCTTCGCCCATTTGTCCCGAAATCACGGCGATCCAGTGTGGGAGTGTGCGCGAACTTTCTTCGATTCGCGTCCACAAGCGCGGGCGCATGGCGATGATGGCGCTGCGATTGCCCAGGTCGACCTGAAACTCTTTCCAGCCGTTTTTCGTCGTCGTTACCTCGGACGGCAACTGGTTGATCTTGATGATGACTTCCAACTTGCCTGTCAGTGTCATGCCAGCCTCCGCATGCGTTTCCGACGGTGCCCGGAAAAGCCTCGAAATACAAGCACTCCGCGTCTCGATTCGAAGCCTTCACGATGCACTTGCAGAACGCAGCCACAATAGGCCACGCTGACGTCGCTCATGAACCGGAATTTCGCTCGCCTCGTTCGCCTTTCGTTTGTCACTTCGGTTGCCTTCGTGGCCCTCGCGACGGTCGGTTGCACGGACAATCGTTTGCCCCCGGTGCCCGTACCGAAAGCAGAACACCAGGGAAATCTGCCGAAGTGGTACCCAGAAAAACCATGGACGGCCAAGGAAGGTCAGAGCCAGATCTTCATCCAAGGCAAGATTGTTTTCGAGACGGGTAGCGCGACGATCCGCAAGTTTGGCGAGAGCGAGAAGGTTCTGAAGACGTTGCTTCAGTTCCTCAAGGATCATCCCGAAGTTACGCGTGTCCGCGTGGAAGGACATACGGACGATCGTGGTGATGATCAGAAGAACGAAGAACTCAGTGCGGCGCGATCACTTTCCGTGTGCAACTGGCTCGTCGACAACGGCGTGAGTCACCTGCGCTTACTCGCGGTTGGTTTTGGTGAACGTCGACCTTTGGGCCCCAACGAACTTGAAGAGGGGCGTGCCGAAAATCGACGAACGGAGTTCCATGTGGCCGAAGTCGATGGTCGCCCGTACCTCGGCAAAGATCCGACGGCGGGTGGTCTCGTGACGGACGTTCCCAGTCTCGAGGAACGCAAGCGCGAAGAAGAAGAGCGCAAGAAGAAGGGTCAAGCTGCGGTCGTTCCGACGCTGAAATTCAAGGCGACCGGGAACGAAGTGAAGAAAGTGAAGGACGAGAAGATCGAGCTCGATCCGACGCAAGGCAAACCGCAGAAGTAGTACGGGGTCGAAGTAGTTCGCCTTGACGAACGTTTGTCAGGGCGGACGAAGTTTGAGGGGCAACTAAATCCGCCACTCGCCAATGAGCTTCCCGGTTTCCGGGTTGAACACCAACACCCGACCGCGATCATCCGTGATGACCATGCGCTGCTGTTGAAAGCGCACGCGCAGCATCGAGCTGCCGTCGAATTGCATCTCGAAGCGGAGTTTCTGATCGCGCAGATCCCACACGCGTACGCCACAATGTCCCGTATCGAAACGACCGAACGCGCCAAACGTGCCAGCTTCGTCAATGGCGACGCGTGGGAAAACGCCATACGACGTCCCTTCGCCAAGAAAGGCCCATGCGTTCTGATGCGCAGCTCGCACAGCCGGGACAAACGTTTGCGTGAGGTTGTCTTTCGCCCAACCCACGAGCGTTCCATTTGCAGCAAGGCCGATGTTTGGCCACGAAGTATCTTGGTCGGTTAAATCGAGTGGGCGGCGAATGCGTACTCGGTACGACGACGCGTCAATGGTCCAAACTTCGTTTTTTGCGCAAAAGCTGAAGGAATCTTGGGAGCGCATCCCAAGAAATCCGTTGCTTTCTTTGAGGTCCCAGATTGCGGAAAAACCTTCTTCGAGCGCGTCAATGGCAAAAATGCCGCGTTCGGTTGTGACAAACCAAATCGAACCGTCGAAACTATCGGCAAAATCTTCGAGCATTCCATCGAACCAACGTTCGGCCCGTCGTCGAACGAGGTCAATGCGCGCGATTCGATATGCTTCGCCGCGGCGAGCGACGGCAATGGCGCGATCCCCGTGGTCGGAAATGATCAATCGTTCGGCCGGTTGGTCGAATTGCACCAAGGTTTTTCCTTCGGGCGAAATCATGCGTACACCGGCTTCTCCGAGCGCCACGAGTAATCGTCCGCCGGGTAAAACCACGGCATCGTGCACGGCCGTCGTTCCGATGTCGGCAGCGATCCTCGCAATGATTCGCGCCGTTGGCGTGGGTTTTTCCTCCGGCTCGGAAGCAATCGATTCCGACACGACCGGGGAGGCGGGCATGACGCGGGCATTGCGAATGCGTACGTCGGCGACAATCATGCCCATGTTGTCGAATGCACCGGCCTCATAAACGCGCCTTTTCAAGGTTTGGCAGGCAATGGTTGGTGCATATTCCGGCGAAAAATGCGTCCTGCGAATGGTGTCGGCTATTTCGTCGTCTCGAAGCAAGCCGTGCACGCCGTCGGTGCATAACAAGAGACGATCTCCATCGCTCAAATTCACGCGATACAAGTCCACTTTGACTCGTTCCACGGTCCCGAGGGCCCGCGTAATGACGGTTTTATGTTCGAACGTTTCCGCTTCTTGCGCAGTCAATTTCCCCGTCGACAACAATTCTTGAAGCAGCGAATGGTCTTTGGTCAATTGAACGAGCGTGCCATTGCGCCAAAGATAAGCTCGCGTATCGCCAACTTGGGCAATCCATGCGATATCTCCACGCAGCCATACGGCCGTGATTGTCGCGCCTGAACCCAAGTAACGACGATCCTTTAGCGCTCGCTGATAAACGCTCGCACCGGCTTCTTCCACGGCATTTGCCAAAGCCGTGCCTGCCGTTTTGGAATCATTTCCTGCCGTTTGCAGATGGGCCATTAATGAATCCAAGGCCAATTTCGCCACTTCGGCACTTTGAAATCCACCCATGCCATCCGCGACAGCGAGCAAAAGTCCGCGTGATGGCAGTCGTCGCTCATTGATTGTTTCTTCGAGTGGGATGGCTCGGGCCCCGTCAAAATAAGCCATGAGGCAGGCGTCTTCATTCACATGCCGCGAATTTCCCACGTCTGTAAGAGATGTGGCGCCCACATGCACGTCGCTTGATGTCACTTCTTGGGTTGGTTGTCGACGGAGGTCGGCAAGCAAAACGGGATCTTCCGTAGCGGTCGTCAGTCGTTCCGCGAGTGACTTCAATGGATTTTCGTGCGCTTGCGGGAGCAATTGTCGCACACATGCTCGGGCGAGAATTTGCATTGTTTTCGACGAAGGATTGGCGACAATCGCTTGTCCCAGCGTCGTCCAAGCTTCGAGGGTCGTATCGGCATCATCACGTGGCCATGAGCGCACGATTCGAGCTACCGAAGCGAATTCTTCCGGCACGAGCCAGGCTTTGGTGGCCAATAACCTTGCGCCTACGGTTCCGCCAATTTCAATCCCGCGGTCGATCCATTCACGTGCCAAATGTCGAGCTTTTTCGACAGGCCAAATGGTTTGGACTGCCGCACCATAGGCTCCAGACTCCGCCAACTGATTCGCCCAAAGAATACGTAAAGCGGCAGCGTGCTCGGGATGCGAAGGTTCGAGGCGCGATATGGCCGCGGCAAATGCCCCCGTGCGCCGGGCAATCAACATGGCTCGTGCGCGATTTCCGGCCAGCATCCATTGCCGCACGACGAGGGCTGGATCCAGGTTTCGTCCTTCCGCGAGTTCAGCAGCCAATTGATATTCGCCGTGTTTTTCCAAAAAAGAAACGGCTTCTTCGCTCGCTCCGAGAAGTTCGGCCAAAACAAATGCGGCTTCTTTGATCTTGCCTTGTTTCTCCAATTGCTCGACAGCTTTGCGATAACGTGTGCGCAAGGCTTCGAATACATTGTCGCCAAACCCCAATGTCGATGAAGCTTCGGTTTGCGTTGCCGAAATGGATAGATCCGTACGGGGGGTCGGAACGCTCAAGGCCAGAGGTTTGGGTTTGTCACTTCCGGTGCCCAGAGGAATCGCGTGGCGTAAGGCTTCGTCGAGGTTTCCCGAATCGAACAAATCAAATGTTTTTTCGAGGTAATCTGCCTGTTTGCGACCGATGTACGAAGCCATTCGCGCCCAAACCAAAAGACGCGCGGCGGCAGTATTCAGTGCCATACG
This sequence comes from Polyangium sp. (in: bacteria), assembly GCA_044221885.1. Taxonomy (GTDB): domain Bacteria; phylum Myxococcota_A; class Polyangia; order Polyangiales; family Polyangiaceae; genus Polyangium. The sequence continues at coordinate 5,590 of JBGAOI010000256.1, forward strand.
TAGGCGATTCCCCCAATCACTTTCCGGCCTTTGGGGCGCAGGCCGAGCCACCAGCGATCGTCCAGACAATTGCTTTGGTCGCCCTTTGGAGGACGAACGACCGAGTTTCGCAGCGATCGACGATAACCAGGTCGACAACGAAGTCAGCAGAGACGACGTCCATCCTCCAGAGTTTGGCGTGGCACTCGGGGGCTGGCGCCCTTGCAATGCGGCCAGCATTTCCGAGGCTTCCGGCGGCGCTTCACCAATGCCAGCGATTTTACGCGTATCGATTTCTTTGGCGACGGGCGCTCGTCGCGGCGAATGCCAAATGCGTCCCAGAGGCACGACGTTTTCGATGTTCCAATCCGACAAATCAATCCACGAAGCGACGTCTTCGATCGGACAAACATTGGGATCCATGATCCGGGTTTCTCCCGCGCGTACGAGCACCACCGAACCTGTGGGTACCGCGAGCTGGTCCATTTCGTCATCGTCGAGGGGCAGGGCAAAAAGTGCACCTCGACAAACGACCAGCGGCACACCCAGCGCGTGATCGCACGAGGTCCATAACGGTTCGCGCAAACGCACGAAAAGGCCGCCTTCCATGCGGCGAACTTCTGCCGCGCCATCCAAGGCCAAGATGCGCCTTCGGGACTCGGTTTGTCCTGCAATGGATTCATCAATCCAAAAAGCAGCGGCTTGTACTGTGCCTCTATGTGCGAGTCGCCGCGGTTTCATGAGGCCCCCAAACGCATACGCAAAATCAGCGTCTTGTATTCACGGCCATAAACGCAAAGTTCGTCGTCTTCTGTGAGAAATGCAATCAGCCAACAATTCAAGCTGGCAGTGATGGTTTTGATGGGCGCAGACGATTTGCAACATATTTCCGTCTTGCCAGCTTCGAGGCACAAGAGCTGCGTGCGTGTAGAATCGAGAACGTACAATTGGTAATTCTTGGCATAAACGCCACCAAGCAATTTGACGTCAGGCGGAATTTCTCCCTCGTAGGCGAGAACGCCTTCGGAATCAACGATACGCACAGTTTGTGGCGTGAGTTGAATGAGCAGTTGCCCACCGAGCATGGGGTGAACACTTTGGAGCATTGGAGGTAATGGGCGGCTTGTTTGCGATGCGCCGGTATTGCACATCCACATGGCTTGTTCCCAGTGCCGTTGCCAGAAGACTCCATTGTGGGTTTGGCAGGCCGTTGGCGTGGGAAAGTCCCAGATACGAATGACGTCTTTTTCTAGTTTGAAAAGCATGCGCACGGCGTCATGTAGAAAGTAAGTATCGATTCCTGAAAGTTGAAACAATTGTCCCAAGGGGCCGCGCATTTCGGGATTGTTGAACCATACCGGAAGATGAGTAACGGGCAGGGGCGAACTGCTGAGTTCCCAGGTATGTCGGCGGGCAAGCAAAGACGCGCTCATTCGGTGCGACAAACGGTGGACGACGACTTCTTCACCGTGCACAGTCGCAACGCCGACGGAACGGGATTCGGTCAAGCGTCCCACGGCAACGATCCGTTCGCCTTGCGGCGGGCGGAAAATACGCAGCTTGGGTAAATCTTTGAAATTCGGCGAATTGGGGAGCGGCATGGTGCACAATTCACCATTCAGACCCTGGAAAAACAACAATCGATCATCACGTGAAATCACGAGATTGGTGTCGTGTGCGGGAAGAACGGCGGCTTTTTGCGAAACAGTGCGGGCCACGCGAAAAGGATCACGAATGAGGCGAACGGCGGCGTTACCTTTGGGCAATTCCAACGATATCGACTTGGGTTTGCCCTTGGGGCCAACAACCGTCACCTCGAGATTCGACGGCGCATCCGGATCCAAACTGTCTTCGATGACAATGCGATACGGCGTCACGGTCGCATTGATTTCGTACCCAAAACTGCCCCCGACAAACCAAACTTCGGCGGTTTCTTCCTTGGGTAGCGCTTGGTAAAACCCGATCATGTCTTCGATGGCGACACGCCGGAGGCTCCCGCCTTGCACCAATCGGCGCACGCTTTCTTCATTGACGTCCGGAATGAATTCCCGCGAGCTATCCTGCAAAATGCCCCACGCAAAAGACGCCCCGCCCGCTTGCGCCCGTTGGGCCATCAAAATCAATAGCGCCAATTGCACAATGCGCGGTCCACCGCGCTGGTCAGGACCAACATCGAAAAGAACGACGCAATGCCGAGCTACCGTCGGCTTTTGATGTGCAATTTCGAGAAAAGAAAGTTCTCCTGCGCTAACACGACGCAAGAATTCGAGCGGCGCTTCTTCCGCCAACGCCCAATCCGTTGCCAAAAGCCGTTCGAATGAACCTCGCCGGCCAACGCCGCCAATACCGTCCGGTTGATCCCGGCCGGATGAATCTGGAGAAACGAGCGGACCAATGAGCAACGCGAGCCGATCGACAAGACCTCCCAAGGCTATCGCCAATTCCTGCGGAAACATCGATAACGACTGCCGCCAAGGCCATAACTCGCGGGGTAGATCCATTAGTTCTTGTCCTTACCCAGCCATTTCTCGATTTCTTTGGCTTCGAGACGCAATGCGTGGCCGCATGGAATGACGGTGGTTGGGTTTTCGGGAAGAACGGCGAGCGGTATGGCCACGTCCGGAAATCGCTTGCGTAATGCCTGCTCGAGCAAATGCGGACCCGGAACGATGGGCGTGAGCAACGTGGGCAAGAGAAGTCCCGGCGCCGAAGACGTGCGGCCGAGATAAACCACTCCGTCGACCCACGGCAAATCGGCCTCGGCGCCAAGCACCACCAGCGTTTTTTTACCCACGACGCCCAAAAGTCGTCCCAACATGGCCGGATCGAGCTGCAAGAGGCGCTCGGCCAAACGTTTGGCATGACGACCCATTGCCGCCACGGCACACGGGCTCGAAGGCTGATCATTCTCCGCCCAGGTGACGGGGACGGAACTCACGTTTTGGACTCCAACGTGGCCACGATGCGTGAACGAATTTCGGCCAGGTCGGGAGGCATGTTCGTCGGACTAAACCCAGCGTCGATTTCTCGGGCGAGGCCTTCGAGTTTTAATCGGTACGCAGCCAATTCCTCGGCTTTGGGCGCTTTTTCGAGCAAAACCTGCGCGTGGTCGACGATGCGTCGGGCCCGTGCGTTCGAACCGGACGAACCTTCTTCCGCAGCGGCCACCAAACTCGTGTTTTCCGAAGCCGCCAAAAGATCTCGCAATGCATTTCGCGCTAGTTGTTGCGCAGCTTCGGTGGGAATCGCGTACACAATGGGCCACAAATCGCGTTCGTCGGCCCGCTTCTTTCCAGCAATCGCGGCGGCTGCTGCAACAAGTCTTTGCACACGGGCAGCTCGTCGATCCGTCAATTCCACGCCTACGCCGCGCACGATGCGAATGGCTTGCGCCAAGGCCGAACGAACGTACGTCATATCGACGTTTCGCGCGGATTGCGACAAAACGTCGAGGTCTCCAATCGATGCCGATTGACCTTTTTCAGGGAGCCACGATTTCCAGCTTGCGTCGAGCAATTCTTCCAATCGGGAATCACCAATCGGACCGACAAATACGCGGACCAGGAAACGATCGGCAAATGCAGCAAGCGTTTCATCTTCGGGCAAGCGATTGGAGGCGCCCACGCAGACGCGCAAAGGACATTGAAGGGATGTGTGGCCGCGTCGAAATCGTCGCTCATTCAAAATGCCGAGCAGGGTATTGAGAATCGCGGTTGAGCCAAGAAAAACTTCGTCGAGAAAAGCAATGTCCGCTTCGGGCAACATGCCAGCGGTTTCGGTTTCCACGACGCC
>JBGAOI010000257.1:0-9348 GCA_044221885.1 Polyangium sp. (in: bacteria)
GCACTTTGCCCTGATAGGCGCGATCGAGTCCGCCGATGATCGAGAGCAGGGTGCTTTTCCCCGAACCGCTTGGGCCAAGAACCGCTACGAATTCGCCACTTTGTACGATGAAGTCGACGTTCGACAACGCGTGACGCGTCCCTTTGCCCGCGTCGTGAACGCGCGTCACGCGTTCGGCATGAACGACCGGTTCATTCATTGGTGCTCAAAGGGCTGTCACGGCAACTTGTTCACGGTCGCTTGCCGCTTCGGCTGCTTGCACGCTCACTGCGGAAATGTCTTCCCCAGCAAGAAGTTCATCCTCGGACAAACCGAAGATGCGCAAGATGAACCACGGCGGACGAAGCTCGAGATCGCTCTCTTTCAAGAACAAACGCGCCATGTGTTCAGCGTAGGCCCGCGACAGATCTTCGAACGGAATTTGATCGAAGAGTTGAGCGCGTCGTCGGCTCGCGTAGGACGACAGGATGAGCGCGACGTAGAGCAAGTTGTAGATGAAGCGAAGGCGCGTGCGGGACATGTTGGGATTACGCGCCATGGCTTCGCGAAGAAAGTGCACGTTGAGAGGCACGTGGAAGGATTCGTCGCGAGCAAGGATGCGCAATACGTTGCGAACGGCGGGGTGTCGGGCGCGACGAAGAGCGAGGCGATAGGTCGTCGACCCGATGGTTTCGAACATCAGGTTTGTCATCACAATCGTTTCGATTCGTTTGGCCATGCCGTACACGTGGAAAAACGTCCCGGTCACGCGACCCATCGGTTTGACCGTGCCCCCGATGTAGTCGAGGAACTCGGTCAAGAGTTCGCGATGCCAACCTTCTTCATTCCCGTACAATCTCAAGCATTCGGCGAGCTCGGGATCCCAGGTCGCCACTTGGTCAGCGAGTTCATGGGCTTGGCGCAGACCGGATTCTTCCGCGCGAAAGGCGGCGTTAAAGAAGGCAATTGCCGCCAAACGCTCGGCTTCCGACGACCACTCGATCGGCTCGCTCAGGTCGAGTTTGTCCTCGTACATGCGTTCGGCGCGCCGTTGCAACGTGCGCAGCCACCACGATGTCGGGCGCCGCGAGGCGCTTTTCTCTGCCACTTTCCCCATCGCTACCTCCGAACGTGTTTGGGGCGGAAGATACCGTATTCGGCGTCATGGGCCACGCCCTTCAGCATGCGAAAACGCCGGTAAAAGAGGCGCGAATCTTTTACGCATCAAAGATGACTTCACGACGCGCGATGCTGTCGAGGATGGGCTAGGATGGCCCCGGTTCTCACGTGACGTTCGAACAGCTCTCTCTTCCGTTCGAGGGACATCTGACGCCGGCAACACCTGCGCGTATTCCGCGCACGCGTCGTGTGTTCGTCAACCGCAATCTCAAGATGGCCGGCATCGACTGGGTTGGGTTCGACATGGACTACACCCTGGCGATCTACAACCAGACCGAGATGGACAACTTGTCCATCGAAGCGTCGATTCCCAAGCTCGTCCGACGCGGCTATCCCGAAGACATCCTGCGTGCCATTCGTTGGCCCATCGAGTTTCCCATCCGTGGGTTACTGATCGACAAACGCTACGGAAACGTCCTCAAAATGGACCGCTTCAAGGTGGTCCACAAAGGCTTCCATGGGCTCCGTGAGTTGACGAAGGACGAACTTCGATCGCTCTACCACCAGAAGAAAGTCAAGCCGAACACCGGCCGCTTCCACTTCATCGACACGCTTTATGCCCTGAGCGAAGTCACGCTCTACTCAGGCATCGTCGACGCCTTCGACAGTCGCTCCATCGACCTCGACTACGCCCGCTTGTTCGCCGACATTCGCGAGAGCATCGATGAAGCACATCGTGATGGTTCGATCCTCGATGTCGTCTTGAGTGATCTCCCGCGGTTTGTCGAACGAGACCCGCTCTTGGCATCGACGCTGCACAAGTTTCGTTCAGCCGGAAAAAAGCTGTTTCTTCTGACGAACTCGCGCTGGCCCTACACCGAACAGATGATGACGTACCTGCTTGGACATGCGATGCCTGAGTACCCGAGCTTCCGTCACTACTTCGATCTTGTCATCGTGGCCGCGCAGAAGCCTGCGTTTTTCGAGGAACGAAGGCCACTCATTCAACGCGAAGGGGACATGACCCGTCCGGTCACCTCATCGCTCGAACGTGGAGCGATCTACGAAGGTGGCAACTTGCACGATCTCGAAAGTGCACTCGGCGTGTCTGGTGATCGCATCCTCTACGTTGGTGATCACATCTACGGTGATATTTTGAGGTCAAAGAAAGAGTCGGCGTGGCGCACCGCGATGATCATTCAAGAGATGGAGGCGGAGGTGCAGGCGCACGAGGCGTGTCGGGAGCAGCATCAGCAGAGTGCCGAGCTGGAACAACGCCGGGACGAACTCGAGGATGAGCTTCGTTATTACCAACAACGGTTCAAGGATTTGAGTCGCAAGACAGAAGACGACGGTGGTAAAAACAGCGTCACTGCCAATGATGTAGAGAAGGCGCGCACGAAGCGAGCAGTGGAGCGAATTCGAGGTTTGTTACGCAGCGTGGATGCGGAAGCGTCGAAACTCGAGCGGGAAATCGATTTGCGATTTCATCCGTTTTGGGGATCGCTCATGAAGGAATCGAGCGAACCGAGCAGTTTTGGGGATCAGGTGGAAGAGTATGCGTGTATTTACACGTCACGCGTGTCGAACATGCTGCTTTATTCGCCGCTGCAATATTATCGAAGTCCGCGCGATTTGATGCCACACGAATTGTGACGGTTCATTTGCAGCAGCGAAAACCCGTCGAATAGTCGTGATAACGGCCATTGTGCGCGGTGGTTTTGTATTCGCAACCATCGCCATTGATGTGCACATCCAGGTAATACCCGCCGCGGAACGTCCCTGATTTCGCGGCGGTCCATTCGTGCAAATTGCCCACCATGTCATAAACACCGTAACTCGATTTGCACTTTTTGAAGTCCCCGGACTTCGCAACCGTGCCCGTCATTTGATTGAGTTGCGGGTTGTTCATGTTTTCAAACGAATAGGATTCTTGAGGTGGGTTTGTCCCACCTACAGCATAGAGCGCATTAAATGAAGACACGCCTCGGTCATTGCAACGACCTGGTACGTGATCGTTTCCGTAAGGATATGTCGAAGGTTTTTTACCGCGACAAGCGCCGATCCATTCATCATCGGAGCAAAGCCGTTTTCCTGCATTCGCACACGCTTCAGCCGCTTGATCCCGACTGATGTACCCTTGGGGTACTTTGCCTTTTTTGGTGACCGCTTTTACGCGCAGCCCATCAACGGGCACATACGGCGAATGGGGTCGGGTTTTGTTCTTCCCGATGATCTCGACGGTATGCGCTTCGTATTTGTCGATGCAATAGTTGCCCCCGACACTCGCCATGCCATCAGGGCACTTTGCACCTTTGGCCGAAGCGCTCGAAGCAACAGGCAACGTCAAAGCAAGCAATCCGATGCTCGCTACAAGCGTTGTTATTGGGGAAGGCCAACGACTTCGGGTGTTCATGCAGACACTCGACCTGGCTCTTCAATAACCCATAGGAACCGAGAAGGCAAATATCCAGCGCACATAGGCTCGACAATCAGCACGGGCCTTCGACGTGCTGGGATGGAAAAACATGCTGCCTCTGAAGAGTTCACGTCGTGAATTTTTCACATCGTCGAGGGCTGCACATTTGGTCACGGTGACGGGATGGTCTTCCAAACGCCTTTCAGCGCCGTAACGGATCATTACTGACGCTTGAAACAGCGACTATGTGCAGGATATTACGCGTCGCATCAGAGGAATGCCGCCATCTTACGGCGTTGATTTCATAACTTGTTTTGGCGTGGTCGACATCGCAGCGACGTTTGTCGCTTCATCTACGAGCCAAAACATGACGATTGACGATTGTTCGGATATCTGGCATTGCGTTTCTGCACCTTCGACGTGCGTCATCCTCGCGCACGCGGAAACCGACGCGATTCAGGACAAGACGGATCGATTCTGCTTTTTGCTTCGAAAAGGTCAATTCATGCGCATACAGCACGTTTCCCTAGGTTTGGCCGGAATGGTCATTTCATTTCATGTGTCGACTCGAGATGCTCGGGCCTGAGGTGTTGGGGCAGCCGTCGGTCCGACGGGTATGGCTTCATGCAATGATGATTTTGCCGAACTGGAAGCGGTTCCGAAAAACGAACCCAAGGCAGCGCCGAAACCAGTCGTCAAGGTGCCTCGAAATCGCGTAAGCGTGGTCGTTGGTCATGCATCATCAACGCTCGTGTTCGAAGGAACGATACGCGTCAATATGGAACGACGCGCGGTCTTGGCGACGTACGAACGACGTGTAGCCACGAAATGGACGTTGCAATTTGCGACTGGGGCGATTGCTACGGGAACGCTGAAAGTAGCATCGGATGTTTATCAATTCGGTCCGGGTTGGTCGGCGGGCATTTCTACGTCGTATCGAGCGCTCGATGGGCGTGGTTCGAAGCCATTTCTTTTGCTTGGGGGCACGCTGGCATTTGCCGGAGCAACGACGCAAGGGGTCAGCCCCGACGCACCCAAGATTGGGTACCTGGGCGGTGATTTGCGTTTGAGTGTCGTGGTTGGTAAAACCATTTTTCAGGCACTCAGTCCGTACGCCGTGGTGCGGGGATTTGGCGGCCCGATTTGGTGGAAAATTGCCAACAAGGATATCGTGGGAACCGATGCCTACAAGTTTCAAGTCGGAGCGGGATTGGCTGTTGCGATGCCGTGGGGACTCGATGCGTTCATCGAAGGCGTGCCTCTTGGAGAAAAGGCTTTGAGCACAGGGCTTGGTTATTCATTTTGACCGAGCCGTTCTTGAAGGTCTTGGTGGGCGAAGACCGCGAAGAGCCGTCGAAGGCTCAACAGAGGCAACGTCAGGCTCTTCGGTGTCAAATCCAACATGCTCTGGGCTCCATCGACCGTGAGCATCGTCGGTCGTCGTGGAGTCGGGTCGGTCACCTGGCGGCCGCCTGGCGGAGGGGTGGCGGAGGGTCGAATCCGCCAACCTGGTTTGGTCGTAACCTATTGAAATAATTCAGCACGCATATTGGCACAGATTTCGCACATGGGCCGGCGGAGCAAACCGGAGTGAACCATGTCGTACCCGCGAATGATTTTTCCAGGAAAAACGTATATGTTGACTCGACGTACCGTGCTTCGACATTTTTTGCTTCTTCCGGACAAAGAAATGAAAGCTCTCATTGAGTATTCGTTGGCGGTTGCTGCGAAGCTTTATGAGATGGAGGTGCATGCATTTTGCGCAATGTCGACGCATATCCACGTCGTACTCACGGATACGCGTGGAAGGCTTTCGCTTTTCATGGCCTACTTCCATCGATTGGTTGCAATGGGTACGCAAAAGCTCCGCAACTGGGAAGGTTCGGTATGGGATTCACGGCACGCGAGCGCTGTGGAATTGTTGACGCGAGATGCGATTGTCGAGAAAATCGCTTACGTGCTTGCAAACCCCGTGGCCGCCGGCGCCGTGTTTGCCCCGGACGATTGGCCCGGTGCGAAAACTCGAGTGGACGATATTGGGCAAACCGTTCTGAGAACAACGCGTCCAAATGTGCATTTCGATGCGACAAAGTGGCGCGAGGTTTCAGAACTGCCCATAGAATTACCGCCCATGGTCACAGAAGCAAATGCAGAAGCATTTCGGGAAGATGTCGCGAAGGCCTTGGCGCATGAAGTGGCAATTGCTCAAGCAACGATTGCCCCGGAAGGCGTTTTGGGCGCGGAACGTGCAGCGAAAATTTCACACGAAACACGAGCAAAAACGCCCGAACCTGAAAGCAAGCTAAATCCAACATTCGCCGCTGGTCGAGGTCATGGCGATATCGCGGCAATGGCCGCGCGGGCGGTGAAGGCATTTCGCGCGACTTATCAAGCTGCACTCAAGAGGTGGTGTGCGGGCGAGCGCGAAGTGGCGTTTCCACCAGGCACGTGGTGGATGCGGGTGTTCCATGCGGCAAGCATTGGCGCTTGCAGTTGAGAGTGGCCGGTGCGGAATGCGATTCGGTGGTTCGCTGAGCGATTCGGCACTCAGCCAATGCAGACGTGTGCCCTGTAATGGCGCCGTTTTTTGTCAAAATGCATTAATCACACGATATTTGCGTGAGGCGAGCGACGTGTACGCGCTGGCGCTGCCAGGTGACGCGCTGCGGCAGAATCGGCGGTAGGGAGGCGTATGGACGCTAGCATCGACTATGTGTGTGGTGGCTTTTTAACGTGAAGAAGTTTTGCGCGAACAACTACAATTCGATTCGCCGATGTTGATGGGGATTGGAGAATTGTGAATAAACTCAACGTATTGGAACGTTGGATGTTGGATCGCTTGCGTGGCGGCCGCCAACGTCGGTGAGAATTTGCGTGAGGATTCTTTCAACGTGGCAGGGCATTTTACAACAGCATTGCGCAGCGAAAACCGACCATCGGTGCGGTTGCGTCGGGCGATTGTTCGGCCCGGAATGCCGGATCAAGCCAAGCTCGATTGCCGCCGTCAAACGCTCCACCTCGAATCACTTTGCTCTCTCCCGAAACTGGCCCTTTGGGATTGACAACTTCTTCAGCACCGTACGGTCCAAACCAATCGCCGGTCCATTCCCACACATTGCCAATGAGGTCATCTGCGCCATGCTTTGACTTTCCTCGAGGAAAACTACCTACCGGCGCGGTACCTACGAAACCGTCATCGGTTTCGTACAAATGACCCGCCGTCAACAACGCATGGCTTTTTTCCCATCTTGCAAATTCACCACCGGCTACATTGATTCGGTCGGTCAAATCTGGAGAATCGCCCCAAGGCGTCGAACGCCCCTCTGCCCCTTGGGCAACGTATTCCCATTCAGCTTCGGTGGGCAATCGCTTCTCGTGCACACGGCAGTAATCATTGGCCGCAGCCCATGTAATGCAATTGATAGGATGCCGCGCCCGATCGGGTTTGCCAAAATTGCACCATTCCGAGTACAACTGGAGCTTTGATTGATGTTGTGCTTCCGGCATCGTCTTGGCTCGTGGCCAATTGAGATGCTCCGGCGGCCGCTTGCAATCCCCTTTGTCCGAACAGGCTTGGAATTCTGCAGCAGTTACTTCGCGCGCATCGAAGCAAAACGTATCGAGAATCGCCTGGTGCGCCGGTTGCGCGCCTTTCATCACCGGTTTGTCGGAACCCATCGTGAATTTTCCACCCGGAATGAGCAGCATGCCTTCGGGACAATCGGTTCGCCGAGATGCCGTTGCCGTTGTCGTCGGTGTCGAAGAAGGTGTGGGGCTCGCAGCAACCATCGATGGCAAAGGATTGCTCGAAACGACAGAATCAGTAGGTCGTTCGGTTTGCCGATCGAGGCGTGTGTACGTGACAATCCCCCCGACCACCAGGATACCAGCAAAAATGGCAAGCACCCCGAAGGAACGTGAACCTTTGCGAGCACTTGTCGGCGCTTGCGCGCTGGGCAGGGTGCCCGGCGAAGACGCCTGCACCGGTGGATCCAAGGTGGATTGTGCCCCCATTTCGACACTAGCTTTTACTGCCGGCACAGGCGTGTCGAGCGTTTGCGCCGTATTGCTCGGCGTTGGCGGCGGAGAATTCAGCAATCGTCCAAGCGATGGATTCCGCGGTGCCAACGAAATCGGCGGCACCGTCACCGGCCCCGCTACGCCTGCGCCCAAAGGCACCAGCATACTCTTGTCAATGGACCATCCCAGGGGGAGCAACACATGAAGCTCCGTGAGAATCATCTCGACGTTTTGGGGACGAGCCTCGCGGTCGAGCTGAAGAATCGCGGTCAACAACGATTCAACTTCGACAGGAACCCACGGAGCGACTTGGCGAATCGGAACCGGGGATTCCATGCAAATGGACATAATGAGTTCGCCTATGCCAAACCCAGCGCGTTCATGCGGGGTTTTTCCCGTAAGCATCTTGTAAAGCAAAATGCCCACCGCCCAAATGTCGGCCCGTGCATCGATATCCCGACGTCCGCGCGCTTGTTCCGGAGCCATGAACAAGGGTGAGCCCACAAGCGCTCCGGTTTGGGTCAAACCAGCCGTTTCTATCGATGGAACATCCAACTCGTTCTCGACGGGATCGGCCATGAACTTGGCCACGCCAAAATCGAGCACTTTGCAAATGATTTCACCGTCTTCTCGATTGGCCAGAAAAACATTGGCCGGTTTGACATCGCGATGGACCACCTTGGCAGCATGCGCCTTCGCCAATCCCGAACAAACTTGAGCGAAAATACGCAATGCAAGATCGACCGGCAATGGCCCCAGTCGTCGCAAAACCTGATGAACGTCTTCTCCCGATAGAAATTCGAGCACGAGGTAAGGAAAACCGCTGGCCGCATCCGAACCAGAATCGAATACCTGCGCAATGTATTGCGATTCAATGGCCCCAGCCGCTCGAGCTTCACGCTGAAAACGTTGCAAGTGAACAGCACTACCGTCATCCGTTGGTCCAGGACGAATCACCTTGACGGCAACACGGCGACCCGTACCGACGTGTTTCCCTTCATATACGGCGCCCATACCGCCTTCGCCAATGAGGCGCAGGATGCGATACTTGTTGTCGAGCAGATCGTTGATCTTCAGCATGGCAGCGGCCGTTGACGACGAGCGAAGAAACATGATGCCGAAAGCCGGCAGCAGTTCATCATAAACAATTGCCGCCCCGGAGAACAGGTTTTTGAACACTTCGTTGTACCATCAAAACGCACGGCCATTCGCGACAGAACCCCAAGATTCTGTTTTACTTCCACGGATTTTGTGCTCTAGTGCGCCGTCATTCGGAGGGATTCGGCCATGAGGAAGCGGACGTTCCGCAGTTCGGTCATTGGGATGGGGCTCTTGTCACTCGCCGCATGCGGCGGCACAACGACAACCCCGGAAGGAGCAAAGCCGCCCGTTGCAGACTCACCCAAGAGGGAAACTGCGACACAAGAAAAGGCACCCGAAGGCAAAGTCGCCGCGATCGTCGCCGCACCGCTCGAAAAAGCCGAAGACGCATTACCAACCAAAGTCACGTCGGTCTTTCAGTTCGTCGGCAAAGATAGCTCCGTCATCGTCAACGTACCGCGGCTCGACAAAGTCATCGCGGCTGTCGATCCCGAAGTCCGCGATTCAATTTCAAAAGAATTCTTCGACAAGATGAAGGAAAAGTCACCCGTCGAAGCGGCCGTTGCCAAAAGCATCATCGATAGTTTCGACGGTGCGGTCATTTTTTCTGATCCCGCCAATAAAAATGCGGGCGAAAAAGCAACCGCAGAAGCTGCATGTATTGCCGCCAAGTTCAAAACGCCGGGACCCATTGAACTCGCATTGTCAGG
>JBGAOI010000258.1:0-9302 GCA_044221885.1 Polyangium sp. (in: bacteria)
CGTGTGTATGCGCAAGACCTCGAAGGATGCGCCGTGGCCGTGCGTTCTTCGGCAACGGCGGAAGATTTGCCGGATGCGAGTTTTGCCGGACAACAGGATACGTATTTGGGCGTTCTTGGAGAAAAACCATTGCTCGATGCGATACGACGCTGCTGGGCGTCGCTTTTTAATGAGCGAGCCGTGGCGTATCGAGCGGATCGGAACATCGACCCGCGGCATGTGGCGCTTGCGGTCGTTGTGCAGAAGCTGGTGGATGTCAAAACGGCGGGCGTTCTATTTACGGCCAATCCCGTAACGGGTCGGCGTCAAGAAGCTGTGATCGATGCAGCTCTGGGGTTGGGCGAAGCGGTCGTTTCTGGAGCGACAAACCCGGATCATTTTATCGTCCGCACAGAAACAGGTGCAATCGTCGAAAGGCGAATTGGTGAAAAACGCTTGATCATTGAAGCTGTCGAAAGCGGAGGAACGCGACATATCGAAAGAAACGCTGCAACGGAAGCGTGCATCTCCGACGACGAAGCTCGGGCGTTGGCGAAACTGGGCGAACGAGTCGAAAAACATTTTGGCGCGCCGCAAGACATCGAATGGGCAATAGACAAACAAGGCCGCATTTTTATCGTGCAATCACGACCAATTACGACACTTTATCCCATTCCCAAGGGGCCTTGGTCGAACAAAACGCCACTTCGCGTGTATTTCAGTTTTAATGTGGCGCAAGGCGTATTTCAGCCATTTACGCCGATGGGCGTGCAATTCTGGAAAAGTTTTACCGGCCTCGTGGCCCAACGCGTGGGACTTTGGGATGGTGATCCGTTGCAAGGTGCACCATTATGGGCCGTTTCCGGCGATCGACTTTTCATGGATATCACGGACGTTCTTCAAAATCCCTTGGGGCGCAAACTATTTACGTTTGCCGCGCAACGTATGGAGGCCCGGACGGGTGAGGTAATTCAATCGCTGATGACCGATGAACGCGTGGGTCTCGTGCACACGCCGACATGGAAAATTGCGTCGAACGTTGTGCGTGCTTTTGCGCGTACGCGGGCCCCCGTGACACTCATCAAGGCTTTGGCCAATCCCGAGGCTGTGCCTCAGCGCATTATGGACCGGGTCGACGCGGCCATATCGTTGGGAGAAGTTCCCGAAGGTTCGGCGCCGATTGTGTATGTGGACGTCGTGGAAAAAATGCTTCGTGAGGGCGTTCCGCCCTTCATGGTATTGGCGTTTCCGTCCATTGCGAGCGGGGCCATTGCCATGCGCGTGATGCGGAACGTGCTTGGTGATGCGGTTGCGGAAGACGAAATCCACACACTTTTACGCTCGTTGCCGAACAATCCGACAACCGAAATGGACCTCGAACTTTGGCACCTTTCGCGGCGGGTGAAAAGTGACGAAGAATCGCGACAGGTGTTAGAGAACGAAAAACCAGTAGAATTGTCGAAACGTTATCGGGACCAACGTTTGCCCAACGTTTTGCAAAGCGAACTCGAGAGGTTTTTGGCCAAATATGGCGCGCGAGGTGTCGCGGAAATCGATATCGGCGTTACGCGTTGGGGGGAAGATCCCGCGCATATCTTGGGCAGTTTGTCGAATTATTTGGCCCTTGGTGACGAATTTGTCGCGCCGGATGTCGCCTTTGCTCGAGGTGTCGAAGACGCCGAAAACATGGCCGTCGAATTGTCCAAACGGGCTCGAAAACAAGGGTTTGTCAAGGGCAAGGTCGGAGCGTTTGCGGTCAATCGTGTTCGCCGCTTGCTTGGAGCGCGCGAAGTGCCCAAGTTTGGGATTGTCCGAATCATGACGCGCGCCCGCCAGTTGCTCCAAGAAGCAGGTCGGGAGCTCGTGAAACAGGGCAAACTCGAACAAACCGACGATGTGTTTTTGCTCGATATTCATGAATTGCGCGAATTGATTGCCGGGAAAAACCTAACGCAACTTATTACGGAACGTCGTCAAAGTCGCCTTCAGGAGATGGGGCGCAAGCACGTACCGCGCATCATACTTTCCGATGGAACGGAACCGGAAGTGAGTTTGTCACGGGATGCCGGCGAAAATGGATTGTCCGGTACACCGGCGTCGTCGGGAATCGTAAAAGGCAAAGCGCGCGTGATTTTGGATCCGATTGGCGCGAAAATCGAACCGGGAGAAATATTGGTCGCGCCGTCGACCGATCCCGGCTGGACGCCGTTGTTTTTGACGGCCGCGGGCCTCGTGATGGAAATGGGCGGCAGCATGTCCCATGGCTCCGTCGTTGCGCGCGAATATGGCATTCCAGCGGTTGTGGGTGTGCCTGAAGCGACGAAGCGAATTACGACGGGGCAGGTGATTACCGTCAATGGTGGAGCGGGAATCATTTCGTTCGAATAGTGGAAACTCGAACGGACTAACTCACCATCAATTCGTACACTTTGGTGACGGCTTTGCGTCCCGTGACGGCTCGTTCGCCCAAGTAATGAATCTCGAAGTCTTCGCGCGCCATTTCACGCGTTGCTTCGGCGAGCAAAACTTGATTGGGCCGAGCAATCGCTTCGAGACGTGCGGCAACGTTGACCACGTCGCCGATCACTGTGTACTCCATGCGTTTGTCCGAACCGATATTGCCCACCAACACTTCACCTGAATTGATTCCAATCCCGAGCTCCAGCGTAATGCCGTAACGCTCTTTGAACGAGTCATTCGCCGTTTCGAGAAATCGCATCATGTCTTCTGCTGCCGCCAAAGCTCGATTGGCGTGATCTTCTTGCACGACCGGTGCGCCCCAGACCGCCATGATGCAATCGCCAACGAACTTATCGACCGTGCCTCCGTGTCGAAATACGACCTCGGTGAGAATCGAAAACAATTCATTCAGAATCGCAACGACTTCTTCGGCCGGTTTTGTTTCGGCAAGCGGCGTAAATGCCACGACATCCGCAAAAAGCACACTCACTGCGGCTCGTCGACCGCCGAGTGACACCTGGTGCTCCCCCGAAACGATCGCATCGACCAATTCTTTGCTCAAGAAACGGCCAAGGTCGGCACGTTGTTTGGCTTGACGAACGATCAAAGCTTCGCTTTCTTCCAGGTCCTTTGCCATGGATGAAAATTCGCGTGTCAAATCGCCAATTTCATCCGTACGCGTCGATTCGAGCGTGACATCACGCCACTTGCGTTCGCCCAAACGTCGCGCTTGTCCCGCCAATTTTACAATGGGCTTCGACACCGACCTTGCCGCAATAGCTCCGACACCAAGGGCCAAGAGAATGGTGAGCGCTGCGATGTACAGACCGCGCTTGCGCATCGTTTCGAGCACGGCGTAGGCGTCTTCTTCGCGGCGCACGGCGAGGACGCCCCAGCCCAAGTTCGGAATCAACTCGAGCACGCCGATCATCTGAGCTCCATCCGGATTCACGAACGGAGCGACCCGCCCCACGCCTACGACGGTGGTGTTTTCCTTCGAGTAACCTTCCCAGAGCGGATGGGCCGCTGGACTCGAGAGTTTGTCGAACTCGGGCATGTTGTACGTTGCGACCGGAATTCGTTGCGCATCGACCACCGCCAAACCCACGACGCCACTGAATCGCCGGGCCGCAACATCTTCGATTTCCCGCTGCATGTCGTTCAGCGCGAGGGCTGCAGTGACGTATCCTTTGGCTTCGAGGGCTGGTTTGTCTTGACCAGATTCGGCGCGAGGTCGAATGGGAACGACAACGATGCCTTTCGCCTTGCCCAAGCTTGCGACCGCAAAACCTCGTTCGTCGGCAATACGCTGCAAATCAGGCGTGGAGGAAGGCACATCCGTCGCGTCGGTTGTTTCGTCTCGACGACGAATGATCGTACTCACGTTGCGGCTGGGTACTTCGAAACGAACCGCGTCAAGGTCTTGGCGAGACGCCAGGATGGCGCGCACGACATCCAAGCCATCACCATTCGTTGGAGGCGCTTTCGCTGCGTCTGCAAGCGCGTACGCGACCGCATTGGCGTCGTCACGTACGCCGAAGATGCGGCTCGTGGTGACTCGTTTCAGCTCTTCGATGGTTGCGACTTGGAGCTGTTGTTCCGTGGTGACGACGGCGCGTTGATTCACCGAGATCAACTGCGAGACAACAATCGTCACCGGAATGACGCCGACGAGGGAAAACAGCACGAGCGCTCGAGCGCCGAGTTTCATTGGATGGACCCGGCGCGCCAGGCAGAAGTGCCTTCTGCGGAGCGTTTCAAGATCTGAAATTCAACGCGACGGTTTTTCGCTTTTCCTGCGGCTGTGTCGTTAGAAGCGATGGGCCTGCGAGGGCCAAACCCGCGAGCTTCGAGGCGTCGAGCGTCGATTCCATGATCGACGAGCCAGGTTGCAACAGCGATCGCGCGTTTTTGCGAGAGTGTGATGTTTGCTTTTTCCAAACCCGCGTTGTCGGTGTGTCCATCGACGGCAACACGCGCGATCTCCGGGTGTTGCTTGAACACAGCGGCAACTTGTTCGAGCAATTCGAAACTGTCGGGTCGGATGACATCACTGCCTGTGGCGAAGTTGACCTCCTGAAGAATGACGATTTGCGTTCCTTCGACACGTACCGAGGTTGGGCATCCATTCTTCTTGGGATCCTCGTTTGCTTCGCCTTTTTCGTTGGGACAGGCATCGCGAGCGTCGGTAAGTCCGTCGCCATCGGTATCGGGCGGACAGCCATATTTGGCAAGATCCGCAGAAGCCACGCCTTTTTCATCCGGACACTTATCGTCGACGTCAGCGATCAAGTCGCCGTCACGATCCGGTGGGCATCCGCGTCGAGTTGCTGTGGGTGTTGCATCGCCAGAGATGTCCGGACAAACATCGTCGTTGTCGGCAACGGTGTCTCCATCCCGATCGGCAAGCGTCGGTTTGGGCGTGTTGTTGCCGGTGTTGTTCGTTTGGGGAGGTCGAAGATTTTCGGAAGGACGAACGTTTGTCCCTGATTGCTTGGTTGCCGTGGGTTTGTCGGGCGCACCGAGATGCGTGCCGATGGTGGCGAGGACGCGAAAGGTTGGTGTTCCGATTCCGCGAAAAAGTCCAGGTCCGGCCATGACGCCGGCGAGCAAAGGTCCGAATACATATCGTCCGCCGACCAAGAGTTCCATGTTGGGTCTGGTCGATGCGAGGGCGGATGCATCCGTTGTGGCGACGGATCCAAACAGTTCCGCCTGGGCGGTGAGTTTGTCGAAGGTGGTGGAAAAGCTTGCACCACCAATGATTTCGCTGCCAATGAGGCCCGCGCCATCGCGGCTGTCTTGGATGCGACGACCGGCCATGATCGACCACGCGTATCGTCCGATTTCCGCGCCAAAAATAAGAGCCGGGGAATGGCGAACGAAGCCGGTGCCCGTATAAGCGTCGGCGTTGCCCGAAGGAAACCACACGGAATACGCAAGGCTCGCCGCAGGAATCAGCCCGTTTTGGCGTACGAGGTTGACGCGAGCTCCAAGACGCAGGTCGTTCATCGATGCACCGTTTGGCGAGAGAAACGACTGCGGTTTTGACGTGGGAATCGAAACGAGCGTCGGATCGATTTGGGGCGAATCGCCGTCTTGGGAGACGGTGAATGGAACATCGACATCGAGCTTCAGGCGTTGGGCAATTTCGATGCTGGCGAGGACGTGGGCGGCGAGTTGATGGCTGACGATGCTGCCTTCCGAAAGGGTTTGTCCTGACGCAAAATCGTACGTACGCAGCCGTAGCGGAGCGTGGGCGTACGAAAAGGTGAGGGCAGCCGAGGGGCGCAAATGTCCGAGGACACTGGCTCGAGGTACGGCGAAGAAGCCATCTCCGGCGGGAGCTGGCTCGAATCGATCGAGCGCGGTGGCTGTTTGTGCAAAAGCAGATGCAGGAGCAAGTCCGACAATGCTTGCGAGAACGAGTGAATGTGCCCAACGGGCCGGCATGGCCGAACACCTCGGAAGATTGTTGAAGACGACGAGAATCGAGGTTCTATACGACGGAGGACTCTAGTGTAAGATGGCGACGACTGTCGTTGGGAACGTGCTCGATTTTGGGTAAGAAGCAGAGTAACACGTCTACGTAGCGGTTTTCAAAGGGGCGAAGCAATGCTCCTTCTCGTTCTTTGGGCCAAGGTAGATTGAAGATGAAGGCGAAACATGTGCGTCTGATCGCGGGATTGGGCGTAATGGGATCATCACTGTCCGCCCTCGCGGATAACGCGCCGCCGCCTGGATTCGTCGAACCCATCATGCAATGGGGGGTGCAAAAAGGCGAAACGTGCGAAGACATTGCCAAAGCGCTTTATGGGTCGGCGACGCATGTCTCCTTGATTGGCCGCTACAATCGCGTTGTTTGTGCAGCGGGCAAACCCTTGCCCGAAGGTATGACCCTCATCCTTCCCAAAAAAGTCACCAGTGTTCCTGACGCGCAAGTCAAATCGAGCCATCCGAACGTGCGGGGTCGGCCCTCTGGCGGATCGTGGTCGATTGTCAACAGTGGTGCTCCGCTTTATCGCAATCACAACGTTCAAACGATGGAAGAAGGTCGAGCGCATATTGAATTTCTCGACCATACCCACGTTTTTCTTGCGCAGAATACCCTCATTGTCGTGTATGGTACGGCGAGTAAAACCCAAGTATCCAAGGTTGCTCCGACGGTAGAATTGCAATCGGGCGAAGTTCAGGCAGGTTTGTCGGCGCTTCGAGGTGAACCGGCGGTCGTGGCGCTGCCCGATGGCGGGCAAGTAAGTGCGCAATCGCGAGATACCGTGGTCGAACGCAAGGCGGAACGCACGACGATTGCCGTATTCGAAGGAAAAGCCAACGTCGAATCTGGAGGCAAAGCCGTCTCTGTTCCCAAAGATCACGGAACACGGTTTGTCGGCAATACTGCGCCGGCTCCCCCAAGACCGCTTCCGCCGGCTCCATTGTGGCAATCAGGAGGATCTCCGAGCATTGTGCTGGCTCCTGCGGGCACCGCTGTTTTGACGATGTCCTGGTCTGCTGTCGATAAAGCCAAAGCCTATCGTTTCGAGGTTTCACGTGACGAAGGTTTTCACGACCTTGCCGTGCGCGAAGAAATCGGTGCCGAGTTCAAATCCTTTCGGGCCGAAAAGTTTCCTCCGGGAACGTACAGGCTCCGTGTTCGGGCCATTGATAACGAGGAATACCTGGGCATTGCTTCGGAGGTTCGAATCATCGAGGTTGTCGCGGCGGAAGTTCGCGGCGAAGGAAGCCGCCTCGAAGGTGGTAAAGTCGTTGCCAATCCCTATGGTGTACTCAAATTCGACACGCAATCCGGCCTGTCCTTGGCGCTTGATGACGGTCCGTTTGGGGCCATTCCGAGCGAAATTGACTTGCTGCGACAATCCCCCAAAAGCATGCGTATCCGCACAGCGAGCGGAAAGATCGAGCCGATTGTCGTCGAATATACGCAGGTCGTAGCGAAACTCGATCTTTCGTTCGACCAAGACAAACGCACGTCAACGGCTCGGATAACATTCGACGGAGCCAACGACATTGACGTTGCCAAACGCATTTCGCCCAAACTGCGAGCGCACGTGGGGGACCGGACCGAAACCGTTCCTGTCGACCTACAAGCTGACAAATCGTTGGTGGGATCGATACCAGTGGGCGATGCAACGGGTGAAATTCGGTTTGACGTGACGGACGACAAGGGACGCCTTTTGGGCACGAAAGCAATGATGATTCCGGAAAAACCGCGACCGGCACCTCCGCAACCACGTCCCGTCCGCCAGCTTGGACTGAAATTGCCTTCACCGCGACCAGCAGGAGTTACCGGGATGTCGTGGTGGACGCCAACGGCGCCGATGGCCGGTGGGATTGGCGTTGCCGCCGGTGCTGGGGCCAAGGGCAAGGTTTTTCAGGGCACTCTTCGGGCGAGTGGCAGCATTGGCCGCTGGGGATTTGATGCGCTGGTTGAATCACCGCCGCTCGAAGATCGACGCCCGACGAATGTTGATCCCGCTCCACCCACCGAAAATATGGCTTGGCTCGGTGTGCGACATCGATTGATTCGTCGCGGCGACGCGAATCTCGAGTTTGGCCCGGCATTCCGAGTCGGTTTGCCTATGGTCATGCAGGGACAACCATTTCGCTTTGACGCGGGATTGGCACTCGGAGGGTCGATCAACTCGAAACTCACCTGGCTCACGAATGCTGGCGGCGTGTTTGCGTTGAGTGACGAAATGTCGCGCATTCCTCGATTGACGCCGTATCTTCTGCCGGTGGAACGTACGATGTGACCGATTGGGCTCGTCTCTATGCTTTTGCGGATGTTCATTGGATGATCATGCGGGACAAGAAAAAAGATGTCTTTCCGTTTGGCCTTTCCGGCGGCATCGAAGTGGGCAGAAATTACTTTGCTTCGCTCGGTGGTTGGGTGGGGCGAACTGAAAATTTCGAATCGAAATGGGGCGCAGCGGGAATGTTGTCGCTGGGGATTCACATGGTCGAGGTGACGCCGTGAGCATTGAAATGCCGGCGGTGGGGACGCACGCGGGGCGTCTGATTGCAGGTAAGTACCGCCTTGGTGAACGCGTCGGTGCGGGCGGCATGGGAGAAGTTTATCGTGCCGAACACCTGACGTTGCACATGCCTGTGGCCGTCAAGGTATTGCACCAGAATCGGGCTGCAGAACCCGATGTCGTTCGTCGGTTTTATCGCGAAGCGCGCGCGTCGGCACAATTGAATCATCCCAATGTCGTGCGCGTATTGGATTACGGCAACGAGAACGAGAGCATTCCGTATCTCATTATGGAATGGCTCGAAGGGGCTACGCTTCAAACGTACTTGAAAGCGTTCGACCTCATGTTGCCATTAAAAGATCTCCTCGAGATCATGCTGCAAATCCTTTCGGCATTTGAAGCGGCGCATGCGCGCGGGATCATCCATCGCGATGTCAAACCCGAAAACATGTTCGTTACCGAGATTGGCGGCGTTCGTATCGTCAAAATTCTCGATTTCGGTTTGGCGCACGTGGAGGTTTCTCGCGACGAAGACGCCGGGCCGACTTTGACAAAACCCGAAGCGCTTGCCGGGACGCCCGAATACATGAGTCCCGAACAATGTTATTCGCTCGCGGTAGGTCCCGAATCCGACATTTATTCATTGGGTTGCGTGTTGACGACTTTATTGCAAGGTCGTCCACCATTTGGCGGCAAACGTGCCGTCGACGCCATTGCGGGCCATTTGTACATGCCTCCGCCCGCATTGGTGCGTCCACCCGGAGCGGAACCAGTTCCGCCGCTCCTCGAACGATTGCGCCTGGATATGCTCGCCAAAGCACCGGAAAAACGTCCCAAAAGCGTTACCGATGTACGGGATAGACTTCT
>JBGAOI010000259.1:0-9267 GCA_044221885.1 Polyangium sp. (in: bacteria)
CCGGCACTGTCACCCAATTTGATTTCATTAAAACCACCCGCGCCCGGCGAAGACATACTCTTGAGCGCGCCAGTCGTTTTTACCGCCGGAATTGCATAAGGTGGCGTCTTTTCCGCATTGTACACTCGGCCCACGGCAACCGGACGATCCGGGTCACCATCGAGAAACGCAATCGAAACTTCCCAACCTACGCGAGGCAAACTGATGGAGCTGCCCATTTCGGGCTGCGCCATGCGAATCCAGCAACTCGAGGTGTGATCTTGTTGATTGACCCGATCCCAATAAAACCGCACCTTGATGCGACCATATTTGTCGACGTGAATCGTTTGCTCCTGTTTGCTCGATCCGGTCACAACGGCGGTTTGCACGCCATGAATGCGTGGCTTTTTCGCTCGAATGGGTGGCGCAAACGGCGCGCCTTTGGGAATGCCAGAAAACTTGTTCTCAACAGTGGTGTTCGAATCGCCACCAAAACGTGTCTGCTTGCCCGTCGTCGTGATGTGCGTCGTGACGAACTCGCCCAAGAGGCACGGTTGCGCCGCACCTTCCACGACAAACGGAGCCCCAACAACCAAACCAACCGCGCGACTTTCGCCTTCGCAGGTGTCCGCATCGCGGCGTAGCGATCTGAACCGGGCTTCGGCCAAACGCGACCCAACAGCGCTCTTGACAAACCCTGCCGGGTACTCGAAATACGGCAGCGGAAATGCTTCTTTGCCCGGCTGATTCGCTTCCGGGCACGTGCCCGGACGCTCGAAGTCATAATCCCGCAGGTGCACTCGCTCCGTGCGCAGAGCTCGGCTTCGCGAGAAATTGCGCAACGGTTCGACCCCGGGCAAACCAATCCCTTGAGAGATACCGAAAATCACCGGCAAAGGCCCATCGGCCTCAAAAGCCGAGGGATCGTCACCGAGAATCATCTGATGACCTTCGGGACCATGGCGGAAGAAGTAGAATATGCCGTTGTGTTCGAGCAGCCGTGAAACAAAGTTCAATTGCGTTTCATTGTACTGAACGACAAACTCGCGCGGTTCGTATTCTTTGGTGATTTGCCAGGTGACCTTGTCCCCAAAACCGGCTTCTTCAAAGATTGTCTGGACAATCTGCACGATCGTCTTCTCTTGAAAGATGCGACAACCTTCGCGATGTTCGAGACCGGCAAGAGCCGGGCGCAAACGCATCTCGAAGTGCCGTTCGTCATCGACGACGCGAACGAAACGCGCTCGATCTACAATGCCGTCGAAGTACCGCGGCAAACCCAGGCCTGACGTGACCACGAGGCACAGGCGAGTTCGCAAGCAATCTTCGGCGCGAAACGACGCATCGCGCGTGGCAAACGTAACCAAGATTGAATAAGGTTCAGAGATCGACTCACGCGCCTCGAAGAGCGCCGTCGTGGCATCTGCGGGAAGTGTGTCGCCTTCGAGCGAGAAGATCGCAGTTTGTGCCGGCATGGTCCCATGCTAGCGGATTTCGATGCCTGGTCCAAGACCGCATTGACGAGGCGAAAGACATTCTTTGCTGGTTTATATTTTGCGACCTTGGCCGAAATACTGGGTCGAGTAGTGTTGGAAATACTCTTGCCAAGTACGATAAAGCTGAGGGTCTTGACCAAGTCGCGCGCGCCATGTGGCGTCGACGGAAGCGCGTACGTGTGGATCCGCGAGACCATAACGAGCAAAGACTCGCTCGGTTTCGTCCGGAAAACGCGCTAGTTCCGCACACAAACATGCATATCGTGTCAAGTCGAGCGGCTCGGTTGGATTCGGCGGCGGCGCTTGAGAACTCGAACGTGTACCTGCTGCCGCCGGGACTGCGGCTTTTTGGAAAGGCAAACCCGTTTGAACGCTTGGCTGCGCAGGTGCGCTCGATCCTGACGCAACGTGCGGCGTCGCTTGTTGAAACGGAAGTCCTGCTGTTTTTGCTGGGTTTGTCGGAGCAGGTGCAGGCGACGACGCGGATCGGCCACTCGCGAACGGCAAACCGTCGCCTTGAGGTGAAGATTTGGCGGCTCGTGTCTGCATGAGGGGATCGGCATCGAGCGGCGGTGGCGCGCTCGGTTGCTTCACTGGGGCGGCGAAGACGCTCGATGACGATGCAGCTTGTTGCGGATTGACAAACGGGAGCACATCGTTGCCCCCAGCCGCACGAGGTGGCGCGGCTTGGGGCGTCGCGGCAGGATGCTGCTTCGCCGCGACAAACGGCAAAGGATCGTTGCGCAAGGGCGAACGCACAGGCTCGGTTGTTTCGTCCCAGGATGATTGCGTCTGTGCCTTGGAGACAAACGGAAGCGGCGCCTTTCTCGCCGTGGGTTGGCCCGTATGCAGGATCGTGTGTTCTTCATCCACGGGCATGTCGAACAACGTCGCGTCTTTCCGACATCGCGCAGCAGATCGCTTGGTCGGATCGTTTGTCAGGGCAGGAGCGACTGCGGCAAACGCTGGCGTTTCCTCGGCGCGTGGAGGTCGGCTTGTCCCGCCAAACGGAAGGCCATTCATGCGGCCATCACCAGGTGAACTTTCACGAGCTGGCGAAACCATTGCGGGTGATGCTGCAACAACACCTGGGGCGCGGATCAGCCCCGACGGTGCGTCGGATACGTCCGTCGGTGATGACACTCGGGGTGCGTCCGGACGATATTGCGCTGCAAGGGGCGACAAACGAGCGACGGGTGCTTTCGGGGCCTTACCCTTGGGTTTGACGAGGGTTTGTCCGTCATCAGAAGCAACAGCCTTGCGGGCAGCATGCAGCAAGTCATGGTAGCGCTTGTGCAGCTTTCGACCCTTGCCTCGAGCAGCTTCGTTGGCCATACGGGCAAACCACGCATCTTTGGCGCGTTCCCACGTCTCGGCAGTCACACCAGCGTCCGCGAAAACGCGGTCACGGGGCAAACCCGCCTGTAGTTTGGCGTCGATCGCCGCAAGTTTCTCCAACGGAAGAGCAGGAGCCGATTGCATGAGCGAGACGCAGTATAGAAGGGTTCTCTGGCCGATGGCAATGAGGTGCAGGTAGGGCGAACGTTCAGCCCGCAAACGACAACGAGGATCCGGTTTGACTGCAAAGGGCATCACCTCTGAACGGGACCAGAGTTTGTCGGGCACGCAGGATTCACCGCAGGAGCTGGATTCGTACCGGACGTACTCGCTTGAACTTCTTGTGCTGAAGTCCGCGACACCCACAAAGCGAGGGACAGTGCAATGCTTGCAAAAGCAACCGTCACCGGCCAGGAAACTTGCTTCGCCAAAACGAAGATTCCCATCGCCAAAACAAACCACGCAAATGCTCGACGAAGTGCCGTTGTCGATACTCGTTGTGCGTACCGAACACCCACAATCGTACCCACCACCGTCATCAAAGTAATCGGGGCGGCGACAGCCAGGGTCAGATGTGCATGGGCAATATGGCCGGCAAACCCTGCCATGGATTGCAATGTGATGACAAAGAGCGACGTACCAATGGCGCGGCGCATGGGAACATTGCCAAAAAGAACCAATGCCGGCACAATGAGGAAACCTCCGCCAGCTCCGACCAAACCGGCAATGAATCCTACCAAAGCGCCCACGGCAATCGCTTTTGAAGCATGCATTCGCCCATCCCCGACGGATTCGCGACGTCCACGCAACATCATAATGGCCGTCACGAGCATCATGGCCGCAAATGCCAACAACAAGACCGTGCCACTCACATAACCTGCGAGTCGTCCACCTAAAAATGCGCCCGTCATCCCACCACCACCGAAAACAAGGCCCGTGCGAAAATCAACATTACCCATACGTGCGTGAAATCCAGCACTTACTGCGCTGGTTATCCCCACGACCACAAGAGACGCCGTAATCGCTTCTTTCGCTTCGAGGCCCACGAGATAAATCAACATCGGCGTCGTTAAAATGGCTCCTCCTCCGCCCAAGAGGCCCAAGGTAACACCGACCAGCAACGCCAGAATCGCGGCCACGAAAATCATCATTACCGCCCTCCCCCGCATATGTTCGCTCGCGCGTCATCAACGTTGAAGCGGAACGATTCCCACCGAATCGTCATCGCATGCTGGAACATTGTTCCCGATGACCAGGATTCCATGGGCACTCCAAATCGACGGGCCATGAACGTTGCCCCTGGCAACACACATGCCAAGCAACGATACCGCGGAAGTGCAGCAAAACGCAACGGGCTTTACACGCTGCAACGCGAGCGACGAAACATGCCGCAACACAAATGAAACGGTCGTCGAATCCACGCTCGTCACAACGCAGCGCGTGCAAGCCATCGACCTATGTTGGTTTGACTTGATTTCTCAGGCATCGCCGCGCGATAATGCGAGCAATGCTCCCTGAAGTGCTAAAGACGCACGATTGGATGGTTCTCCGCGATTCCATTTTGGAATGCATCCACCAAGACCAATTACGAATTCTTGTCACGGGGTTCGAACCTTTTGGCGGGGCGGCGTGTAACCCAAGCGGCCAGGTGGCTCTTGGATTGGATGGACAAACCTTGCGTGGGGGGGTCATCATCGGTCGCATTTTGCCGGTCGTTTGGGGCAAGGCTCCGCGATTGCTCGAAGAATGGCTGAACGAAATACGCCCCCACGTGGTGATTGCTTTGGGAATGGCTCGTGATTCGATTGAAATCGAGCTACATGCAACGAATCGGCGGCATCCCGAACGACGCGACAATGTTCACGCCCTTCCCATACCGTCACGTGCTGTTGCCACGAAAAGTTATCAAACAGCTTTGCCTGCGGACAAGATCATTCAATCGCTCGCGACAGAGGGACCGGTCTACCTCAGTGACGATGCGGGCGGCTTTTTATGCGAAGAGGTTTTTTTCGCTTTACAATCGGCCCGCGAGACGGTGCTCGAATCACAACAATGGCCGTTGTTGCGAAGCGGTTTTGTTCATGTACCGAATGATCGCCATGTTCCGGACGAAGAAGCTTTGGCACTTTTGCAAAAGCGTGTTGTGCGAATCGTCGAAGTGACGATTGCCGATTTGGTACCTCAGGATCAAGGATGAACTTGAAAACTCCAACGTCCACCGCGCGGAACAAATGACCGACCTTGAAAGAAACTTCGAGGGTCTCAATCGCCTCGAGCAAACGCTGAATGCCGGGCTCGTCGTGGTAACGCTTGTGGTCTGGGCGTTTTTCTTGTGGAACCTTGGAGCTCCCGAACGAAAAATGTTTTGGTTTCGAGTCGTCGTATTTCTACACTTGGTTCCGCTCCCGTTGATGCTCGTGGATTCGAATAGACGCGCAGCTTTGCAGTTTTTCCGTTTTGGATTGCTTGGTGGGTTGGCCTTGATCATTGGCTTGCCGCATTATTTGTACGAAGGCGGTGAACGCACGCGACCTCGGTTGCTCGTGACATTGGGCGTCATCGTCGCATTTGGGGCAATGTACTTGTGGATTACGCGCTCATGACCCATACTTCCAACGAATCAACAACCATGAAACACCTGTCTGCGCCTCGTATTCTTCTTGCCGCTTGGGGCATTTTGTTATCGAGCTGCGTGCCATTCCCGCATCACCAACAAGAATCACCGGAAATACGCGGTCGCCTCGTGGAAGACAATCGACCCTTGTCCCGAGTGAATGTGCAGTTCGTCGTGAATCCGGCTTCAACAACGCCGGGTTGCCCTCCCAATGCTGCGTCGACGATCACCGACGAAGACGGACGCTTCCTTTTTTCGCGCACGAATTATTTTTCGGCATTCATCGTCATGGGCGACCGCTATGATACATGGCGTATTTGCTTCGACAAACCAAATGGCGAAAAAGCCATGTTTCAGCATGGTGGATATTGGGGAGGTCCTCCGACAGTCGAGGTGCGGTGCGACGTAAAACCACGCGACGACGCGCAAAAGCCTATTTGTTCGGCGACGGATCGTCGCGATTAGATATGCCAAGTCTCAGGGCGGAAATGTCCCTACGAGGTCCACCAAGAATGTTCGCCCATTTTGGGGCATCGTACGACTTGCAAACGTTTCCGTCACAGGTGCTGTATAGCGTCGATCGGCAACATTGTAGATGCCAATGACATAACGCAGGCCATACGTTTTCAACTCACCCGATACCGTCACGTCGGCAACAATGCCCATCGGCGTTGACTTGTTGTCGTCATACAATCGCGGCGCCTCAACGGTGGCGCGTGTGCCCAGCGAAGCCAGCGTTGGCAATATGGGCAAGACAAACCGAAAACTTCCCAAGTGTTCCGGAATATTTGGTGTTGGACGATCGCCATTGACAGAATCGAGGTACCGGGCGCGCTGATACCCGTAGGTGGCCGTGAGCATCCAACCTTTGCGCCATTCACGGCGTAATTCGGCATCTGCGCCAAGCACCAAAATGCGCTCGGTTTGATTGGCATAACGAATGGTGGACGTCCCCGCAACGGGCTCCGTTTCAATGATGTCGTCCGCAACGCTCGTGTGCACTGCGCCCAGAGCTACCCAATCTTCGAGAAACCGATGCGAATATTCGATTTCGCCAGAAACGATCTTTTCCGCATCGAGAGTCAGAGCTTTTACTTGCGATTGACCATTGTCATTATAGAGTTGCTCGTAAATACTCGGCGCTCGAAATGCTCGGCCACCCATGATTTTCACGATATCATTACGTGATGGTTTGATGATGATGGCCCCGCGAGGCACGACGACCGCGCCAAACGTGCTGTATCCATCGATACGCACGCCGCCCGACAAACGCAACCACGGCCAAGGCGTCCCTTCAGCCAGTGCATACCCTGCACCAAAATAATACGGCCGCTGTTCATTCATGTAGCGATTGTCCGATTGTGTGGGCGTACGCCGCGTGCCGCTCAACGTCGCTTCTGGATGCCATTGACCTTCGCCGCCAACCGTCAAACGAAATCGCGGCCCGGGCGAATACACGAGGCGCGCTTCGCCACCCATCCAAGAGCCCGCAAATTTTTCGATATTGTCAATGCCCCCGGCAAACGCATACGTCCCATCGTAGGTGTAGTGATTGGCGTGCGCTCGAAAAAGGAGTTGTACGGAATTCGATACTCGTGGTTCGTAACGCGTTTCAACCATCATCCGCGTGTCCGCAAACGCATTTCGAGCATTCTTCAGTTCGGTCGCGTATGCCCCTACGGGACTAAATTGCGTGCGGTGATGCAAATACCATTGCATCGTTGCGGCCCCCAGAAAAAGACGCCCTGCTGTGCCTCCAGCCCTGAATCGTTCCACACCCCGCACGAGCGTTGGTTCGCTGGTTCCTTTGACCGGCAATTCCAAATCGAAGCCATTGGATTGCGCACCCCAACCGCTCGCCCAAATGCCTTTGTCAGGGCCAAATTTCCATTGCAAGCCCCCGCGTCCGCGTAACACCGCATTGTCATACGTGCCTATGCCCACGTGCACGCCATTGGGCGCATCACGCCCGCGCGTCACCAGGTTCACGACACCCGCGAACGCACCAGCACCATACAATAGCGAGCCCGGGCCTCGCACGACTTCGATTCGATCAATATCGCCCAGGTCGCTTCGACCATCGCTACCAACGTAGGAACTGTTCAGCAAATTATCATTCAGCGCTTGACCGTCGGACAATACGAGAACGCGGCTACCGTAATCGTTTGGCTGGCCAATCCCACGGACGGAAACGGATGCGTACACGCGATCGTTCGATAGGGCCATACCCCGCACACCACGCAACGACTCGGCAATCGTGGGATACCCAAATGCCGTGAGCTCGCGCCCGTCAATCACCGTAACGGAGCTTGGTGCATCGTCGATTCTTTCAGCATAACGCGAAACGGCAGTGACTTCGCGTTGGGGAATCAAGTCGATGACGCCCAGGTCCACTTGGCCCCCCTGACGAACGACGACGTCACGCGTTTCGGTCGCATACCCCTTGCCACTGATTTGCACGCGCCGTGGGCCAACAGGTACGTCACGAAGAACCGCCGGAGTAAAACCCGCGGGGCGACCGTCGATCGTTACAAGTGCGCCCGGTTCCGTCGAACCCACGACAACAACACCAGCAGGTGGTCGCAACGCAACACCCACGTCGATCTTTTTTCCCGCAACAACCTGCACCGTTTTGGGCGACGATGCGACACCATCGGTCGTGACAAACAGTTCGTGTTTGCCCACAGGAAGAGCAAATTCACAAGGTGCGGTGCACACCGGCGCACTCGCTTCGTCATCGACACGTACGGCTGCATGCGGTGCGCCCGTCAATGTCACGGCGACTCGACCTTCGATCCGTTTGAGCGCAAGCGATATTTTGCGCGTGTTGCCAAGTTGAATCGATACCGCGTCACTCGAAACGGATTCGTACCCCGGAAGTTCCGCAATCACCCGATAGGTACCAGGGGCCAGCGCAAGGGCACGAGGCGCGCGGCCTCGTGATCCGAGGTCTTTGCGATCGATGAAGACAGTCGCGCCAGGCGGATCCGTCACGACATCGAGCAACGCGACGTAAGGCGTGAGCCGTTCGATGGCGGCACGAGCCGCGTCGATTGCCGTCTGGTTTGTCTCTCCCTCGAGCGCGTCCACGTAGTACCGATGGGCATCGGGAAAACGTTTGAGCTGTTCGAATGTGCGGGCGATATTGAAGACGACGCGGCGATTCGGGACCAGCCGATTCGACGCCATGAAGTGCTCGAGCGCCGACGTGAATTCACTCTTCTGATAGTCGCTCGTGCCGAGTTGGAAGTGGAGCTCAGCTTCATCGGCGAGACCGTCCGCCGACGATCGTCCAGAAAAACCAAGCACACAAGCGCCCACGACGAGCGTTATGGCGACACACCGCGCGGTAGATAAGCGAACCGTGCGCATCATCGTCAGCGACCCATGAAAATATCGCCCGGCGGAGGCGATGGTTTCTTCGTTTCGGATGCTCGCGGTAGAGGTCCTTTTTTGGCTGCGCCGACTTGATTGGGCGCTGCTACGAAGCTGGGCTGAGGAGCTGCTACGACGATGCGTTCCGGCACAGCTCCGCGCTCGGTCACGATCACATCTTTTGTTTCGGTTTGTCCCTGCGCCGAGACACGCACCTGATGGGTACTTCCAAGTGTACCGTCGATCGAGATCGCGGCGCCTTGTACGGTCACGGTGCGTCCGTCCACCTATCAGGCAAGGTCGCAACTGAAAATCTAGAAGGAAGTCGCATCTTGATGAAACCACTTAGGAAAAGTAATATTTTTACTCAACAACATCGGCCAGTTTCACAGTACATCAGATGATAATTCTTCTACTTATTTATTACTATTATATGATTAAATATATCTGTAAATCCAAAAATAT
>JBGAOI010000025.1:0-28103 GCA_044221885.1 Polyangium sp. (in: bacteria)
GTCGCCCCGTGAGAGGACGACGCTCATGTTGCTCGACGTTGCTGACCTTCCGCGAGATCCGCTGGTAGGTACTCGTTATCGTGTTGTTGGTTTCGTAGGTTATGGGGGCAGTTCGGACGTGTTTGAAGCGACCGGACCTTCGGGTGATCGTTATGCGATCAAGGTGCTCCGGACGCACCATAACAACCAAGAATTCGCGACAAGACTGCTGCAAGAAGGGCGCATCTTGTCGTCCATCAGCCATGCCAATCTGATTCCGGTGCGAGAAATGGGCATGACGCGGGATGGGCGGCCATTTTTGGCAATGCCTCGTTTACGCGGCATGTCCTTGCGAGAATACTTGGCTCAACATGGGCCGTTGGAGCCCAAAACAGCGGCATTACTTTTGGCAGGTGCGCTCGATGGTCTTGCCGAAGCTCATCGTCGCGGGATCGTGCATCGCGATGTCAAACCGGGAAATATTTTCATTACGCTCGATGCAGATGAAAAACCCGTACGCGCTTTGATGTTCGATTTCGGCATCGCGAAATACGCGAACGCTGCGGCGTATCGAACGACGGACGACGCGGTGCTCGGAACACCGCGGTACATTGCGCCCGAACAAATTCTCGGCGGGAAACTCGACGGCCGCGTGGACGTGTATGCCATGGGAATCGTCTTATTCGAAAGCATTGCGGCCCGTGGTCCGTACGACGTGCTTCGCGTGGCCGAATTTAATGCCCACATTCGCGCGCATCTTTCGATGACGCCACGCAGGTTGGATGATTTGTCGCCCGCGTCTTCGGCATTGGCGCGAGCGATTGCCCGAGCGCTCGAAAAGGCCCCCGGCAAACGATATTCCAATGCGGAAGCGTTTGCCGATGCATTGCGACGTGCAGTGCGGGGAGGGTCGCGTCGCACGGTGCGCACCGCAGTGGAAGGAGGTCTGTCATGACAACTGATTCGGATACGCTTCGCGAACGAGTGACCGAATTTCATTGGTCGGCTTACGACAATGCCCAGTTCCGCCCGAATTTGTGCTGGGACGACGGCGTGGTCGCGTTTCGCGTCGGAGAAACAATCGCCGGAACTCCGTGGAAAGTGGTGAAGTTGCTAGGTCAAGGCGGCGTGGGAGAAGTCTTCGAAGTCGAGCATGAAATGCTTTTGCGCAAAGCCGCATTCAAAGTCCTGCACGCGCACAACGTCTTGCGACGAGGTTTGGCGGATCGAATGCTGCATGAGGGACGATTGCTCGGGTCGTTATGCCATCCGAACATTGTCGAAGCGCTCGATATGGGCGTTCTTTCCGACGGACGGCCGTACGTGGTCTTGGAATTGCTGGATGGACGCGACTTTCGTGCGGAATTGCGGAGGCTCGGCGTTTTGTCCATTCCCGCAGCTTTGGCGTTGGTGAGTCAAGTCCTGAAAGGTTTGTCGGCACTTCACGAGGCAAACATCGTGCATCGCGACATCAAGCTGGAAAACCTATTCTTGTGCGCCGATGGTCACGTCAAAATTCTGGACCTCGGCGCCGCGGCAAAAATAGGGGACGAAGCGGGGGAACGGGCACCTTCCTTGGGGACGCCGCGAACGATGGCGCCGGAGCAATACGAGGGCAAACCCGTGGATGCACGTACGGACCTTTATGCGCTGGGGATTGTCCTGTACGAACTGCTTACAGGTCGAGGGCCTTTTGACGATATTTCGGGGATCGAGGCTTTGCGATTCGCGCATTGCGAGAGGCCACCGGTGGCTCCTTCACGAATGGCGCCGCAATACATTCCGCCGGAGATCGATACGCTTGTGTTGCGAGCATTGGCGAAAGCTCCGCGGGATCGATTCATGTCGGCGCAAGCGATGGCGCTCGAGATCGAGGCGCTACGCGTCGAGCGTCCCTCTTCGAACGAGGCGAGCGCGTTGTCTGCATCGATCGTCGAAGTCACGTCACGTTGGTTTGCGGGGTCGACTGCACGGATGTCCCGTTCGACCGTGCGGCGCGTGATTTTTTCGCCGGCGGTGCTGGCTTCGATTGCTTTTTTGGCGTTGCTCATGGCCGCATTGGCTCTGGGAATCGTTTCGGGAAAGCGGCTCGTGCGGGTGGATGTAGCCGTGGGGCACGCAGGTTGAATGAGAAACGACGTTGATCGAAAAGGTGGATCCCAAGAAAGCGGAAGAGGTGTAAGGTCTGAAGAGACGCTGCGTTTTCATGGGCGAACAGCGGCAGAAGCCGTGGGAGAACGACGATGGACCTCATCCGACGCGGGTTTTTGGCAGTTTCATTGGCAACACTTTTCGCTTCCGCGGCTGCGTGCGGCGGATCAGCGATGTCGGGCGGCGGGACTTCGACTCCTACGCCCGTATCGAATGAAGGATTCGGATCGGCTGATGCAAAGTCCGCTCCTGCTGAATCATTTGGCGGCGATGGCGTGCGGGCCGATGTTGGTGGTGCATCGCCGAGTGCCCCGCCACCGGCTACGATGTCCGAATCTTCGGCACCTCGAGCACAACAAGGCCGAGCGACGAAGGATCTCGAGGGCGAGGTTGGAGTTATTCAACCGAAACCGACGGATCGTCCTGGTCTTGGAACGGAATGGGGCGAAACGCGTAATTCGTCGATTACGTCGGTCGCGTTTCAACGTGCCGAACCAACAAATCCGTTTGGCATGGCCAGCATGTTTTACAATGACGAACAAGGCGCGCAGGCCAGTGCGAGTCTTGCGGGATTCCGGCGCACTTCGGGTGGTATGACACCGGTTGCTGGTGGCGCATTGCTCGTAGGTTTGCGGGACGAAAGCGGCGCCTTCTTGAATGGGTTTGTCGCTGGTGAAAAGAATTTCGTGGTGGGCGAAGCGGGCCGCCGTTACACGATCGTGATTCGTAATCGCACGCCAAATCGCGTCGAATGTGTCGTTTCGGTCGATGGTCTCGATGTCATCGATGGTCGTTCCGCTGCATTCAACAAGCGTGGCTACTTGGTTCAGCCGCACGGTGAACTCGAGATTGATGGATTCCGTCGGAGCGTCGAAGAAGTGGCAGCATTCCGATTCGGCTCGGTGCGTGGATCGTATGCGGGACAAAAGACGGGTGATACGCGAAACGTCGGTGTGATTGGATTTGCGTTTTTCCACGAGCGTGGGACAAACCCCTTCCCGTTCATTCAGGACGAAGCCCATCGCCGCCAAGAAGCGAATCCGTTCCCCGGCCAATTCGCAACACCTCCCTGATCTGATCGGCCAAATAGAACGCCCCAACGTTCGTCACTTCGTACCGGGTTCTTTCCGACGCACCCTTCCTCGCCAAACCCGGGTCTCTCAAGAAAAACATCGATCGCACAAAAGAACCTCGACACGATCCCGTTTGTCGCTACAGTTGCGCCTGTTTGGTTCGCCTCGAGTTCATGCTCTCGAGTCTGAACTTGCGGACAAACTCTTTCGTGATCGTCGGCATTTGTTTCAGTGTCGCCTCGGACGTGAGTTGACAGCGCGGGAACGCGAGACGCTGGCAGCACGTGCTCGTGAGATGGGTGCGGACCGGGTGGGAGAACTCGTGTTGAAAAGCTCGGCGTCCGAGTTGATTGCGTGGCTTGGCACGCAATGACCCGTCATTTGTCCATCAATACCCCAGCATAATGCGTTAATATACTTCCCCATGCACGTCATCGTCGTTGGAGCAGGCACACTCGGTCGTGTTTACGGCGCTCGGTTGGCCACAAGCGGTGTTGCGGTCTCATTTGTCGTTCGCAAATCGCGCATCGACGATGCGCATTCTTTCGTGGTGGAGCAGGTCAACGGCGACAAACGCCGCCACACGATTGAAAGACCTCGTCGCATCACGGAAATCCCCGACGATGCAACGCTCATACTTTTGACCGTTCGTTTCGATCAAATCGATCATGTTCGGCACGATTCACAGGACGAACTCGCTCGATTATTGCGTGCCGGACCGGCCGTCCCGGTGGTTGTCATGTCGCCCATGCTTCCCCCACAACTCGACGGACTGAAAAGCGTGGTTGGTCGACGCGTCGTCAGTGCAATGCCGGGAATTGCTGGATATGTGGACGATATCGACGATCGCGGCGTCGTTCGTTATTGGGCCACCGGAATCGCTCCGACTCTATTCGACGATGAAGCCTCGGGAGAAGCTCACACGCTTGCCCGCGACACGCTCGAGGTTTTGGCTCGACGCCTGACGAACGATGGATTGGCTGCTCGATTCGAACGGGACGTCGCATCGCTCAACGCGGCCAGCACGACGGCCTTTTTTCCGCTCATTGCCGCCATTGACGCAGGACACGGTGTAGATGGCGTTCTTGGCGACAAACCGCTCTTGGACACCGCGTTGTCAGCCGCCAAAGAATGCGAAATGCTGGCGAAAAAAATTGGCAAAGTCGCTCCTTGGACGCAACTCTTGACGCGGTTTGTCGGGCCATACACGATCAAACCCGGCGTAACGATGGCGCGGCGAGTTGCTCCGGAAACGGTCCGATTCGTGGAAAAGCATTTCGGTCGAAAACTACACGCGCAACACTTGGCGATGGGCGAATCGATTCGAGACCTCGGGCGGGAACATGGCCTCGACATGCCGCAGCTCGATCAGCTCATGCAAATTCTACGCGGAACGTGAAAGCTCAAATGCGGGAAACGAGCGCCGCCGGACCTCGAGCCTCCACCAATCGAATCGCTAGATCCAAGGCGTGATTCATTGCAGCCGCATCCGCCGATCCTTGGCCAGCAATATCGTAGCCGGTGCCATGATCCACGCTCGTCCGAAGAATGGGCAATCCGAGCGTCACGTTGACGGTTTTTCCAAATCCAACCAATTTGCACGGAATCGTGGCCTGATCGTGATACATCGCCACAACCCCGTCGTAATCCCCCGAGGCGTGTTTCCGAAATGCCGTTTCTGCGCCTATGGGACCGTCAAGCGTCGCCGCATAATGCTCGTCTTCAAGACGTTTTCGGGCGATTTGAATGCCCGGCGAAATGCTGGTCGTTTCTTCGTCACCCAGAAGCCCGCCTTCGCCGGCATGAGGATTTAATGCCGCAATGGCAACACGAGGCGCCGCGATATTTAATGCCTGCAAAAGACGCACAATCCAATATGTGCTCGTCGCAACCGCTGCCGGGGTAATGGCT
Organism: Polyangium sp. (in: bacteria); assembly: GCA_044221885.1. GTDB lineage: Bacteria > Myxococcota_A > Polyangia > Polyangiales > Polyangiaceae > Polyangium. The sequence goes on from JBGAOI010000025.1 coordinate 5,115, forward strand.
GCCGGTACTCGCGCAAGCGGAAGGTGCGTCGTGACAAGCGACGTCGTCAACATGGCCGAACGAAATGCCATGACCACTTCCTGTGCACCCAAGCGCTCTGCAAGCCATTCCGTGTGTCCAGAAAAACGACTCGCTCCCTCCGCACCACTCGTCGCGATCGCGTGCTTCGATACCGGCCCGGTGACGAGAGCATCGGCAAGGCCGCTCGTGACGAGATGCATGGCTTCGTTGATCCAACCAAGTTGTGCCGCACCATCTTCTTGTTCTGGTGCGCCAAACCTCGCGGGTCGGCTCAGCTTCGTGCTCTTCGCCCACACGCCCATGCGTTCCTTCGCGAGCGCCTGCACCTCAGCCAACGAAGTCACGAACGCCAGTTTGTCTGGGTCGATGCCACGAATCACGGCAGCTCGACGGAGCGTCTCCATGTCTCCTACGAGCACGCACGACGCATCGGCATGAGCGGCGGCCACGACGGACAACTCGGGGCCCGTTCCACTTGGACAACCAACGCTCACGGCAACAATCGGTCGATTCATACGCTCAACGATCCCGACCAAGATGGACGCACCGAAGACAAACGCTGGTCATCCTCGTCGGTGACGGCGTCTTCATCGCTGTGACTTCCGGGAGTCTCGAGCTTGTACCCAGCGCCACGCAACGTCGTAAGCGGCAAGGCCGAACCGAATTTCGTCCGCAACCGAGTGACGTGAATGTCGACGGTGCGAGCTCCACCTTCGTAGCGATTTCCCCAGACGCGACGCAAAAGTTCGTCTCGCGAAACCACCTTGCCTCGCCGTTCACAAAGGTACGAGAGCAAAGCAAATTCCTTTGCCGTCAAAACAATGGGTTGACCATCGAGGCAGACTTCATGGGCGGATCGATCAAGAACGAGTCGTCCCATCTTCACGCGTTCTTCCGTTGCAAACTCGCTGCGCTGCCATTCGACTTTGCGGATGCGCGCGTAAAGTTCGGCCGGTACATACGGCACGAGAACAAAATCGTCGAAGCCACCTGCAGGGTCGAGACGCGAGACATGAGCCACGGACACAGCGGCGATTGCGGGCACGCCTTCGAATCGTTGGTCTTTACGAACTGCTCGAAGAAGTCCTACGGAGAGGTCGGGGCGCTCGGGTGTTTCGACGATGATGACGCGCACGTCATCGTCGCCTTCACGGAATACGCGGCTTGGTTCGTCCCACATTTCGAGCGTGCGCACGTGCGCACCGAGCGCGCGAAGGGTCTGCGCAGCGCCTTCTTCACGTTCGAGTTCGGGGCCGTGCCCAACGATGAGAATGAACGATCGACGGGGCATACGAAGCAGTGCGTATAGGCTGCGCGCGAAGGTCGAGCAAGCGTGGGGCTCAACCGATCTTCGTACCGCCCACGATGATGCTGTCGATCTTGATCGTCGGACATCCGACGCCAACGGGAACGCTTTGGCCATCTTTGCCGCAGGTCCAAATTCCGTCGGATGTGGCGAGATCATTGCCGAGCATCGAGACCCGACCGAGGACAGCGGGACCATTGCCGGTCAGGTTCACGCCTTTGAGAGGTCGCGTGATCTTGCCGTCTTCGATGAGATAACTCTCGGTCAACGAGAAGACGAAGTCACCGTTCGAGATGTCGACTTGGCCGCCGCCAAATTTCTTGGCGAAGACGCCTCGTTTGACCGTTGAAACGATCTCGTTCGGATCGTGCGGGCCACCGAGCAAGATGGTGTTTGTCATGCGCGGCATTGGTACGGAACCAAAGCTTTCGCGTCGACCATTGCCCGTGGCTCCGAGTTTGTAGTGCTTGGCGCTCAGTCGATCGTGCATGTAGCCGACGAGTTTGCCGTTTTCGATGAGCACGCTCTTGCGCGGCTCGTTGCCTTCGTCATCGACGTTGATGGTTCCACGCGACGAACCGAGCGTTGCATCATCGACAACCGTGCACAGAGAACTCGCAACGGGTTGTCCAACTTTGCCCGAATAATTCGATGTGCCCTTGCGATTGAAGTCTGCTTCGAGGCCATGACCAACGGCTTCGTGAAGCAAAATGCCGCTGTCTCCTGGAGCAAGAACGACGTTCATTTCGCCGGCCGGAGCTTCTTCGGCATCGAGCATGAGAAGAGCGTGTCGAGTCGCTTCGCGCGCGTGCCATTCGGGGGAACGATTCTCGAAGTAGTCGGTCATCGTCATGCGCCCACCGCCGCCACTCGAACCTTCTTGGCGTTTACCGTTTCTCTCGGCGACCGTGCGAACGCCGAAACGAAAGAGCGGCTGTACGTCGTGGACCATGATTCCGTCGCTTGTGGCGATGAGGACTTCGCGAATCTCTTCCGCGAAGTTCGCTTCGGCTTTCACGATGTGCGGGTCGTTGGCGAGGGCGGCGGCGCTAGCGCGTTCGAGCAGCGCGCGTTTGTTCAAGCCCGGAATATCGAGCGAGACGACTGGCACGTCGTAGCGTTGTGGCAAGGTGCGTGATTCGAGTTTGACCGCGTGTGTGGTTGCTGTGCCGAGAGCGATTTGTGCGGCGGTATCGGCGGCACGTTTCATCGCGTCCCAGGTGAGCTCTTCGGTGTAGGCGTAACCTGTTGCATCCCCGCGTAAAACCCGGATGCCCACACCCATGCTCACACCGCGCGATGCGGCTTTGAGGATGCCTTCGTCGAAGGCAAACCCGCCACCAGCTCGGTATTCGAAGAAGATGTCGGCGTATTCGCCACCTTTGGACAACGCGACGGACAGGAGCCGACTGCAAAGGTCGGCGTCGATCGAACTGTCACCACCAGGGCCAAACGGGGCGCGATAGGCTGCACTTTGCGTCATCGGAAACGCAACTCTAGAGCGCTCTGTGCGACGGGTCGAGCCATCGTGGTGGAAAGTCGTCGCAGATCGTGCCGCACGTTGCAGCCGAATGCAGAAAAGTCGACGGAACGCGACTGACCGAGTAACGCATGGAGGCGCGGTTCGTTCGACCCGCGCGTACGTTTCGCGAAAAGTTCGACTTCGATTCGAGGATGTCCATGACGAACCCTTCCCAACTCGCACTCGTGTGGTTGCACATTGTGGGCAACATCATTTGGATCGGTTCGATCTTGGCGGTTGCCGCCACGACGACGGGATTGTCGGGAGATGCAAAAGTTCGCGGAGAGCTCGGTCTTCGCATTTATCGACGTTTGTCGGTACCAGCGTTTGTCGTGTCCTTCCTGGCGGGGACCATCCGACTTCTCATGGATACCAAGTACTACTTGGTCGAACACCACTGGATGCACGGCAAGCTCTTGTTTGCGTTGATCGTGATCGGCATTCATCACGTCATCGGCGGTCGTGCGAAAAAGCTCGCGCAGGGAAGTGTGCAAGACGCGGGGCCCACTGCTACGATGGCGATCGTATTGTTGGTGTCGGCCGTCATCGCGGCGTTCTTCGTGATTTTCCGAGTGCCCAACTGAGTCGGTAAGTGAAAGCAATTCTTTTCGTTGACGAAAAAAACGACGCAAATCGAGCCGAAAAGCCTTTCTCTAAGCGTCTTGGAAACATGAATTTGGACCGTGCTTGTGAACGGAAGTCCGTTCCGATAGATCCGTTGGATATCGTGATGTAGGAGCACTTGCGGGCGCTCATAGCCCTCGCATGATTGTTTTCTCGAGGAGAATTCCATCGCCGTGGCGGTTGATCGCGACAAGGTACTCCGAGCAGCGCAGAAATTCGTCGAAGGCAAGCGCTGGGACAAGGCGATCGCCGAGTTCCAGAGGCTCGTCGCCGAGGATCCGAAAGACGTACGCATTTTGCTCAAAGTCGGCGATTGCCACATGCGTCTCGAACAGTACGCAGAAGCGATCGAGACGTACGAAAGCGTCGCGCGCATCTACATCGAAGCCAACGAGCAAAAGCAAGCAGAGCCGCTGAAGGCGGTTCGTGTTTACAAACAGATTCTCGACATCATCGACAAACGCGCGCCGAAGCTGATGGAGCGATTCGGCTGGGTTCTTCCGACGCTCGGCGAATTGTACTTGGGCCTCGGTTTGACCAGTGATGCTGTGTCGACATTCGAGGATCTCGCGACGCGGCTACACAAGGCGGGCAAAGAAAAAGAATCGCTCGACTCGCTCAAGAAGGTCGTCGAAATCGACCCGAACAATCCGATGCCGCGGTTGCGTTTGGCCGAGGCATACACGCGAGCAAAAGATCCCCCGGCTGCGATTGATCATCTGCGTGCTGCTGCGGACTTGCTGGTCAAAGGTGGACGTCGTGACGATGCGCTGAAGGTCATGGAACGTCTTTTGACGATCAAGGCCGAAGGCAAACACGCACGTGCTGCCGCGAAATTGTATCTCGAACGCGATAACGCGAACGATGGGATGACCGCCCTTGCCAAACTGCAAATCGCGTTCAAGGAAAACCCCAAAGATCTCGACACGCTGGCATTGCTCGCGCGTGCTTTCGACAAACTCGGTCAAGGTCCCAAAGCGACCGAGGTTTTGAAGGAAGCGGCCCGCATTGCCAAAGAAGCGAAGAATTTCGAAAAATTCGACGAATTCACCGAATCGCTCGTTCTTCGCGCTCCTGATGACGACGTCGTACGGCAGCTCGTTGCGAGTCGCCCCAAAGCTCAACCCATGGTCGAGGAAGAATCGGTCATTGTCGTTGAGGAGGTGGTGGAAGAGGATTTCCCGACGGATTCGCAGCCGCCGGAAGCACCTCAAGCCGACGAAGATGCAATTCGAGCGCGCCAGATTTTGCAGCAAGCGGACGCGTATTATGCCGTTCGGGATTTTGCCTCGGCCATAACGATTCTTCGCGACGGCGTGGCAATGGTGCCGTCGGCACGTGACCTTCGCTCAAAGCTTTGCGACATACTCATCGAAGCGGGTGATCAAGACGGTGGAATTCGGCAGATGCTGATTTTCGCCCAGCGGCTCAGCGTTGAAGGCGACATTGCGGCCGCGGCCAAATTGCTCGACGAAGTATTGCTCATTGATCCTGGCCAACCCGACGCCATTCAAATGCTCAAAGCGTTGGGATACGACGTTGCCGTTCAGCAGCCAGCAGAAGCATACCAGGGATACGATCAACATGCGTATGCACAACAGGGATATGATCCCAATGCGTATGATCCCAATGCATATGATCCCAATGCGGCCTATCAGCAGAATCAAGGATTCGATTTTGCCGAGTCTTACGTAGGCGGAGCGTATCCGCAACAATATGCGCAATACCCAGCGCAAGGCCAGGTCGCCGTACATTACGCCGATCAAGGTCAATATGCGCAAGTACCCATCGCGTCACCGTCGCAATATGGCGGAACGCTCGACGAAGACGTCCTCGAACAAATCGACTTCTTTGCCAATCAAGGATTGCTCGAAGACGCCCGACAGTTGCTCGACGATCAATTGCTACGTTTGCCCAATCATCCGATGCTGCTCTACAAGCGGACGGAAATCGAGCAAATGGGGCGACCCTCGTACGTTCCGCAAGCTACCGTGGAGAGTTACGGGCAACACCGTAGCGAATACCCACCGGAAGAAAATGCCGAAGACATTGCGCGGATGATCGAGCAAATTGGCGATTTCGCTGTGGATCAGCCGGCCGCCGCACAAGCCGAATATCCACAATGGAACGTCGATACGGTCTTCCAGCAATTCAAAGCGGGCGTCACGGCACAAATATCGGAAACCGACGCGGCCACCCATTATGACCTTGGTGTCGCATACCGCGAAATGGGCATGTACGCCGATGCCATCAATGAATTCGAGGTTGCTGCGAAGGACCCGAGCCGAGAATGCGTTTGTCGTTCCGTCATCGGCATGATTCATCTGCAATTCGGGAACGTCGACCAAGCCATTGCGGCATTCCAACGAGGCCTCGAAGCTCCGCAAAAAACTCGCGAACAAGAATTGGCGCTCGCGTATGAAACAGCGGACGCGTATGAGGCTCGGAAAAACCCCGAGCAAGCGTTGGCGTATTTCAAGCATGTTGCGGCGCTCGATCCGAATTATCGAGATCCGCGGGGCGGAGTTCAGGATCGCATTCGACGTCTGGAACCGAATCCAGTCAATCCAGCGACTGCACAAAGGCCGCGTCAGGATTTGCTGAGCAGCGACGATTTCGATGCTGCGTTCGATGACTTGTTCAGCAGCGGAAAACTGCCGTAAACAAAGCGCGAATGGCGGGATAGAACGACTGGGCGAGATATGAGCGTATCGTCCCCGAAGTCCGTGGCGATTCGTTTCGACGTTGTGCGGGGGAGAAGCGGGAGGCTCGGGACCGAGCCTCCCTTGGGGCAGGATCAGACGGGCGTTGCGTTGACGATACCGGCAATGCTCGGACCCGTGTAGAAGTCCTGCACGCGGCGCATATCGCCCTTGGCGATTGCAAAGGCAACTGCCGCGCCAGCCGCAGCGCTCGTCGCATTGCTTTGTTGATTCGGCACGATGTCGCCCGTTGTCGGATCGAAACCATCCGTAGTGCCATTGGCGCGTACCCCGCCAAACCACCCCGTCTTGAGGTGCCCGTTGCCCATGACGTAGAGCCAGTTGGAATTGTTGGGCGTTCCATCCGGCCAACCGCCACGATCGCGCGGGTTTTTCGGAGTATCGCCGTGCACGGTCAAAACGACGTTATCGGCGAGATTTCGCGTCGTACACACCGGATCGGGAATCGCGATGAGGTCGTTCATGAATTCATCGAACATTTTCCCAAGCTGCGCCACGGTATTGCGCAAATTGTTCATGTCGTTGAATGCTCCATGAGGATCATCGCGCATGACCGGCATCATGACGCTTTGGGTGAGACCCAATTTGAATGCCTTGGCCGTCGTAATGAATGCCCGCCCGATTTGCTCGAGCTTGTTTGCGGTGCCCTGATTGAGGTTATAACGCTGCAAGTCTTCCGCTGTCGGAGCCAATTGCGAAGCCAAGTTTTTCCCGAGGAAATTCGCGCTGGTTTTTCCTGTACGAAGCGGACGGGCAAACGTCGGACGACCTGCCGCGGCATTGAGTCCCACGTACGCCTTGTAATACGCCTCGAAGAGCGCGGCGTCTGTTTCCACCGAAAGGGTTTCTTTCGACGCGGCGCTATCGAAGAGTTGCACCATGCCTTGCGCATTGTTCACCGTCGCAATTTGCGGCGCGCCCGGAGCGTTGCCGAAATTGAGCGGTGTAACAGCAATGACAGGCAGCAACGACGGCGTCGTTCGTTGAATGGATGCAGCAGCCGCGAGCATACTGACGCCATTACCAAGCGTCGCAGCCGAAGCCGGAGTCGGTGTATGCGTTTGGTTCGTCCCGGCCATGAATCCAGTAATTCGTCGACGCTTGTCGAGTTTCTGCCACGGCGATTCTGGAGCGTAAACGAACGGTTTGTCCGTATCGGTCGCGTCCGTGATGTTGCCGTTGGAATGGAACGCGAATCCGTCATTACCAGCTTTCGCAATTTCGGTATGGGGCCAGAGAAGCTGGAACCACGCAAAACCACCATCACCGGCAACGAGGTGCACCGAACGGTTTGTCGCGGCACAAGATGCGTCATCCGCCATTGCACTGCCGGCTGAATCCGCAATAACGTTTAGGACTTTGGCCCGATCGAGCGCGAGAACAGCGCCCATCGCAGTCGTCCAACGCAGGAACTTACGCCGGGAATGCCCTTCGAGGTTCTTGAGTTTGTCATCGACCATGATTTCCTCCGTTCACTCACACGAAAAGGCTGCTGCCATGATAGAAGCGACAGCAATCCGTTTGCCCTTATCCACGCTGCTCGCTTTCGTCACGATTCCATTACAGATCGCAACGTGATCCGCTGTTGCCGGACGCCCCGTGATGCACGTAATCGCGTCGGCATTGCATTTGTTTTGCGCGTCGAACATCTCCACGCCCACGCCGTCGATTTTGCATTGATCGGCATTGGACAAATTGGCGATGATTTCAGGTGCCGCCTGCACGAGAATGTCGAACAATTTCGCAGCACCTGCGGCGCTCCACGTAATCGCTTCACCCACGCGCGCATCGTAACTGGCCGCTCCGAGCGCGCCACCACCTGCTTGGAACAAGTCCCCAGCCGTTGGCGGATTGCCTCCCGTGGCATCCATGTTTACGCCAAGGGACGTGAGCGCATTTCGAAGCGCTGCATTTTGCAATTTCTGGCATGAATGCATGCGGGTGCGAATTTCGATCGGCCCTTCTTCTTGGCGTTGCGCCAAAATATCGAAAGGATCCTTGGACCCGAAATCGCTCAAATCACCCATGTGACTGGCCGTATTGTTTTCACCACCGGCAAAAACACCCGGTTGGTTGGCGAAGTCATCGGTCGGATCGTCAATGGGCGCAGGCGCGGGCTTCAAGTTGGTCGTCGGTTGCTCGGCGCAAGCCATTGCGAAAAGTCCGGCTCCGAGGGCAATCGTTGCGCCGCGGAAAAACATCGAGAAAGTGCGGTTCATTGTGTTCTCCTTTCTTTCCGCAGCGTCTAGAACTTGACGAAATCGTCGCTCAGCAAAATCGCTCGCAACGTCGCTTTGAGGTTCATGCCATTGCCGTTGAATTCGTCGAGGTATGGCTGAAGGACTTCTGTCGGGACCGTCGCCAAATCACTTACGATGTCTTCTTTGGACATCGCAAAGTTGTACATACGAGCAACCGCGCATTCAGCAACATCCGGGTCGTTGGCCATTGCTTGCCCAAGCTCGGGCAAATTTTTGACTTCCGCCCCTTTACGCCAAGCCAAGGGTTCGCCCGCATTGAGCCAATGATCGAATTCCGTCGTCAAGGGATCGGGCACCGTCGGCGTCATGACCTGAGATGAATTCATCCATTGGCCATCGGCATTGAAGTTGGCGAAAAGCGGTGCAATGCGATTGATCGTCGAATGGCAATTTGCACAAACGACGGATGACGTATCCTGAAAATCAATCGGCTTTGTTGCAAGCGCCTCGAACGGCCAAGGATTGGTGTAATCCGCACCCTTCACTTGCGAGGGTTGCGCTGCATATTCCGCGGGGAATTTCGTACAGGCAAACACTTCTTGCACCCAACGAACCCGACGGAACGCCATATTGCTGTAGAACTGCATCATGACGCCAGGGTTTGTCAGGACGCCTGCGTGCGTCCCCACGCCGTTGTCGCAATTGCCATCGGCAAAGGTGTTCGTTGCGGCGTCATACGTCGGACACGTATTCGTTGTCGCGGTAAACAAATCCGTATACGGACGATCATCCACCATCACGCGTGCCGCAAACGTCGGCGCCGTATTGCGACTCGGTTTGCCATTGGCCGCTCCCCCGCCCTGCCGCATGGTGTCTTGCCACCATTTGATCATTCGCGAAGTAAAACGCGCATCGGCCAAGAGTTCATCAATTTGCTTTTCGTAGGCCGCTTTTTGATCAGTAGCACTCGTAAGCGTTTTGATTTGTTGGAGCGTGGGAAGGTTCCGCACGAGCTTCAACGAGGCCGTACGAAGCGCGTCGGGATAACTCACGACACGATCGTCGAGCACCGTTTTCGGCACCGGAGGCGGTTGACCGGGATCCCCAGTCGCCGCATTACCGCCTGTCGTCGTGCCGCCTGTCGTATTCGAATTGTTCGATCCAGGATCGAGGCTCGTCGGCCCCTGGCTCGAACAAGCGCTTGCGCCAAATGCGGCGAGCAAGCCTAGTAACCAAGTTTTCTTCATCCGCCGCCTGCCTTTCCTCGCTCTCATTTTTCCTTCGAAATCCAAGTAGAAAGATTGTTCCGGAACGTGTTGAAGGTATCGGCGTTGCCGCCGAATTTATAAGGATGTGCCGCATTCCCATTCGGGTTTGTCGTCACGAAAAGCTGACTCGCGGGAGGATCCCCCGGATTGACCCGATTGAGCACCTGCGCGCAAGCCGCTGCCGCATCTGCTGCAAGCTCGGAGATATCCATGGCCGCCGAAGCTTGGCCATTACCACCTCCGTGACACGTAAAACAACGCTGCTGCAATTGCACGCGCGCATTGTCGATAAAAGCTTGCACGTCTTTGCAACCACCGCCCGACCCCGAACCACCGTCCCCAGCATCCGCCATGTCCGGCAAAATCACTTCGATCTTTTCAAATGCAATGCTCAAACGCGCATCTTTTTGCCAGTTCGGAAAGACGAACGTTCCTGGACCCAATTGGCCACTCTTGCCAATATCAAAGGTCTGATCCACGTTCGAGAAACTATCCCCGGGCTCCGGAATGGGGTCCGATCCGACCGGATACATCGTGAAAAGCGGGTGGACCATGTGCACACCAGCTTTCGTGGTCGTGTGTATTTGAATACCCGTCAATTCAAGGGTCGTATCCGTCAGGTAATCGGCATTAAACGTTATCGCCATACCCTCGAATTCTTTTCCAAGCGCGCGAAGGTATTTGGAATTGAATCCAATGATCGGCACGAAAGGCACGATGTACGGCCCAATGGCGGGCGGCGTTTCCGTAGCGGTCTTTGCTTCCTCAGTCAGCCACGCTTTCACTTTCGGCAACAAAGTGTCCTTCAAGCCCGGCGAATCAAGGTTCAATCCACTATGCCCACCACCGACAATCGAATACGTCAGCAGGATACTTTGCTCAGGAACAGCCGTAACAATGGCCGGCCAACTCACGAAGGATAGATATCGATCCGGCCCCGCCAAAAACGGCGTGTCCGCCAATCCTGCAACGTCGTGACACATCCCGCACGACTTCATCAGGTCCGCTTCCATGGCGGCAAACGCATCTCGCCCTGGGTTGAGCGAGGGACCCCCGGACGAACTGCTGCTCGTTCCTCCGGACGCACCCGGCAACGGCTGCAACTGGGTCGGCTGTTCAACACAGCCACTCGCTGCGCTCAAAGCTCCAGCGACACAGACACCAAGACCGATCACGAACGTGCGAAAAACCTTGGATTTAGGTGATTCTTTTCCCATCGTGCCCATACGTTCCATGATCGCCCCTCGACGGCGAATTGAAAAGGCCTTCGAGGCGCGTATTGCACGATTTGTTGCACACCGTGGGCCATCCATTCCGGTCGGCTTTTTGTGTTCAAACGGTAAGAACCCACTGTTTATGTTGGCGCGCGCCCACGCATGGGTGGGGCATCTCTGCACCAGGTGGATCAGCCGTACCTCAGGCCAAACGACCAGGGATCCAGATGCTTCGCAGAAAATTGGGCCACGCCCACGATCTGCTTTTACCAACGTCCCATGACTCGGATTCTCCTCCCTCTGGCTTCGATCCTTGCTCTCGGCTGCACGGAAGCGGCGGTTCAACAGATCCCCGTCGTGCCTCAAACGCCGCCCGTCGTCGTCGTGTACGGCGGACAAAATGCCTACTACGGAGCAAATGTCGCCAATACCGAAAACCCTCGTCGCAATTACCGTCAACGCGATGTCGGTGATTTCATCGTCTATCGATTCACCGGCAAAATTCAAAAAACACCCACGACCTTGACCAAGCGCATCATCGGACGTGCCGATGACGTGCTCGAAGTCGACATGATCGTCGAACAAGGTCGCAAGAAAGAGAAGTTTCGCGTCCGGATAAGTGATGCTCCGACAAACCGCGACGCAATTCTCTCGGCGGCACGGATCGAAAGCGATCGACTCGTTTTGATCTCCGTCGACAAGTTCCGACAACAGATGGCCAAGACAATCGTCCTCGCCGACGAAAACGAAGGACTCTTGCAGTCAGAACCCGTCACCGCCACGGTTGGTCAGGAAGCACTCGCGGCAAGTCGCAACACGTACCGCGTACGACTCGGCAAAAAACACGCGATCTTGCGAGCGACATCCAGCGCCGATTTCTGCTGGGGTGACATCGAAGGTGAAATCGTCTCCGCAAAAGGCGACGTCCTTTACCGTTCGGAGATCATCCACGTCGGCCATCGAAACATCAAAACCGTCGAACGTGCCCCTCAAGTCGCGCAATCCCAATTCGACTTCGAATGAATCTCAACGCATCGGCTCGATGCGAAATTCGCTGAAGAATTCAGGCATTTCAGGTAACGCATCGAGCGTTTGCGCAACCAACGTCGGGGTTTGAGGCAAAGCTCCGTCGCAAATGGGTTCGTGCGATTCGAACAAGTCCCGTGCTAGGCTGACTTTCGGGGTGCTTGCGTATGGAACCGAGCGTCGAAACATCGGACAAACCCACACCGGAAGAACCGTCCGCCAAGAACGACGTTGATCAGGTCCGCTTCGAAGGACCCGACCCGGTCATTGGCGCCGGCCTTTGCCTCTTCGGCATCTTCGTCATGGGACTCGGCGGCTCACGCGACTGGCACTACGTTTTTAACGTCGGCACACTCGTCGCCATCGTCGGTGCCGCCATCTTCGTTCTTTTCGTGGCCCTCTCGGCCATGAAACAACGACCGTCCGACCAAGCCAAACACCAAGGCACCTGATCGTCCGGACAATCCCTTCCGCCTCAAGAACTTTCGTTCACGACTTCGTCGATCTCTTCGTCGTGCACTCCGAGCTCCGTCGCGATCTGTCGGAGTTCCGCCAGTTCTGGCGACGTGAGTTTTCCATCGGCTGAAGCAACTTTCGCCAGCAATCGCACCACCTCGAACCGCTCACGCCCATCACAAATGGCCTTGAGTTCGCGCACGCAAACCGCACGCTCCTCGTCCGTCAACTCCGTCACTGTTCCTTCGAGGCCTCGAGAAACAGCGTCGATGTCCTTGGGTTTGAGACCTTTGATGTGCGTGAGCAGCTCGCGAAGTGTCTGCTCTTCACGCTGCGTAAAACGCCCGTCTGCGCTCGCAACTTGTACGAGAAGAACCGCCACTGCCGCGATGTAGCGCAACACGACGCTCTCATCGTCCGGCAATGCTCGACGCAGCTCCGTCATGAGAGCGTCGAGATTGGGGTACGTATCCCCTTGTTTCAGACCGAGCCAGGCGAGCAGTCCCACGGTGCGAAAGTACCAGTTCTGGTCATGGTTGTGAGTGAAGGGTGTGGAGGATCAATCTTCGGGAACGTCAGCGCCCGCTTCGCCGAGCCAATCCGCAACAGGATCGTCGGTCTTCGGTGTCTTGAGAATCGCGCCATCGGGTGCGTCTTTACGAACGATGATCGTTCGTCGTGTCACTGTATCGGGATTTTCGCGAGCCACGACGCTGATGACGTTGACCCCAGGACGAAGCGGCGCATCGAAGTCGAAACTCGTCTTCTTCGGATCAGCTCCGTCACGGTTCGACTTGTAGTAGAGCTTCCGCGATCCTACGAAGACGTACAAATCGAGCAAGCGCTCACCATCAAACGCGACACCAGAAATCTTCATCTTGTCATCACGCGTGGCGAGCGCAGCAGCCGCGATCTCCAGCGTCGGCGGAGCCTTGGTGTACACGTCCTCGAAGACAGGCGCCGCAGATGCGGATCCACCTGGCGACATTTGCGCTGCCGGGACAAACGCAAAACGAGCGTTGCCGAGATCGATTTTGTAGAAGTCACCCGACTTGCCTTGTACCGCGACAGACTCACCCGCTCGCAAACGACCAAACACCATCGCTGTCGCATCCGGTGAAGCAAGCAGGGTTGCTCCTTCCGAACCAGCTTTGAGCGTGCCCGTTTCCTTGGAGATCGTCGCCGTCGTGAGCACCGGAATCTTGACCTTCTCCGTCGCGTACTCGCGCAGATCGCGATCACCAACGGACAAACTCAACGATGCTTCGTTGTCTTGAAGTTGCGGCTGCACATCGAACGTGAACACCACGTTTCGTACATCGCCCGGATTCATGTTTGAAATGTCAAACCGACCCGCGCGAAGCAGCAGTCCTTCACCCGACAGGTTCGAGATATTTGCTTGGGAGTCAAACGATCGACCCTTGCCGATGTTCTTGACCGTGAGGTAGAGCGAAACAGCTTCACCACGTTGAATGCGGCCGTCTCCGTTACCTCCACGATCATCCGCAAGCTGATACGCGTATTGGAAAAGCGGCCTTTCGAGCGCTTTGATCGTCGGGCGAATCTCGACCGGCGCGGGCTCGAATCCACCCGCAGCCTCGAACTTCACACGCAAACCATCACTGCGCGTGAGTGCATCCATCGGGATCTTGCAGATGCGTTTCTGATTCGCCGTTCGCGGCTTCGTCGTCCCGGCTTTACGACCTTCGACTTCGCACCAACCCAAAGGCGCCTTTGCTGTTTTGGTTTGTCCTGGCGCTATCTTGCCGAAGATGAGTTCCTTCTGCGCCAAATAGCCGCTGTCGCTCTCGGTCGTGCCCCGCAGGCGATAAATCGGAACTTTGCTGTTGTTCTTCACGGTCACGCTGACCGTCATCGGTTCACCCGCAATGACTTCATCGTTCGGGCGATCCGTGGAGATTTTGACTTCGAGTTCGTCCTTTTTCGGACCTTGGGCCGTGTCGGGTGCGTCCGACCAATCCACGCCCATTTTCTGCAATTCGGTGGCGACTTTGCCGAGTTCGTCTTTCCTGGACTGTTCGATGAACTCTTTCGTCGATTCAACCTGGGCCGTTCGCGGTTGTGCCGGAGGAGCCTTCAACACGAAATCGCGGGCAAACCGAATGGGAAAGTCGACCTTGAAGTCGTCGTCGACATCTCCACCACGCTCACGCATCTCTTCGCGCTCGGTGCTGGTGAGCTGATAACGCACGACTTCGAGAGGTTTGGCCGCGGGAGCGGCTTTGCCGTTCGTCAAATGCGCCGACAGATCGCGCTCACGCAATCCGTCCTTCTGCATCGTCAGATCCATCTCGAGGTCGTCCACGGTCATCGGATCGAGTTCGACATCGGGCGTCACGCCGACGCCTTGAATGGAGACATCACCTGGCGTGAGGTACTGCGCGATCGTCAGTTTCAGCGCGGCTTTTTCAGGGGTTACGTCAGGAAAAACCAACTGCACGCTGCCTTTGCCAAACGTCGTCGTCCCGACGATGACGGCGCGATCGTGATTCTTGAGAGCTCCAGCCACGATCTCGCTCGCGCTTGCCGAGCTGCCATTCACGAGCACCGCGATGGGATACGGCGGTTCGGTTCCAGGACCATGCGCCTTCTTTTCATCACGTCCTTCGGATGCACCAACGGTCGAGACAAGCACGCCATTCGAGATGAACTTGTCGGCGACACGTGTGGCTTGATCGAGAAGACCTCCGGGATTGCCTCGTAGGTCCAGGACCAACCCTTTGAGTGATCCCTTCGCACGAAGGTCTGTCAGGGCAACCTCGAGCTCGGTGATCGTGGTCGCTTGGAAATTCTTGATGCGCACGTAGCCCACGCCGCCATCGAGTGCGCGAGATTCAACAGAACGAACTTTGATGACTTCGCGTGTGAGGTCGAAAGCCTTGGGGGTTTGCCATCCGCCTTCGCCATCACGCGTGACCCACACGGTGACTTTCGTATCGGGATCGCCACGCAATCGACGTACAGCGTCATCGAGCGGCATGTTGAGGGTCGACTCGTTGTTGATTTTGACGATGCGATCGAAGCGCTTGATCCCAGCTCGTCCTGCGGGTGTGTCCGGCATCGGATTGATGACCGTGAGGACTTGATCGCGAATCGAAATGACGATGCCGAGGCCGCCGAAGTGGCCCGACGTCGACACGTTCATCTCTTTGTACGCTTCGGGGCTCAGGAACGTGGAGTGCGGATCGAGCGTGTGCAGCATGCCGTTGCACGCGGCGTACTCGACTTCGCGAAGATCGACTTCGGACCCTTTGAGGCTTGTCTGGAGAAACCCGAAAATTTCGCGCAGACGAGCCGAAACATCCCAAGGTCCTTGCACGTTGTCGACGCGGAATTTCTTCTCTTTGTTCTCGACGCGGACGGTGACTTCGTCGGTTCCGTCTTGCGTGATGATGACTTGGGCGACGTCGCGCTGAACGTAATTGAGCGCGGACAGAAGCATCTCTTTGGGTTTTACCCGACCAGGCTCGACGTATTTGTCTCGGATGAGTTTGAGCGTTTCGTTAACGGCATCGAGACGCGTGAGATCGTAGGGGGGTTTGGCTGCGGGACCGGCGACGGTGACGGCGAGTGCGGGTTCGAAGCCCCTCCACAAGCCACCTGCGCCGAATTGCACCGCGAAAAACGCGGCCGTGACGAACGAAGCAGAGACGAGACCGACCTTGCCAAGGCGTCCGGAGATCTTCATGTGGTTGGTGTGGAGTATAGACGCGATACGAGCAACGTCGACGACGAGGCGTGACGAGATTTTACGCTCGCGGTCAGACGGGAAGGTTCACGTGGACGATTTTTCGCCGCTGTCTTCGCTCTTCTTGGGCAGCTCTTTCGGCGGATCCTCGTCCTTCAAACCTTTTTTGAAATTGCGGATTCCTTCGCCGAGGCCCTTGCCAATGTCAGCGACGCGTCCTGCACCGAAAAGAAGCAGTGCAACGCCGAGGATGAGTAGCAGTTCGGTAATGCTCAATCGACCCATGGTGGGCTCGCTCCTGCGAGGACGAAGGCACCCCGCGTTCCTCTTTGACTCGTACCACCCTCGGGCCAGTCGAGCAATGGAAGCTCTGCTTCGACGATGCGATCACACACGGAAGGCACGACGCACGTGAGGCTTGAGAGGTGGCGCGACTGTACTAACGTGCACGCCACTTTCGATAACCAAAGACGAGAGGAGTCGGGATGAGTGCGGTGGTGATCGTCGGCGCGCAGTGGGGCGACGAAGGAAAAGGCAAAATCATCGACATCTACACGGAGCGTGCGGATGTCGTCGTGCGCTTCGCAGGCGGACCGAACGCAGGTCACACCCTCGTTGTCGGCGATGAAAAAATTGTGTTGAGGCTTGTGCCGAGCGGAATTTTGCGTCCCGAAGCGCGTTGCGTGATGGCGCAAGGCATGGTCATCGATCCGGCCGTCGTGATGAGCGAGATCGATGCGCTGGCAGCTCGAGGCACGACGACCAAAGGTCGCCTGTTCATGTCGGATCTCGCGCATCTCGTGCTTCCGTACCACCGCGTCGTCGACGGTCTTCGTGAGTCGGGCGCAAGCGGGACGCAGAAGATTGGCACGACAAAACGTGGCATCGGACCTTGTTACGAAGACAAAGCCGCACG
This sequence comes from Polyangium sp. (in: bacteria), assembly GCA_044221885.1. Taxonomy (GTDB): domain Bacteria; phylum Myxococcota_A; class Polyangia; order Polyangiales; family Polyangiaceae; genus Polyangium. Next base: position 22,101 of record JBGAOI010000025.1, read on the forward strand.
TCGCGGCATTCGCGTCGGGGACTTGGAAGACCTCCGGGTTGTAGAAGACAAACTCACCGCCAACATGTCCGTTTGGGGTCCAACGATTCGCGCGTTTGGCGGAGAGGTACCCGAGGTTGGGGCGATGATGGCCGAGCTTCGGGATCTTGCGCCGCGGATCTTGCCGTTTGTCACGGACACCGCGGCTCTCGTCGACACGGCAATCAGGCAAGGCGCACGCGTTCTCTTCGAAGGAGCCCAAGGCACGCTGCTCGATTTGGACCATGGGACGTACCCGTTTGTCACGTCCTCCTCGGCTGTCGCCGGTGGAGCATGTGCCGGAGCGGGCGTCGGGCCAACGCGCATCAAGCGCACGATTGGCATTACGAAAGGGTACGCGACGCGGGTGGGTGAAGGACCATTCCCGACCGAGCTTCACGACGAACTTGGTGAACGTATTCGAGTGGCGGGTGGTGAATTCGGATCGGTGACGGGTAGGCCGCGACGCACGGGATTTTTGGACTTGCCCGCATTGCGATATGCAGCGCGCGTCAATGGTTTGGACGGGCTAGCCATTACGAAGCTCGATGTATTGACCGGTCTCGAAAAAATCAAAATATGCGTGGCGTACGACACGCCGACGGGGCGAACGAAAGAATTGCCCATTCGACACATCGACAAGGTTCGTCCGGTTTATGAAGAAATGACGGGCTGGAAAGAATCGTTGTCGGCGGCGCGTTCGATCCATGCATTGCCCCGAGCAACGCGTGATTACGTGGATTTCATTGAGAACGCGGTCGGGGTAAAAGTGTATTTGGTTTCGGTCGGACCACGTCGCGATGAAACGATCATCGTCAAAGAAGCGTTTGGGTGAGAGCTGAGATCTTGATCCACGTGCCTGCTACCAAAGAGCAGCATTCTACGCCACGCGTGGACATTTGGGACAAACTGCAAGATTTTCGCGCCAAACACCATTTGGATGATTTGGACATATCCGACGTTTTCGAGAATACTCGTGACCCCTCACCAGGGAGAGATTTCGGCGACGACGACTCTCGAACAATGCCCAACTCCTCGTCCAAAAAGCTGCAAGGCCGACGAGGTAATTGATGCAGCTTCGCGCGACCCGCCACACGCGTCACCAACATCCCACAACGCTCTTGATCCTGAACGCGCTCTGATCGATCACGCCTGAGTTCATCTCGCTGCGCGTGGATCCAAGAGACAAACGTGATCCGACGCCACCGGTCGCGATGCTTTGAGCACAAAATGAAAACGCGTTTGCCCTTCGCGGACAAACGCGTTCACGCTCGTTTACTTCACGAGCAAAAAGTTTGAACTGTCAAACGGCGATCAGCTCTGTTGACGAGCGCCCATGGCTTGAAGCGCACCGCCGACGCCGGCCATGATCATGCCGCCGAAGAAGAACAAGATCCACGCACCAAACGGCACTGCGTCCTTGAAGGACCAAAACATCCCGATGAGAGGGAAGGCCGATGCGATGTACGTGAGGATGTTTCCAGCGTTCTGCATGGAGCGAGCCTTTCTGCGATTCGATAGATGAGACCGAGTTCTGGAAGCGATTGTTGATCAGCTCCACGCATGGTGTCAACAACTCAATCATCACGAGCGTTTTGGTGCCGCGTGGTATGCTGCGCCCGTGCTCGTCGACGCGACCCTTGTCTCGCTCCTCCTTGCTTGGCCCAACCTTCTGCCAAACCAAGGCCCGAGCCTCACAACCGCTGCTGCTGCGTCAGGACGACCTCGTGAGTGCATGTCCACCATCCGCGGTGGTTTGTCTCGACGACCAACGATCTGGCAACTCGCACGTACGCCTGAACTGGGGCGTTATTGCGACCTTGTGGCTCGTGCCAAGTCGCAACTTGCAACGGATCCCAAAGCGGCGCTGGCCTCGGCAAAAGAAGCCGATGCAGCCTTACCAGGACGTGCTGCACCGCGCGTGCTTCTTGCACGGGCCGCGTTTGCCCAGGGCAAAATCGACGATGCGGCGAAGGACTTTGAAGCAGCTCGAGCCCTCGATGCGCGCAGTGTCGAGGATCCGCCAACGATGCACGATCTGGCGCAGGTACTTCGTAAAACGGGCAAACTCGATGATGCTGTCGTCGTTTATCGAGCGCTCGTTCCGCGGATCGACTTGCTGGCACCTGCGGATCGACGTGTCGCGGTGTTGCTCGAAGCAGCGCATGTGTCGATGGCCGTCGCTGCAAAAACGTCGGCAGCGAGTCCTGGATCCAAGCCGTCGCTCGATGAAGCCATCGCGTATTTACGTGAAGCGCGACAGCGACCACCAACAGCTCTTGTCAACGACGTGTTGGTCTCGCTGGCGCTTGTGTTGGATCGCAGTGGAGATCGTGTGCAAGCGGATGCCGTTCTCGCCGAAGCGCACGCGCCTGCTTCGGACACTCGAACCACGGCACCGGACTACCTCGTAGCCAGCGAGGACAAACTTTGTCTGGACGCACTGCAAGCAGCTCCAGCGGACGCCGCGAAACTTTGGGAGCAATTTTTGGCCGGTCCGGGAGGCAAGGGCCCGTGGGCAACGGCCGCACGTAGCCGTTCGGAAATTGCGAAAAAGCCGGGGAAATCGAAATGACGGGGCGATGGCTCCCAATCGTCAGTTTGGCGGCTATCGTGTGTCTTGGACACGCATCGGACGTTCAGGCCAAACCTTCGGTCTGGGCCGCCGCCCGAAGGCCCAATGCAGCAGCGCGCGAAACGCTCCTCGAGACCGCCGAAAAAACGTTGACTGATGCCACGCTCACCAAAGAGCGTTTGGAGCTTTATGGCGGATTGCCATTTGGCGATTCGACGGAAGAAGCGGCACGCATTGAAGCTCGCGAACTGCTCGAAAAAGCTGGTGGAGCGACGAGTCCCAACATGCTCGTGCGTTTGCATTACGCGAACGTGATGCGCAATATCGCAAGCGATCAAAAGCCCCGCAATCTCAAGAATATCGAAGAAGCTGCGCGTATTGCCGCAACGGTATTGACGTCCCGTCCCGCCCCCGCAATGGCCGTGTCCGCATGGAATGAACTTGCGCTTTCGTATGCATTGCTTGGTCAGCGCGAAAAAGAAGTACATGCTTATGGCGAAACGTTGAAACTCGAGCCGTTGGGAAGCCGACGCGCCATGTTATTGGCCAATCGCGCGGAATCATTCATGGGCCTCGGTCGAATCGACGAAGCCATTCGCGGATATCGAGAAGCGCTGGCGTCGTTGCTTTATGACGAGTTACGAGGTTATGGCGTGACGACTTTGTGGGGACTTGCCGTGGCGCTTGATCGTAATGGTGACCTGGAAGATGGTCTGCAACATATTCGTTTGGCGCGGACATACGATCAATTCGACGAACGGATCAATGATGGTTCGTGGTTTTATTCGCCAGCGTATGACGAGTATTGGTACAAGGCGCTTGGCGCGTGGGTCAAAGCGCGCGACAACAAGAATTCCATCGACCGCACTTTCGAGTACGGCCATGCACTCGAAGCCTGGGAAGCATACATTCGCAGCGCGCCAGAAAATGATCCGTATGTCGCGCTGGCGCGCGTACGTCATCATGCTTGTGAACTCGAACGCGAGCGCGCGTCGCGACAAACACCCACCCCTTGACTTGCCCGACGGAGGTATTGGTTGACGCCCGATTCTCTGTTCGATCAGCATGTTGCGTGGTCGGGGCGGCCCAAAGTCGTCGCGTGTCCGCCCATGTATCGAATCGCAGCCCTCGTTATGGGAGTCATTTCCGCGATTACCACAGCTTCAGCAATCGTGGTAGCCACGGCACTCGAGCATAATCCCGGTTCGCAATTGGCATTTGCTGCGTGGTCCGCCATTTTGGCGGTTGGTCTCTACCAAGGTCCGAAGTGGTGGCTCGGCGAATTCGAATATGTCGTCACGGATCGGCTCGTATTCATCAAGCGTGGTCAATTTCGACGAACCATGGATCGATCCGCGATTAGTTATGCGCGCATTCATTGGTCGCCGGATCATCCAGGCATTGGCGACCTCGAACTTGTGCGTGCCGTACCCACGGGTGCATTGCGGCGACGTTTGTCGATTGTTTTGACCGGGGTTGTCGCGCCAGACCGCATTTGGGCCATCATTCGCGGAATCACGCCGGCCACGCCGGCAGGCGACGGCGAACGCCTTTTGGCACAACGTCTCGATGATGGCGAACGAGTCTTATGGTCGGGCCAACCTCCCAATCATTGGGGCAAGTGGATTCCTTCCAATGGGCGCGCGTGGTCGGGTCTTGCGCTTGGTTTGCTCATGGGGTTTGCCTCGGTATTTATTGCATTTCGAGCTGTTCACGCCGTCGGGACCGTAACGCAAGGCGGAATGGATCCGCATTCGATTCAATATTATGCGCTCGTCACTTCGCTTGTTCTCACGATTTTGCTCATGGCCGGCGCGGCCCTTTTCGTCATCTATGGTTCGGTGATTCATCCGGCGCGCGTGTTATCAGAAACGCGTTATTGGATCACGGATCGACGCGTCCTCATTCAATGCGGCGATCACGAATTACACCTCGAGCGTACGCACATTGTCGATGTCATCGAGAGCCCCGTTCCGGGAGGCTTTCAAGATTTGTTTTTCGTGCTCGACGGTCCGCGAGCTCGCGCGTTTGCTTCGAGCGGCGCTTTTGGCGAACGCGATATCGAAGGCTTGCAACCGGTATTTCATCGAATTGCGAAAGCGGATGCCGACAACGTCCGCGGAATTCTCAAAGGTTAGGCCGTGCAGCGCAGGATTCCGCAGCTATGTATGGCGATCATCGTGTTCGTCGTGGGCGTTCAGAGTTGGCGTCGTCAACCGGTCAAGGCAGGAGAGCAAGGTCGGAATTCAACCCCAGCGCCCTGCTCCGACAAACAGCTTGCGGCTGTCGATGGCCTCGATCTTGGACAATCGCTCGGCGACTACAAAGTCATTGAGTTTCGTTGTACCGAGCCGAAGGTGATGGAAATCGTACTTCAACGCAACACGGTGCCGGTCATGCTCATGATCGCAGAACCAGGCGCCGTTCCGCACAGTGCGCCAAGACAAACCGCGCATCACGATCTCTATTATACCAAGCAGACGCCGCCGAACGAGCCGCCTACGCAGGAAGAAATCGACGCATTACTCGTGCTTTTGTCCAAGCGCGTCGAAGCCGCGGAAAAGAAGGAACTTGGACGGTAGGATTCCGTTGCAAATCAACGTTTCAGCCCTGCTTTTTGACCCATTCAACGAGGTTTTTCGCGGAAGATGCGAACATGTGTCCGAAAATGGCACGCGCGATGGGATGAACCGGCGTGGCAATACGGCTTGGAACGTAATGAATGTGCCAAACGAGGCGTGTAGACGTTCCGCCGTATTCGGGCTCGAACCGCATATCTTCCATCATTTGATTGACGAGCGGCACGGTTGACGCATCGACGGAAAATGCCAACCTACGGCCACGTTCCCAAATCAAGAAGCGCTCTTTGACGGTAATGACCTTCAATTCGATTTCCCGTGTCGTGCCCACGCCATGCGGCTCACCGCTGGTCCACCGACAAGCTTTGAAATCGCGCATCCATTCGGCTTGACCTTCGCCTGTGGCGAATATGTCGAAAACCCGCTCTGGCGGCGCATCAATGGTTTCGACAACGGCGATTCGATGCGGCGATGAATCGACGAAGGACGTATCGGACGGCTTCAAGTTGAACCACATGGGTCATTCCTCACTTGCGGGCTTTTAGAAATGCATCGACCTTGGGAATTTGTGCCTTGCGGATTGTCGAACAAATACGCATGGCTTCGAGCGCTTGGGCGAGTGTACGTGGACCGCCACCATATTTCGGCGCCCGGTCCTTGAAAAAAGCGGCGACTTCAGCACTTCGCGCATCATCACAAAGAGCCGCGCCAATCCACGGAAATTCTGCCGGGTAATCCTCGGGCAACTGTTGGGCCAACGCATCGAAGTTTTTCTTCAAAAAAGAGTATCCTTGCTCGCGAGTTTCAATGAAACCCGTTGCACCCCACACC
>JBGAOI010000260.1:0-9236 GCA_044221885.1 Polyangium sp. (in: bacteria)
TGATCGATGACTACGGTGGACCGTTTGCCGTGACGGCGAAGAAGTTTCTCGCGGAAATCGATGCTCGGCCGAAGTCGACAGGAAAAACCGGGCAGGGGTCGTAACGCATGGATGCGTCGCAAATGCGGCCGACAGCGGGCGTGCGTTATGCAGTCGAGCGGTCTGCGGTCGAAGGATCGGTTGTCGTGTACAACGGTTTTGCGCACCTTCCCGATGCGGATGTGCCTCTCGAAGTGCGCATCGACGAAAGCGATGCCGAAGGACGCGCGAATGTCGTGGCCCGGGTGGCATGTTCGGCGGAAATTGCGGACGGACCGGCCTTGGAACGCGCCGCTACGGCCTTGATGAAGGCTGCTGCTCGTAGTGCTCGAGACGCCGGACGAACACTTCCGAGAAGGATCGTGCGCTGGCGCGGGCCCTGACGAGAAAAAAAATGGTAAGGGTCGTTCATGGCTGAACAGAGGGTGCCGATGACACCCGAGGGGCAAGCTCGACTTCGCGAAGAACTCGAGCGACTGAAGAAGGTCGAACTGCCCCAGGTGGTCAAGGACATTAGTGTTGCGCGGGATCACGGAGATCTGTCGGAAAACGCCGAGTATCACGCGGCGAAAGAGCGACAAGGACTCATCGTTGCGCGGATTTCGTTCATCGAGCAGACGCTGAGTCGTGCCGAGGTGATCGATCCGTCGAAACTCAGCGGGAGCAAGGTCCAATTCGGCGCGAGGGTGAAGCTTCTGAACGTCGACACGGACGAGGAACACACCTACCAAATCGTGGGTCCCGAAGAAGCGGACATCAAACAGAACCGCATCTCGGTGTCTTCGCCTTTGGCGCGTGGCTTGATTGCGCGTGAAGTGGGCGAAGAGGTGAAAGTCCAGATGCCCGCAGGACCGCGAACGTTCGAGATCCTCGAGATCAGTTTCGCATGACAAACCCGGATGGGGACGGACTGCACGTCCCGCCGGCAGCACCTCGACGCGGTCTGGGTTCGAAACGTGTCCCGGTCGGTGAGCCGAAGCCTTCGGAAACGGAGGCTCCGGAGCCTCGCCTGCACAAGCGTATTGAAGACGTACCGCTCGGGTGGCGTATCGCCGATGGATACTTGGCGATTGGCGCCTTCTTGATGGCGGAAATTTTCGTCGTGGCGATTGTGTTTCGGCGGGAGTTTGTCGGAGCGTACGAGCCGATCTTGGCCATCAAGTCGTTGTGGCCCATTGGTTTTGCGGCGGCAGCGCCAGTGGCTGTCGTTGCGGGGGTTGTCGTCGAGCTGGCGCGACATGCGTACAAGCCGCTGGCGCGGATTGGTTTGTCCGGTGCAAGTGCGCTGTTCGGCGCCGGCGTCGCGTGGGGTGTCTCCACGGGTCGGCATCTCGCGGGCGGGGCACGGATCCCGTTCGTTGTAGCGGTTGCCGTCGTGGGCTTTTTTGCGGCGTACGCCATCGGCCCCGTGTTGGCTCGGGTACTGGTACCTCGTCAAGACAAACGGTTTGTCGGAACGATCTTTGCGGCTGTTGTGGCGATCGTGATCGGTTTGGCGTTGGTCAACACGTTCGTCTTGCCGCGGCTTTATCCAGCGTTTCACCAAAGTTTGGCGCTTCTCTCGTTGCTCGTCGTTCCGTTCGTGACCGTTGCGTTCGAAGGTGCGCGTGACTTTTTGCGCGGATTTCTCTGGGAAGAAGCGAATCCTCCACGCACGTTGTTGCAACGCTACACGGGCAAACTCGTGCGCGTGGGTTTGGCGTTGGTCGCATTTGCGTGGAGTTGCGCGGTTGCTGCCAAGTCAGCCGAGCGCATCGCGCCTGCGGACAACGTGCGCCTCGTGTATGCGACGCATGCGCCCGTGATGTCGCACGCGGTTGAGATCGCGGCTCTTCTTGCGCCTCCGCCGCCGCTCGATGACGTGGCGATGGGCGAGATGGCGCAGCGGTCGGGGCGTTCGCTCGATTTGAGTGGTCGGGACATCGTGCTCATCACGGTTGATGCATTGCGGGCGGATCATTTGGGCTCATACGGTTACGGCAAGAACATCACGCCGAACCTGGATGTCATGGCCAAAGAAGGCGTCGTGTTCGACCACGCGTACACGCCGACGCCGCACACGTCGTACGCGATCACGTCGCTCATGACGGGCAAGTACATCCGACCGTTGGTGCTCCAAGGATTGGGTGGGGATTCGGAAACGTGGGCCGGACAGTTGCGGCGATATGGTTACAAAACGGCTGCGTTTTACCCACCGGCCGTGTTCTTCATCGATGCCGAACGTTTCGCTTCGATTCGGGACCGCGGTTTGGACTTCGAGTACCGCAAGGTCGAGTTTGCTTCGGCAGCGCTTCGTGCGCAGCAAGTAAGCGATTACGTCGCGGCACTCAAAGCTGATGCACGTTTGTTCATGTGGGTTCATCTTTTCGAACCGCACGAGCCGTACGAGGCACATCCCGAGTATCCGCTCGGTGAGCGGGACATCGATCGCTACGACGCGGAGATCTCGGCTGCTGATGCAGGGATTGCGGCGATTGTTGCCGAGGTTCGGAAGAAGCGACCCAACGCCGTTGTCGTCGTGAGTGCCGATCATGGCGAAGAGTTTCAAGAACACGGCGGCCGTTATCACGGATCGACGGTGTACGAAGAGCAGGTGCGTGTGCCGCTCATCGTGCATGCGCCCGGGCTTTTGCCACCCCGACGAGTGGCTTCACCCGTGACCATCATCGACCTGTTTCCAACGGTGCTTTCAGCGCTCGACATTCCACGCCCCGCGCGTGTGCGGGGCACGGACATCGGTCCGTTCCTGACGGGAACCAGCACCAAAGAAGGCGATCGTGGGTTTGCGTTTGCCGAGACAGACACGATGACGATGTTGGCGCGTGGCCCGTTTCGACTCGTTTGTGCTCGAAGGATTGGCGCGTGCGCGCTGTACGATGTTCACAAAGATCCGCAAGAAACACGGGATTTGTCGGCGGTTCATCCGGCAGACGTGGCCGAGATGCGGGCCGAGCTTCGCGGTGTGGAAGGTTCGCACGGTCGATACGAAATCGCCGGTTTACGCGTCGAAGGCAAAGGTTGGCCGGATGCGCTGCGACGAGGAATCGCTGGAGATGCAGACGCTGCTGTCGATGTTGCAGGCTTGCTCGACGATGCCGATCTCGGAATTCGCCGCAAAGCCGCAGAAGTGCTGTTCGAGCTTCATCGCAACGAAACCGCAGCGCCGATGCGCTTGGCCCTCGTGCGCGATGAAGACGACGTCGTGAAGCGTTGGTGCGCCTTGGGCCTCACGCGACTTGGCGAAGGCGCTCCGCTCACGCGTGATTTGGTGACCGACGCGGATCCGACGTGGCGTCATCTTGCCGCGTTTGCGCTGGCCGAATCAGGAGATGCGCGTGGCGAGAAGGAACTCGTCGCGTGGCTTCAAGAAGGTTACGGCAAGCAAGCGACGGCGAAGGAACGATTGGCGTTCGAGCGGGCGAAAGAAATCGTTCAAGCCCTAGGAAAAATACGCGCGAAATCCGCAGTGTTGGTTTTGATTGACGCACTGGACGATGTGCGTTTGGCGCCGCATGCGGCGGCTGCGTTGGCGGCGATTGGCCAAGAATCTGCGCGTCCAGCGTTGGCTGAACATCTTGCCAGCGAACGTTATCAACCAGCCCGGATCGCGATGGCGGAAGCGATTGTTTCCTTGGGTGGCGACCCCGAGCTCGTTGTACCGCTGACTCGATTGCTTGGAGTGCCGGATCCGCTGCCGAATGGTCTGCGACTTGCGATCGAAGCGGACATCATCAAATTCATTGGAGGTCCAAGGGATCGTGATCTCAACCGACTGCGACAGTTTGCGCGCAGCGGTGTTTCGATGGGGATTGTCGTTCCGAAGAAAAACACGAGTGAGTCCATTCGTGCGTTGTGCCGGGCACGATCGCTCGATGATCGCCCGGGGGAAATTCGTATCGGCATGGGGATGGGCCGTGTGCGACCCAGCACGGGCCGCGATCGAGAACTGGTGCCGATTCGAGCTCCGGAGCTTGATCCGCAGAAAACGTCGCTTCTGCATGTTCCTCCGGGCGAAGCGTTCCAGGAGATCTTCGCCACGCTTCCCGCAACCGTAGGGGTTCGTCCGGGCGACTATGGCGAGTTTGTCGTGTACGCGACGCAGAACGTGGAACTGTCTGTCTGCGTGGTGGTGCCTTTGGCCCCGGAACTGCCGCCGCCTCCGCCCGAACCGTGGACGCCCGAGACACATGATGAAAGTTCCTCGGGTTCCGTAGGGGCAGGTGGCGGTTCAGCGGGCTCGGAAGACCGTTTGCCAGTGCCTTGAGCCAATCGCCGAAGGTGGACTGTCGACACTTTTGCGAAAAGGCGTTGTCAGGTTCATTGACGCCGGACTTGGCACGGCTAGAGTCCCCGTCGTGCCGCGACAGGATAAGCAGCAAAAAGACCGCGACGACCGTGACGAAGACAAGCGTGACGAGGACGAGCGCGAAGAAGAAGAAGAAGAAGAATCGGACGACGCTTCGGATGAAGACGAAGATGAATCGGACGAGGATTCCGATGATGAATCCGAAGACGAAGGCGACGCGAAAGCGAGCGACGCCGATGAGTCCGAGGATGATGACGGCGAGCGGGACGAAGCTGCGTTACGCGTCGCCAAAGCCCTTGGTGTAGCCGAGGAAGAAGGCGGCGAATCGGCTGAGGCTGGGGAGGGGGCGTCCGAGGACAAACCTGAAGAAGCCGACGCTGCGAAACCCAATCGCGCTGCACGACGTCGTGACGAAGCGTTGGCTCGCCGGAAGAAGCGAGAAGCGGGAAGTGCAGGGGAAGACGCGAGTTTGTCCAAGGACAAAAATGCTCGCGCCAAGGAACTCCTGAAGCGTCGACGTGAACAAGCGGCATCCGCGGCGACGGCACCTGTTGCCAGTACGCTCGATGCCGGCGAAATGGTCGACGATGTTCTCGCGCGCACGACAGCGGCCATTGGCAAGTGGTTCCGGTCAAACGTGCAAGCCATCCAATGGGTCGTGCTCATTGGGTTGGTCGGAGCAGGTGGCTACGTTTTCTACAATTCGCGCGTCGAGAAAAAAGCCGGCGAAGCTTCGGCAAAACTCATGGCAGGCGTTGCGGCCGATCGAGGCATTGTTCTCGAAGAGGACAAACGCTCGGACGACGAGAAGGAATACGACACGCGAAAAGTCTTCAAGTCGACCGCGGAACAAGCCGACGCAGAGTTGGGCTCGTACAACAAGGTCGTCGAGAGTCACACCGGAACGGGTGCAGCGCTTTTGGCGAAACTTGGTCAAGGCGGCGCGCACCTCGAGAAGAAGGACTACGACAAAGCGATTGCAGTGTACGGCGAGGTGCTCTCGTCGCCGTTGGCTGCGGCGGATCCCGACGTGAAGGGTCGAGCGACCGAAGGCATCGCGTTTGCCAAAGAAGGCAAAGGCGAGCTCGATGCGGCGCTGGCGAGTTTCAAAGAGCTCGGGGCGATCGACGTGAAGGGCTACAAAGAACTCGCGACGTACCACGAAGCTCGTTTGCACTTTGCAAAGGGTGACAAGGCGAAAGCGAAGGAACTGCTCGAGCCGCTCAATACGAAACTCACGACGCCATCCACGGACCCTCAGCCGCTGGGATATTTGAAAGGTGCTGTGAGCGATCTGATGACGCAGATTGATCCGAGCGCAGCGGCTGCTGCGGCGAACAAGCCAGCTCCGGGCAAAATGCCGACGCCACAGGAATTGCAAGACATGGCGCGTCGAGCGCAAGAAGCGATCGAACAGAAAGCGCCGCCGAAAAACGAAAAGCCTTGAGCGTGATGCAGGTCTTGAAGCGATCGATGAATGTGGTTCGCAACATCGTTGGAGCTACGACGATGTTGGCAAGCGTTGCCGGATTGTTCGGATGCGAAGCATCGGGCGTGCCGGCAACGCCGCAAGTGCCAACGTGGCTGCATCATCCTGGTGGCACGTTGGCGATTGCGTTGCGACGACCGCTTACGTCAGATTCGCGAAAGCAAACGGAGACCTACGAACGTGGTCAACCGGTGCTCGATGTCGAAGGACGTCGTGTTTTCGTCGGCTCGAGCGACAACGGCATGTACTGTTTGCGAGCGCAGGATGGCGTGACGCTTTGGCGTTTTGAGACGCTGGGTCCGGTGCAAAGTGAAGTGGTGTACGACGCGAAGGAAGATGCGTTGTATTTTGGCTCGAACGATGGCGCGCTTTACAAAGTTTCGGCTGCGGATGGGAAGCTGCGTTGGCGTTTTTCAACAAACGCCGAGATTTTGCGCCGTCCGGTGATTCGCGACGGCATCGTGTACCGATACGCTTGTCGCGTTGCATGCGGACTCGGGTGAATTGAAATGGCACCAACATCGAACGCCGGCGTTTGGGATGGAAGTGTCTGGGTATGCCGGTCCTGCGCTGGGTCGGGACAAGGTGTACGTCGCGTTTTCGGATGGTGTTGTGCTGGCGTACGACATCGAGGACGGTTCGGAACAGTGGCCGCTTGTGGATTTGGCGGCGGAAGCCGAAGCGAACGGACCTGGTGAACGCACGCGGTACTTGGATGTGGACACGACGCCGGTTGTGGCTCGGATTTCATCGGGCGACGTCGTGTTTGTGGGAAGTTACGGCGGTGGCGTGTTTGCGCTCGATGCCGAGAACGGCACGCGTGCTTGGGTGAACGAAAAAGCGACTGGCGTTACAGAACTCATGTTGTGGGAACAGCCACAGCATCAAGCGCATCGGCCGCAGCAGTTGGCGCCCGTGGAGAAGCAGCGGATTTTGTTCGCATCATCGGGGTTGACTGGGCTTTGGGCGTTGGATCCGAACGACGGTCGGACGTTGTGGCGGCGAAATTTGCCTGAAGGCGGGATCACGATGCCAGTTGGCGTGGCTGGAGCGTTGCTCGTGGGCACGTCGCGGTACGGATTGTTCTTGTTTTCGCCTGTGAACGGTGGGCTCATCGATGGGATTTTGCCCGGAGCGAGCTTCGCGATGACGCCGGTGGCGCACGGAACGAGGGCGTATGTGCTCGACAACGGCGGTTCGTTGCTGGGAATTTCGATCACGGCGCCACGAGAAGCTGCGAAGACGCCGGACTGGCCGCGGTTCTGAGTTGGTGTTGATGAGAGCGCGCGGCTTGAACGTTCGCTCCGCGCGCTAACAAGCGCGCTTTGCGAAGCGTTTTGGTCGTGTTGGGGCAATGTGCGCGCGCGATGGGGCATCGCGTTTGAAAAGTGCCTGGACGCGCATAACGCGTGTACGCGCTTGCGGACAAACCGTGGTCGAGCACGGACTGTGCCGTATTTGCTGCGCGAATCCCCTACTTCCGGTGACTGATAAATTTCGCATAAGATACATTATGTCAACTAATTAGAACGGCGTAACTCGACGCCTCTTCGCCGCTCTACAAAAGTGGCTGGCACCTGTGGAACGGCGTAACTCGACGCCTCTTCGCGGTTCTACAAAAACCCGTCTCTTTGCCCGACGTCGTCTACCGACTCACGAGTCTTCCGGTTCTTCCGGCTCTTCCTCAGCACGCTCGACGCGAAGCGGCTTCCAAATCACAACTTCGCCCGCGCGCGTTGCCGGCCTTCCGCTGGCCTTTTCCGCCTGCCACGCAACAGCGCGATGACTCGCATTTTCGCGTAGTTCCGTGAAGCCATGGTGTGCGTAGAACCCGTTGGCCCACGTCGCTTTCTCCATCTTTTTCGCGATCAGATCCGCCAAGCCCGCATTGACTGCGTCTTCTTCCACCTTTTCCAGCAACTTCGACCCCACGCCAAATCGCTGAAAGTCTGGATGTACCGACAATTCCTCGATGTACGCAATGCCTGGTGCTTCATCACGCCAAGCTACATAACCGGCCGGCATGTGATCCGCTTCAGCGACGTACACGTTGTGGTACCGCGGAAGATGCGCAATGTCAGCGTACGTACGTACGGGAACCTCGGCCGCGTCGAAACCGATGTCGTGATACATCGCCGAGCAGGCCCGCTCGACTTCGATCAAGGCTTCGACGTGGTCTTCTCGCAAGCGAGAGATGCGAATTCGTGAAGGGCGGGTCCGATCGTCGGTCATGGCGAGTTCCTCGTTCCGAGAAGGTTCACAGACCAAAAAGTTTCGCGAGAGCGGCTGCTTCTGCGTCCGACGTGGGCACGAGAAGCGCTTGGACCGTGCCCGCGGGCGCAGATGATTGCGGCGCAAGCGCCAAAATGCGCATGTCCCCTTCCCGTCCGAAGATTGCGACGCGTATTGCTGAAACGGTTGCCACTCGTGCCGCTGCCGATGGCGCTGCTGCTGGAGCTTGCGCTGGGACGACAGGTTGAGACGGAGCTGGTTGCGGTGTGTGCACTTGCGATGGCGCAGGTGTGTGTGCGTGTGCTTGTGCGCTCGGCGGCGGCGTGTGCGCCGCGGGTGCGTGCGATGCGGGCGCTGCTGGTGCGTGATGCGAGATCGTGACCGGGAGTGCGGCCGGACGAACACTTGCTGGTCCAACTTTGTTACGGCTCAGTTGAGGCTGCACTGCGGATGGCGCAGGCGTATGCGACGCGGGCGGTTGCGGTTGTGCTGCAACAGGCGCTGGCGTCGGTGTTGCTGCCGGCGCTTGCTGCGGTACTGATGGCGCGGGCATGCCCGTGATCGTTACAGGGGGCGGTGCAATGGCTGGAGTTTCTCTGCGTACGGACGCGACTTGCTTCGCAATGTCACGACCGGAAAAAATGTTCGTCACGCCATCGAGGTCATCGATCGGCATATCCATCAGCGCCGAGCGATTTCGTGCGGCCGTGATTTCCTCGTCCGGCGGTGGCGGTGGCGCAGGCAACGGTGCGGGCGTGGGTGTGAAATCTCCCCAGCCTTGATCGATGATCGTCGTCTTTGGACGTTTGCCCGAGCCTCCTGCCTTGGCTGCTCCACCTTGCGGGGCTCCCGCGGGAGCGACGGGGTTTTTCCCGGTACGCGCAAGCGGATCCCCGGCGACGCTCTTTCGGGCGCCCGTTCGTGATGGCAAACGTTTGCGCGTCGGCATCGCCACGGGCGGAGGTGCCGGGGTTGCCGCTGGTGGAGGGGCAGTTGGCGCGGGCGCAGTCGCGCGTGACGCTGGGCCGGGAGGCATCGACGGCGTTCGCGGTGGCGGTGCCACGGATGTCGGCGCTGGAGTTTGTCCAGGCGCAGGGGCGGGTGGACGCGCACTTGCCCGAGGCGCTGGCGGCGGTGCGCTACGCAGAGGCGGAGGCGGCTGCCCAATCG
>JBGAOI010000261.1:0-9223 GCA_044221885.1 Polyangium sp. (in: bacteria)
CACCCAGGCGAGGGAGTTGCCGGTGCCCAGGCGCAAGAGGCCAAAACGTGGAAGGGCGGCTCCACGTCGGCGGGCTTCTTGCACGACAGCGGTGAGAACGACGGTGAAAGTGCCGTCACCTCCGCCGGTGAGGATGGTGCCGTAACCTCGATCGACGAGGGTTCGGGCGATCCCTTCGCTTTCTTCGACGCGGCGGGAAACGAATAGATCGCCGTTGTCGAGGATTTGATCGAGGGTTTCGATGACTTCTGCGGTCACGCTTTTCGCGTTGCCATTCACGACGACGGCAATACGCGAGGACAGAGTGTTGTTTGGCGAGACAGACGGGTTTGACGGATGCGTGCTCGAGGGCGACGAAAGCGGCGGGTTGTTCGTCGCGGGAGAAGGCGTGACGGAGGCGGCGTGACGAGACGTCATGAGGCGGGGTGTAGCACGGATGCCACCTCACGAATTGGTCTGATTGGACGCGGATTTCGAGCTTGGAATGCCAAAAATGGACCTACATCCGAAAGTTTGTGGACGGATGGGCATAAATTTTGGTAAGGCGACGAGCGGAAAGCTCGAGTGCGCGTGCGACGTGCACGGAAGTCAGGTTCGACTCAAGCGAACGACGCTTGGGTGAACGCGGATGTTATCGCGGAAGCGGGACGCAGCAACATGGCGAAAGCGATGAAAGAAAAAAGCTCGGACAAGGGCTTGAAGAAGAAAAAGAAGAAGAAGATTTCGAGCGCCTCCCGCCAGAGCGATGGCCCCGAGACCAAAACGACAGCCAAGGCTTCGAGTGAATCGAAGGCCAAGTCGAGTGGCGAATCGAAAGCCAAATCCGGTGAGTCGAAGGGCAAGTCTGGGGAGGCAAAGGCCAAGTCTGGGGAGGCAAAGGCCAAGTCTGGGGAGGCAAAGGCCAAGTCCGGGGAAGCGAAGGCCAAGTCTGGGGAAGCGAAGGCCAAGTCTGGGGAAGCGAAGGCCAAGGCCAAGACGAAGACCAAGACGAAGGCGAAGGGCAAGGAAGACGATTCCAAGACTTCGAAGCGCAAGCTTGGTTTGCGTGGCGCGGCGCCCTGGGCGGCTCGACATGCGGCAAAACATGCGGCCGAGGCGCGGGCTCGGGCGGCAGAACCGGCTCCTCCGGGAAGTGCACGGGCAACGATTCGCGTTCCACAAGGTGCAGAAGAGATCAAGGCGAAGATCGGCGAACTGCACAATCAAACGACGAAGATTCGAACGCTTCGCAAGCGCATGGAAAAAGGCTTCTTCGAGATCGGTCAAGTGCTGGCCGAGATCCAAGAACAGGAGCTTTTCCAAGCAAAGGGATATGGTTCCTTCGAAGCGTTCCTCGAGCGAGAAACGGATCTGGGCAAACAGACCTCCCTGAAGCTCGTGAAGTTATCCAAGGTTTTCCAGCGAGAAGCGGCGCTCGACTACGGCATGGACCGTTGTTTCGCGGGTCTTGCGGCACTCGAAGGCGAAGCTGCTCCCAAGGCAGCCGCGCCCTCGTCGCCTGGACCTTCCCTTCCCTTGCCGCTCAAGCCCCCCATGCGCATGGTTGGCGGCTGATTTCCATTCGCTCCAGCTTCGCTAGTATTCTTGCCTTCTAAAGCGCGCTTTCGTGTACGCTTGGGCTCATGTCCTCGCTAACCGATTTCACCCTTGGTGAGCGTCTTTACTCCGGCGCATCTTCCGTCGTCTACAGAGCACGTCGTCTCGCCGATGGGGCATCTGTCGTCATCAAGCTGTTACAGAATGACAATCCTTCATCGCACGAAGTCGCGCAGATAGAGCACGAGCACGCGATTCTATCGAAACGGACGATTGCGGGCGTGGTGAAACCGCTCGGTCTGTTGCGCGATCGTCGGCAGCTTGGGATCGTCATGGCGGACGTTGGGGCGAGTGCTGTTGGCACGCACCTGGCACGTGGGCGGATGGGGCTGGGCGATGTTTTGCATATTGGCAGCCGGGCGGCGCGAATTTTGGCGGAGTTACATCGTAATCGAATTGTCCATGGGGACGTGAATCCGGCCAACATTCTCTTCGATCCGGCATCGAAGAACGTTTGGTTCATTGATTTTGGAATTGCCTTCGAATTGTCACGCGATCAGATCGCAATGGAATCATCGGGAATGATTCGGGGCACATTGCGGTACATTGCGCCCGAGCAAACGGGGCGCATGAATCGTTCGGTGGATCAAACCAGCGATTTGTATTCATTGGGTGTGACGCTGTACGAAATGCTTTTGGGCAGTCCGCCGTTTTCGACCATGGATCCCATGGAGCTTGTCCATTGCCATATTGCGAAAACGCCGCGACCTCCGCATGAAGCGGATCCCTCGATTCCGCAAGCCGTTTCGCGGATCGTCATGAAGCTGCTGGCCAAAAACCCCGAGGAGCGATATCAAAGCGCTTATGGTCTCGCCGCGGACCTCGATACGTGTCTAGCTCATGACAATGGTCGAACGCTCGAGAATTTCGTTCCTGGAACACACGACGGTTCGGATCGTTTTCGGATTCCGCAAAAATTGTATGGCCGAGACAAAGACCGTCATAAATTATTGACAGCATTCGAACAAGCCAGCGTTGGGCAAGCCCAGCTTTTGCTCGTCACGGGATATTCGGGTATTGGTAAATCGACATTGGTGCACGAAGTCGATCGACCCATTGTCGAAAAAAATGGCTACTTCGTTTCGGGTAAGTTCAATCAACAAAAGCGCAATGCTCCGTATGCCTCGATCATTGACGCATTCCACGATCTCATTCGTCAGCTTCTGACAGAGCGGGAAGAACGGTTGACGTCGTGGCGCGATCGTTACAACCAATTGATGGGCGCCAATGGCTCGGTCATTGCCGACGTGATCCCGGCCGTCGAGTTGCTCATGGGCAAATTGCCGCCGGCGCCGCAATTGCCTCCGGCCGACGCCCAACGTCGGTTCCTTTTCGCCTTCGAGCAATTCGTGCGGGTATTCGCAACGTTGGAACATCCGCTCGTCGTTTTTCTGGACGACTTGCAATGGGCGGACGCCGGTTCGTTGACGTTGATCGAAAATCTCATGACCGCGGGGAACCTCGAGCATTTTCTTCTGATTGGCGCGTACCGCGACAATGAAGTGACCGAAGGCCATCAGCTCCTGCCCGTGATTGAAAACATTCGCCGCGGCACGACGCCCATCTCGACCATCGAGCTCGTACCTCTCGATACGCACGCCGTCACGCAAATCATAAGCGACACGACGCATTGCGAGGAAGCAGAAGCGCTTGCATTGTCGCAACACTTGTCACGGATCACCGGAGGAAATCCGTTTTTCTTGTCGCAAATGTTGCGCAAGCTTCATGACGACCAATTGATCACGTTTGACCAAGAAAAACGTCGGTTTGGCTGGGATATCGAAGCAATTCGCCAACATCCCATGACGGCCGACGTGGTCGAGCTCATGGCGAACAAGATTCGGAAACTGTCCGAGTCGGCACAGCGGATGTTGCGCCTGGCAGCATGCATTGGAAATCGCTTCGATGTCGCCACGTTGGCCGTGGTTGCCAACGTTTCTCATGCCGAAGCGTTGGGGACGTTGCGCGAGGTCGTTGAAGAGGGGCTCATCGTTCCGTTTGGCGATCAGCTTCCCACTTCGATTTCATCGGGTTTGGCCGGAGAACCACGGCGCGTTTTCCGATTTTTTCACGACCGCATGCAGCAAGCGGCGTATGCATTCATTCCCGAAGCGGACCGCGCTCAGATTCACCTTGGTTTGGGGCGTATGTTGCTCGCGGCGACGACGCCGGAAACATTGCCGGAGCATATTTTCGAGATCGTGCCGCATTTCGATTTGGGTCGGGACGCGATTGTCGAAGACGACGAACGGTACGCCGCAGCCGATTTGGCGCAGCTTGCTGGAAAACGGGCTTTGGACGCAGCGGCATGGGAACCAGCTTTGCGGTACTTGACCGCAGGTTTGGACTTGTTGCCCAAAGATGCTTTCGAAAAACGTCGCGAATTGGCGTTTACGCTGCACGGAGACGCCGCAGAAACCGAATACCTGAATGGCAACGTGGATCGAGCCGACAAACTCGCCGCCCTCGCCATGGAACAAGCGCAAACCGTCATGGAGAAGGTGCGCGTATTCGAGCTGCAAATGCTCTTCGGGCTGAATCGAAATCAATTGGTCCGCGTTGTCGAAGCAGGTTTGTCCGCTCTCGATTTGCTCGATGTACACTTCGAACGAACCGTTGGTCCCGCAGAAATCGGCCAAGCGTTGGGACATGCGCATCAAGTCCTCAATGGACGCAATGCCGCCGAACTCTGGGACTTGCCCGAGCTTGTCGATCCCCAAAAATTGGCTGCATTGCGCATTATTTCGACGATCGTTGCGCCGACGTACATGGTCAATCCACCTCTATTCGTCGTCGTTGTGGCGAAATATTTTGCGATATGCGCCGAACACGGCAATTCGCGATATTCGCCCATGGCGTACACGATGTACAGCACGGTGCTCATGGGTGTTGTGGGCAATACGGCCGCGGCCTCGGAATATGCCGAACTTGCGCACCGATTGCTCGATCGGTTTGGCGCGTGGGTTTCCAGAGCATTCGTATACCTCACGACGACGATCTTCGTCTTCGCGTGGAAATCACATTATCGCGATACGCTCGATCAGTTGCGCATTGGTACGCGAAGCGGCATTGAAACAGGCGATCTTCAACACGCCGGGTATTGCGCCATCAATTCCGCTAATTTCATGTTTTGGGCCGGTGACCCACTCGAGGCAGCGGCAGCCGAGTACAAACAAAGCTTGGGCATGTTCACGCGCTACAAGCTCGAATTCCACTCGGTTTATTTGCGCACCTTCGTGCAATCGGTGGAAAACTTACTTGGACGAACCAAGACCCCGCTCAAACTCGAAGGGGAAGCATTCTCGGAATCGAAAGAATTACCGGAACTCGAACAAGCGCAAAACATTGGGACGCTCATGGTGTTCCATACGAACCGTTTGGCGCTCGCGGTCATTTTCCGCGAAATTGCATCGGCGGTTCGAGATGCCGAAGTGGCCGAGAAGTACGCGGGTGGGCAACAAGGCCAAACGCCATTTGCGCAGCATGCCTTTTATCAATCCCTCGCGCTGCTTTCGTTTTGCGCAACGGCGAGCGATGCCGAACGAACGGTGGCGCTCGAAAAGGTCGACAAGCATGTTGCGCTGTTGACCAAGTGGGCTTCGGACGCGCCGATGAATTTCGAGCACAAGCTGGAATTGATTCGCGCGGAACGAGCGCGCCTCGATGGACGCTTCAGCGATGCCTTCGATCATTACGAACGAGCGCTCCAGGGAGCTGCGAAACATCGATTCACGCACGAAGAGGCGCTTACGCACGAACTGTGCGCCGAATACTGCGTCGCCCGGGGTTGGGAGCGCACGGCTGAATCGCATTGGATAGAGGCCCATCGAGCATATGGGCGCTGGGGCGCAAAAGCCAAGGTAGAATGGCTCGAGCGACATCATCCCGGTCTTTTTGCTATTGGAAACGTGCGTCAACGCAATTTGACCGATGTCACGGTGACGACGAGCAAGTCCTCCACGGGCGTCGAACTCGAATTGTCGAGCATCATGAAAGCAGCGCGGACGATTTCGGGAGAAATCGTTCTTGGCCGGCTCGTCGCCAAATTGATGCGGATCATGGTGGAAAATGCTGGCGCTCAGCGCGGCGTTCTCTTCCTCGAGCAAAACGGGCGCCTCTTGATTGTGGCCGAATGGATGCTCGGACAAACCGAAGAGCCCACGGGGCAATTCAAGACGCTGGCCGAGAATGAAACGCGAATTCCGACAGCCATCGTGCAATACGTCGTCCGCACGGGTGAAAGCATCGTTCTCGGCAATGCCACATCAACGGGCATTTTCACCAAAGATCCCTACGTCGTGCGCACGAATCCTCGATCCGTGCTTTGCGCCCCGTTGTCGAATCAAGGACGGCGCATTGGCGTCGTCTACCTTGAAAACAATCTCGTCCAGGATGCATTCACGGCCGAACGTCTCCAGGTGTTGGAGTTATTGTCGGCACAAGCTGCATTGTCGATTCAAAATGCCGAAGCATTCGCGACACTCGAACAACGTGTCGTCGAACGAACCGTGGAGTTGTCTGAACGTAATAAGGATTTGTCGGAAGCGCTCGACAAATTGAAAGAAGCGCAAGAGCAACTCGTCATGCAGGAAAAACTTGCCGCGCTTGGAACGACGACGGCGGGCATTGCGCACGAAATCAAGAATCCGCTCAACTTCATCAACAACTTTGCCCAATCCGCGGTCGATTTGACGGCGGAATTGATGGATAGCATCGAAAAGAATCGCGATGCTTTGAGCGACGATATTGCATCGGAACTCGACGAAGTTTTGCCCATGCTCCAGCAAAGCGTCCAAAAGATCGACGAACACGGGCGTCGTGCCAATGGTATTTTAGGACAAATGTTGCTCCACGCTCGAGGTGAGCGGAGCGTACGCGAAATCGTCGATCTCAATCAACTCGTTGCCCGAGCATTACCGCTTGGACTCGATGCTATTCAACGGCGCGATGCTCACCTGGGAATCAAGCTCGATACGGACCTCGACACGGCGATTGGTAACGTCCGACTTGCACCTCAAGATTTCACACGCGTCATCGTCAACCTCATCTCGAATGCCGCTTATGCCTTGCATGAGAAACGGCGGAACGCTGGGGTCGGATTCACGCCAACGATTCGCGTGAGCACACGTAAAAACGAAGGCCGGGTGGAATTGCGAATTCACGACAACGGCACGGGCATTGCTCCCAATGCCGTCAAGCGCATTTTCGAACCGTTCTTTACGACAAAGCCGAGTGGAGATGGCACGGGACTTGGTTTGTCCATTGTGCACGATATTGTCGTGCGCGATCATCGTGGAAACATCGAAGTCAATACAAAGCAAGGCGAATTCACGGAACTCGTGGTTTTGCTGCCGATGTAAACGAATACGACCCGCCCGACGAAAAGGACGGGTCGTATTTGGGGTTTGTCCGCGAATCGAATCGATTCGATTCGACGTCGGAATCATTCGAACCGATTGACGTAGATATCGCCGTTGGCTCCGTTGGTTCCCGTGGATGTACGGTCATCGTTCCAGGTGGCGATGCCCCGCATTCCTGCAGAATTCGACAGGCACCTTATGGCTTCGCCGCAATGCCCGCAACAATGCCCACAAAAATCGCGCCGACGAAAAGCAAAATCGTGAAGCCAATCATCGCCAGCGCAATGATTCCACACGTCTTCCAATACGCACGGCTCTTGTCCAGCGTATCTTCGAGCGTCATCGCTGATTGCGCGATGACAAACGAATCAATCGCATTGGCAAACCGATGCATGAGGACGCCAGGTATTGCATAAAAGCCGGACATAAAGAAATAAACGAGCCCTCCTATCGGCCCGACGAGCGCTTCCGATCCACCAAGACCACGTCTCGATGAAGCCGCAAGGCCCATGAGCCCACCAAGAAACATCAGCCCGGCCGCAAGGATCATGAAGCCCGCACCAATGAAACACAGAATCGACAAAAGACGTACCCACGGCCGAGCATCCCGCAAATGCTCCACCATCCGCGGCGTAATCGCTTCCATTTGACCCATTTGCCCGGATGGATGCGGCATTCCATATCCTCCTGCCGCCGGCGCTTCATATGGATTGTACGATGATGCCATGCTCCCAAACCTCCACGACTCTTTTAACTCGTCGCCAGTCTACACGATATGGACACGCCGAAACACAATTATTTCATCAGAAAAACAAAGTTCGTCATGTCCTACGCCGCCGAACCCAACCGCGGCAAACTCACCCGCACGCTCGTTCCTTCGCCCTTTTTCGTTTCCACCGCAACGCGACCACCATGCTGATCCACGATTTTCCGGACAATCGCCAGCCCAAGTCCCGTCCCGGCCGCTTTTGTCGTGAAAAACGGATCGAATATCTCCGCCAAAATATGCGGATCCACGCCCGGTCCCGTATCACCAATCCCAAACCAAACGTCGCGCTCGTCTCCCCCCGTGAATGCTCGAAGAACGCCACCGTCCGGCATGACATCGAGCGAATTCACCACCAAATTCAATACCACTTGCTTGAGTTTTTCCACGTCCCCCAAGGCCATGACATTGGATTCGATCTCCCGAATGAGCTCGACTTTGTGCGAAGCCATCGCTTCCGCTTCGAGCTCCAACACATCTTCCAATACACGCGACAAATCCAAAGGCTCACGTTGCGGCGCCCGCGGCCGCGCCAGTTCCAAAAAGTCCGTCAAAAGACGCTCGAGACGCTTGATTTCCGTTTCGACGATTCTCACCCGCGCCCGCAATGGATCCTTCGCCGTTCCATCTGACAATCGATCGATACCCCGTCCGAGCAAATGCAATTCGAGCACCGCAGCATTTAATGGATTGCGAATCTCATGCGCCAAGCCAAGCGCCAACGGCGCCATTGCATTCAACGCTTCTGCACCTTGCGCCCGACGTTCGAGCGCCCGACGCTCGGTCACGTCAATACCAATTCCATACACGAGCTCAACGCGATTTCCCGGTCCACGCACAGCACTCAAATGCCACCGCACCAATCGAATGGCCCCGACAGCATCGAGCAACCCCACTTCGACATCGGCAGGAGTACCCTCGTTACGTACATTGATGAATGCTTGGCCAAACCTTCGACGCCCCTCTTCATCCAAAATGTTTTCCGGCAAATTGCCGCTCACCGCTTCTTCCGTCGAAATCCCCGTCACCGCAGCAATTCTCGGATTCCAAAGGGTCACTCGGCCGCGCACATCGAGCCCCACGATGAGCACATCAGCCGCATCGACGATCGCTCGATAACGCCGTTCGAACTCTTCGCGTTCGCGTTTTAACGCCACTTTTTCGAGTGCTTGCGCCACCGTGGAAATGAGTTCGGCTGGGCGAAACGATTTCAACACGAAAGCAAACGCGCCCGCGCGTAACGCAGCAATCGCGATGTCCACCGTCGCATTGCCCGTAAGCAAAACAATTTCCCCATGCGGACACGCTTCCCGCAATGGGCGAATCAAGTCGACGCCACTTTCGTCCGGAAGTTTGACGTCCACCACCGCAACGTCGAATCCTTCACGCTGCGCATGCTCGCGCGCAAGATGTCCCGTTGGAGCCAGAGCTACCTCCGCTTCGAGCTCACTTGCGCCTTCGAGCACGTCACGAAGATTTTTGGCCAGGTTCTGGTTGTCGT
>JBGAOI010000262.1:0-9203 GCA_044221885.1 Polyangium sp. (in: bacteria)
AATGCCGTTGGAAAGTCCGTCACCGTCGCGCACGATTGGACAGTCAAGGATATTCGCAACCTTCCCGAATTCGACATTACCCTGACCATGTCGACACCGGCCAATGGAACCCATTTCATGCCGGGAGAAAGCCCCGTCGTCACGATTGTCCTGAAAGACCTCGAGAATGGAGGCGCCGTCATCGATCACACGACCTTCGCCGCGGAAACTTCGGCAACAGCCGAAGGTTGCACCGTGGCGCCGTGTCCACCCAAAGATGGCTTATTCGCTGCGACAAACTTCTTCGTACACGGACCTCGAACCGATCGCAATCCCGTGCTGACAACACGCGCACGTGCCCGGGTGACGAGTACGTCGGCAGGCCCCTTCGACATCAGTGCCGCGGGCGCGACGTTGGACGTCAAATTCGATGGCGGACGTGATGTGTATTCGGGAAAAAACGGCGGTACCATTCTTCCGGGCAGCGTGAGCGTTCCCGTGTCGAGTGGCTCGTTTTCGAGTACCGCGGCCGCGACGCCCCAAGAAATCGTGAATTGGCTCAACGGAAATGCCAATTTTGCAGCTCGAGGCCTGGCGTACCTCGATACTGGCGGCAAAGTAGCGATTCGCAGTCGTAACTTGGGCGAACTTTATTCCGTGCAGCTCGTGGCCGGGCCCGTGAACACGGCAGTTTTCGGAAACAACGTCGCGGTCAGTACCATTGGAGGCAGCACGCCCAGTGTTTCGATTGGCAAACAATCGAATCCGGCGAACAACGATCCCAAAGTGCAATGGTTCACGGACAAGATCACGTATACGCTCGATCCTGTTGATGATTTGCGTCCCGGAACCTACGTCGCCAGCGTTGAAATTTCGGATCGCGGACGCAAGAGCGCCACCGATTACAAAACACCGTCGGTCGCGCTCGTACGGTTCCAAGTGGGCCAAGCCGAGGAAGAATTGCCCCCGGCTCGCAATTGCGATTCGTGCCATCAAGCCACGGGCGGTGTCGGACTTGTGTTGGACTTTTCACGACACAACAAGATCCTCAACGATTTGGCGCTTGATCAATGCGGCGCTTGTCATGATTACCAGACGCAAACCGCGTCAGGGCAATGGTCCGGTGGTCATCCCATTGCGAAACGAATTCATGCCATTCACAATGGCGCGAATTTGAGTTACCCGATCCCGACCGTGGGATATTCTGGCGGCGATCCCGTTGCCGGGCGCTTTTGGGATATCACGTTGCCGCAAGACGTTCGCAATTGCGAAGCGTGCCATACCGAAAAAACGAGTGGAAGCTGGCGGAAAGAACCGTCGCGACTGCCTTGCTGGGGTTGCCACGATTCCGATGCCGCACGAGCGCACATGAAGATTCAGACGTACGACCCGACGCCTGCCGATCCTTGGAACGGCGACGAAGAAGAATCCTGCCAGACGTGCCATTGAGGTGCCTCGCGTAAAGGTTCATCGGTCGCTGGAATACGCACCAACGACCGATGAACCTTGGGCCGCGTTCATGTACCTTCGAAGCACGCGACGATATCGTCGCCAACCACGGTATCACCTTCCAAGAGTTTGTCCGTTAATCGAGTAATCCCGTCCCGCATCGAGGAAACAATGCCGCACGCCCGTTCGAGCTGCGCTTCCACGAGTTTCCGCGAGACTTCATCGACACGTCCGAGCAATGCCGCGCCATGTCCTAACGTTCCCGCATGATCGGGAATGCTAATGGGCCCCAGATCGCTCATGCCAAGTTCCGCGACCATTTTTCGTGCCAAACCTGATGCCCGCTGGATATCGTCGGCAGCTCCCGCAGTCATCGTTCCAAGCAAAACCATTTCGGCAGCTCGACCGCCCATGAGCACGCAAATTTGATCTTCCAGAAATTCACGGGTATGGAGCAATCGATCTCGAACGGCCAACGTTTGTGTCACGCCGAGCGCTCGTCCACGCGGCAGAATCGACACTTTGTGCACAGGATCGGCATGTCGAGCCGCCAAAGCGCAAGCGACATGTCCAGCTTAGTGAATGGCGGTTGCGCGACGTTCCTCCGAATCCAAGATCATCGACTTCCGTTCGGCACCCATCAGAACCCGATCGCGCGCTTTGTCGATATGTTGGAGATCCACAGCGTCAGCGCCTTCCCGGGCCGCCAAAATGGCCGCTTCATTCAAAAGATTGGCAAGTTCGGCCCCAGAAAAACCCGGTGTCACTTTGGCCACGTGTCCCAAGTCAACGCTGCTTTCAATGGTAATCGGTCGAGCATGGACCTCGAGGATTTCTCGGCGGCCGCGCAAATCCGGCAAAGGCACCATGATTTGCCGATCGAATCGCCCTGGCCGCAACAGCGCCGGATCCAATACCTCTGCGCGGTTTGTCGACGCAATGACGACAATCCCCGCCGCCGGATCGAATCCATCCATTTCAATGAGGAGTTGATTCAGCGTTTGATCGTGATCCATGGCCGCCGAATCCCCTGCCCGTCCGCGCGCCCGTCCCACAGCATCGATTTCGTCAATAAAAACGATACAAGACGATGTACGTCGCGCATCGGCAAACAAGCTCCGCACCCGCGATGCGCCCACGCCGACAAACATTTCTTGGAAACTCGATCCCGACGCGGAAAGAAACGGCACACCCGCTTCGGTAGCGACAGCTCGAGCCAAAAGCGTTTTACCGGTCCCCGGTGCGCCCGTGAGCAATACGCCGCGTGGAGGACGTCCGCCCAGACGTCGATAATGCTCGGGATTCCGCAAGAATTCTACGGTTTCTTGGAGCGCCTCTTTGACTTCGTCCATACCGGCCACATCACTGAAACGAACGACGGGGCCCGCGGAATGTTCTCCAGCGGTCACGAAATGCGCGCGAACTTTTCGTCGATGCAGGGAATATCCAATCGCGCCGAGCAACGCGATGACGGCCAAAGGAGCAAACACCGCAATGGCCCGCGAAAGCGGAGTTTCCCCCAATGCACCATATTCCACGGTCGAGCCCGATTGGACAAACCGATCGACCAGCGTACGCCGCGCTTCGGTATCTCCGACGATACCCATTTGTTTTCGGCCATCATCGAAAGTAATCTCGAAACGTTCACCTTCCACGCGGACGTGGCGCGTTGTCTGCGTATCGGGCAACCGAACGAGCTCCGAATACGAGATCGCGGTTCCGGGCGTCGAAGCGCGAATGATAAGCACGAAAGCCGCCAGAAAGACGAGCAGAAGGAAGACCAACAGGGGGCGGGAAAAACCAGTTTTCTGTTTGTCGAAATTCTTCAGCCATTGCATCGTCGCCTCGTACCTCGATTTTCTGGGCACCGAACTGCCAGGGTCGGACACGATAGCGTGATGTGGGCGATATGGTAGGGACGAACCTGCGGATTTATTCGATGAATTGCGGTAATTTCGTATTCGACGACGTTATGAAGAGGAGAAAACGCGAGATACGTGGAGAGTGCGGGACATAGGTTCGATCCACAGCAACGCGACGGCACCACGAAGACGGAGGCGAATTCGATAGGGATCGTGGGCGGTCATTTTCTCGAGCTTGCCGCTGTATGGACGACCCTGGGCAAACGCCATCACGGAGGCGTCAACGTTTGCAGCAGTTTTCCAAGGTATTTCCCACAGGTCTCGCGCGGCGACTGGAGACCATTGAACGTTCCAACTCATTGATTGGCGAGCGAGTCGAGCTTCTGGCGAATCTGCGTTGCGGAAATGGCCCGACCGGCGTGAATTTCAGCAAGGCCTTCTTCGAAGGCGGCCATTTCTTCGGCACTTGCTTCCACAACAGGCGCGGCGTGAATGGCAGCGAGAACCGGATCCGTTTCGGCGAACGACATGAGTTTCATCACCATGAAAAGCAAACTACGCCGGTCGGTCGGTGATGTCCAGAAAAAAATTTGGAAAAAATTTACCCTGTGACACCCCGGCAAACCTCCTTGACAAAAATGCCGCAGCCACGCGGTTTCACCTGGTACACGCGCCGACTCAACACCAAAAAAAGCATCCTTTTCTTCCGAGAACGCGTCCGTGACGGTACCATACGGCCAGACCACCCGTCCGTAACTGCGCGCCATGGCGATGCACCCCGACCAACTTGCCGACTTTGAAATCCTACGTCGCCTCGGCGCCGGGGGCATGGCCGAAGTCTTCCTCGCGAAAAAACGCGGCGCTGAAGGCACTTATAAGCTCCTCGTCGTCAAACGCGTCCTCCCTGCCCATGGTTCGTCGCGACGATTTCGGACGATGTTCGTCGAAGAAGCGCATCTGGCAACGCGTCTGAATCATCCGAACATCGTGCAAGTGTACGAGTTCAGTGATCACGGGGACGACGGTTTGCTTCTGTCGATGGAGTACGTTGAAGGCTTTGATCTTGGCAAGATCATGGGCTCGGCCAAACGTATCGGCGCAAGAATTCCACCGTTTGTCGCGGCCTATATCGTCTCGGAAGCAGCCAAAGGTCTGCACTACGCGCACGAACGAAAAGACGAAGGTGGTGTGCCGCTCGCCATCGTGCATCGCGACGTTTCCCCGCAAAACATCCTGCTTTCCTATGAAGGCGCCGTAAAGATCGCCGACTTCGGCATCGCGACCGCCAACCTCTTTCGTCAAGAACAAGGCGTTTTGAAAGGCAAATTCGGGTACATGTCGCCCGAACAAGCCCACGGACAACAAGTCGATCGCCGCAGCGACATCTACGGTCTCGGCGTGGTTTTCTACGAAATGCTCACGTTGCGCTCGCCTTACGACAAGAGCAACGACGACATTCTTCTCGAAGCCGTACGTACAGGAACCTTCGAAAAACCTTCGGTGTATGTACCGGACATACCCCCCGAACTCGAAGCCATCGTGCTCAAGGCGATGAGTCGTTCGCGCGAAGATCGCTTCCAAACAGCGCGCGAATTGAGCGGCACGATCATGCGCACGCTGCTCGCCAAACAAGAGCTGGTCGATTCGGCATCGATTGAAGCGATGCTGCTCGAACTCTTCGGTCGCGAAGTGGATCTACCCGCCGACGAAGAGCGCGAGTCTCCCGCTGCCGCAACCATGGCCGCCGTTCCGTTGGCGCGTACGCCCGTGGAAAACACGCGTGGACCTGTGCTCGTGCGCGTCGCGCGCGAAGTTCGACACGTCGCGGTCGTCACGCTGCGAGTGGATGATGCGTCCACCGACACCGAAGAAGACGGCAATCAACGCACGCGGCGAATGGCGCTCAAGATCCGACAAACCCTCGACGACATCGCCTTCAAGCACGGCGCGGTGTGGTCTTGGGAATCGACTTGGTCCGCGCGAGCCATCGTCGGTTTGCTCGCGAATCCATCACGATCCGCGACCGATGCGGCAACGTTGGCCCTTGACGTTCATGAAGCTTTGGCTGGCGCAAGCGAAGATCTCGTTGCTCCGCTGAAAGCAGCCATTGGCATCGTTCGCGGTATTGCGGCGGGTGAACGCGATACGCAAGGTCACCTCGTTCGCCACACGTTGCAGCAACCGGCGGATTTTCTTGCCGATCGCGTCGGTGCGGCAACACCGCTGGGAAAAACCTGGGTCGCGGGCGGCGTGTATCGCTTGGTGCGCCGGGATTTTCGTTGGGGTGATGCGCCCATCCTCACGCTCGGAGATACGTCGGGATTCCGCGTTCCGCCGCAAATGCGCCTATATTCACTCGATAGGCCACTCACGCGCGAAGAACGCACGGACGAACTCGCGATAGGCCAAAACGATCTCGTGGGCCGAGATGCCGAACGCGCGGACCTACACGCAGCGTTCCACCGTTGTGTGTCCGCGACAAACTCGAATCCGTTTGGCGCGGGTGCCGAAGAAGCTCCGATGTCCCGCATGAGCCGCGGTGAACTGGTGTCCCGGGTGGTGATCGGCGAGATGGGGATCGGAAAAACCGCGCTCGTCTCGGCGTTTTTGTCGGATTTGCCGCGCCATGTGCGGGTGATTCAAGTCGAATGTTCGCCGGTGAAGATCGAGTTGCCGTTGGCAACGGTGGCCGATTTGCTGCGTGAAGTAACGGGCATGGGCCTCGATAGCGCGCTCGACGACGTGCAAAACGCGTTGCGAGAAATTTTTGGTCCGTTCATCCGCGCGCAGAGTGCACCGCGAGAAATCCTGCGCCTTGCAGAACTCGTGACGGGCACGCAACACGGCGATCATCAAGAAGAAGATGCAAGCAACTATCGCCATGATTTGGTGGTGCAAGGCATTCGTCGCCTGCTCGTGGGTTTGACCCGACGCAACCCGCTCGTGATGGTGATTGACGGATTGCAATGGGCCGATCGCGCGAGTCTCGAACTTTTCAAGGAAGTTTTTCGGCGCAACGAAACATTCCCGATGCTGGGGATCTTGGTCACCCGCTCGGACGAACGCGTTTTGCCTTTCATGGAAGGACTCGTGCACATCGAACTGCGCGGCCTGGCTCCCGAGGAACAAGTTCGTCTTGTCGAAGCGCGCCTCGGTGTACGCGACGGAGTGGCCCCGATTTGTAACGAACTCGTTCCACGTGTTGCGGGAAACCCGTTTTTCCTGCTGGAAATGATCGATGCGCTGCTCGAACGCGGCACGCTCGAGATTGCCGAAAAAGACAGCGGTCGCCACGAACTGGTTCGTCATGAACGACCGGGGGAACGTGGTGAAACGCTGCCTTCAACGCTCGAACAACTCATTGGCGATCGTATTCGGGAACTTCCTGCAGCCGAACACGATGTCGTCGCCTGGTTGGCCGTTGCCGGCGGTCCTCTCACAGAAGCCGATATTTTGGCGTTGAGCCGCCTTCCCGACGCCGAAGCGATCATGCGGTTGTGTGCACGAGGCCTGTGTGATCATCGCGGAGACTCCATCGATTTTCGTCATCCTCTCGCGCGCGACGTGGCGTATTTAGCGCTCGAAACCAGCAAACGCGCACGAATGCATCAACTGCTGGGCGAACATCTTTCACGCACACCGCTCGCGCGAGGTTTGTCCGCGGCCATCGTTGCGCGGCATTTCGCGCGTGGAGAAGCTCCCGTTCGTGCTGCCGAGATGTACCTCGAAGCGGCGGCATCGGCGCGCGCGACGCATCAAGAGCAGCTCGCGTTGCGGTATTATCAACGAGCGCTCGGGCTTTTGCCGCCCACGGATCAACGGCAGATGACGGCCCACGCGGCGCTCGAAGCTATCTACCGGCACCTCGGACGACGCGCTGAACGACGTAGACACTTGGAACTCTTGCGCGATCTCGCCCGACGTAGCGGCAAAGCGCGTTGGGCAGCGCTGGCCCTCGTCCGAACAGCACGCATCGACTGCGATGACGGGCAATTGGCGCGAGGTTTGCCCGTGGCCGAGCGCGCGACCGAAGCGGCGCGTATCTCGCGACAACCTGCGCTCGAGGTCGAAGCATTCACCATTTTGTCGGAAATTCTCGGCGATTTGGGCGATGTTCGTGGCGCCATCGAAGCGTGCGAACGTGCCTTGAACGTCGCCGCCATGGCCAAACTTCCGCCACGTATTCGCGCCGAAGTGCTTCGTTCCAAGGGAGTTTTGTTACGTCGCGTCGGACGCGTCGACGAAGCCGTCACGGCCCATGCCGAAGCGATCGCCGTGTTTCGCGTCGTCGGCGCGCGTCGAAGTGAAGCTCGCGCCAAAAATGCTCTCGCGTACGCCATGTTTGTCATGGAACGTTTCGAAGATGCCATCGCGCTGGGTTTGTCTTCGATCAGCATCGATCTGGCCATCAGCGGTCGATTTCAAATTGCGAAAACCCTGAGCAACGTCGGGCAAGCGTATACTCGTCTCGGTGACGTCGAACGCGGCTTGAGCTACCTCAAACGAGCCCGCGAAGCGCACGAACGGTACGCCGATCAAGATTCTCGGGCCGATACGCTGCTCTGCTCCGCCGAGGCGCTCCTCGAACACGGCAACACACATGAAGCGGCAACTTTGTGCGGCGATGCCGGGGCACTCGTTGCCGTGACGGGAAGCGCGTACGACACCGTGCACGAACGCATCGTGCGTGCGCTCATTGCTCGCGCAGAAAACCAGGCACTCGACGCCATTCATTACGCCCAAGCCGCTCGAAAATTGGCCGAACCGCAGGGCCTTTTGAGTTACCACATTTACGCGACAGCCATCGAAGCTGCCGCGCGTATCGATGCGCAAGAGCACCACACGGGGGTTTTACTTGCTCGAACAGCGCTCGGAGCCATCGAATCGACGAGTTCCGAATACGGCATCGAAGTACGCGCCCTTTGCACCGATGCCCTCCGCCGCGCCAGCCCCTTGGGTCTTCGCGACGCACTTTTCCGCGCTTCGGCTCACGTCCGAGCCGTCGCCGCCCATGTTCGAGATATACGATTGCGCGACCTGTTCTTGCGAAGAACCGTCGTTGCGCGCATTCTGTCCGAAGCAGACAGTCTCGGGTTCGAATCAAGTCGGTCCGAGCCCAAAAACCGCGGCGAGTTGGCATGACGGCACGATCGACGAAACGAGCTGGCACTGGACGGCGCAAAGTTGCGCTGATTCTCTCGGGCGGTGGCGCACGCGGAGCCTATGAAGTCGGCGTACTTTCGTACGTGCTCGACGCGTTTGCCCGAGTACGTGGAGCCGCACCGCGAATCGACATTTTGTGTGGAACATCGGTCGGCGCGATCAACGCGTGTTTCTTGGCCGCGCACATGGCCGACGCCACGACGGGTATTCGGCGCCTTGCAAATTTATGGACCGAGCTGGATTTGCCCGATGTTCTCGGCTTTGGATTTCGTCAAGCCTTGGGTTTGCCCCGGGTGCTGTTTGGCGGAGGTACGGATTCTGCCGGGGTGTTTGACGTCGCGCCCATGGCCAAACTCGTCGAACGAGAAATTCCATGGCGTGCCGTTTCGCGCACGTTGCGTCACGGCCACCTTGGAGCGTTGAGCGTTTCCACCACGGAAGTCGCGTCGGGCCGAACGGTCATTTTCATGCAAACAGGCCCCGATGGCGCATTGCCCACAGTCGCGCCGCCCCGCACGATCATTCGCGGTGCCCATATTGGGCCCCTGCACGCATTGGCTTCCGCCGCCATTCCCATTCTGTTTCCGCCCGTGCGTATTGGCCGAGAACTCTTCATGGACGGCGGCGTTCGTCAAAACACACCCATTGCTCCAGCATTGCGACTGGGTGCGACACACGTGTTCGCAATTGGTTTGTCCAAGGAAGTTTCGGGCGTGAGCACATCGCCGGATGATGAAAAAGTTCCCGGTG
>JBGAOI010000263.1:0-9193 GCA_044221885.1 Polyangium sp. (in: bacteria)
AGTGCGAAAGAACGATTTCCGCTTCCTTGTTGCCGCCACCGCCATCACGGGTGCCTTTGGCTTGACCGCTTCGCATGCCGGAGCAGCAGACACGGTCGGCGTTCTCGTCCTCAAGGAGCACGGGGTTGGAAGCGCAGCACAAGCGCAACCCTACATCGAAAAATTCGTGGCCATGGCTGCGACGCAAAACGGTTGGGCAGGCGGCAAAGGCCAGTATCACACGACCCGCAAAAACGCGGACGCCTTCATCTCAGCCGAGAAACCCCACTACGGCATTCTCTCTCTCGCCGCGTTCCTCGATTACAAAGGCAAGCACAGTGTCGAGGTCATCGGGCAGGCGCAAGTCGCTCGAGCGGGCGGCCAGCAGTACCACATCGTCAGCAAATCATCGTCGGACCTCGCAGGATGCAAAGGCAAAGCCCTCGCCAGCGATCACGCCGATGATGCCAAGTTCATCGAGAAAGTCGTCGCCAAAGGCAACTTCAAGCTCGGTGATTTCACGCTCGTCACCACCACACGTCCCGTCCAAACCTTGAAGAAAGTCATCAACGACGAAGCCGTCTGCGCTTTGATCGACGACGCGCAATACGCCGAACTCGGCAAGATTGAAGGTGGCAGCGCGGTGAAGTCGGTGTGGGCCAGCGACAAACTTCCCCCCATGGTCGTCGTCGCGTTCCCGTCAGCCCCCGCCGCGGAAAAGAGCAAGTTCCAATCAAGCCTCGGCAAACTGTGCGAAGGCGATGGAGCTGCGTCTTGCAAAGAGGTCGGAATCCTCTCGCTCAAGTCGGCCAGCGCATCCGATTACGCGTCGGTCACCACCGCTTACGACAAGTAACGCGTCATCGTCGGCGCCGGGAGTCTTCTTCCCGGCCCGAAAGTGATATTCCTGCCCCGTGAATCGCTGGACGGTACTGTTTTTCCTGGCCGCACAAGCCTGCACCGCATGCCTGGGCACCTCCAGCGGCTCGTCCAAAGCCGGCATCAGTCCCACACTCGCCGCTGCTCGAGACAAACATGACGCTCTGGCCGTCGCCGATGCGCTCGAGGACCTGATCGCCAGCGGAAACGATCGCGCCGAAGATCGTCAATTCGCCTACGATGTTGTACGCGCCAAACCCATCGACACTGCGGAGTACACGTTCGCGCGTGCAGTCGTCACCGGGCGCCTCGTGCAACAACGCGGACTCGTCGGCGCGGATCTCGTTCCCGAAGTCGAACACTACGCAAGGCGCAGCCGTGAACTCGATCCGAAATTCCGTACAGGTGCCGCAACACGCATGCTCGGCACGCTCTACGTGATTGCGCCCCCTGCCCTCCTCAAACACGGCGATTCAGAAACTGGCCTCGAGCTTCTCGAAGGGCTCGTGCAAGCCCATCCCGAGATCATCGAGAATCACCTGCGCGTTGCTGAAGCGTACATCGCGCTTGGTGATCCTGAACCGGCCAAGGAACATCTTTGCAAGTGTCAAACCGAGCAGGCCCGTCTACGTCGAGATGATCGTCAACTGTTTGCCCAGTTGATGAAAGACGCGGGGCAGCCCAAGTGTCCCGCACCGGGAAGTACACCCGCAGCGGAGTAAGCGTTCAAGAAGCATTGACGACGCATGAGCACGTCGAGGCGCGGGCAGCGCGCACGCGATCGTGATAGCAGCGTTCCGTGGCCACATCGTCGAAGACCGCTTCGCCCGAAAACAAGAACGAAAACGCGCCGAGTTCGTCTCGTACGCACGATGCACCGGCATGGTTGCAAAAATTCTTTGCCGCCATCCTGGCACGACGATTTCTCATCCTCGCGTTTTACGCCCTGATACTGCCTCCCGCTGGATGGTTTGCCGCGCGCGTACAGCAAGACAACGCCATCGATCGCATCATCTCGACCAACAACGCTGATCTCGTCAAAACACGCGAGTTCGAAAAAGTGTTCGGGTCGAGCGAATTCGCGGTGCTGTTTGCCGAAGTCGACGATCCCTACGCGCCGGCTGTTCTCGATCGCATCGACCAACTCGAGAAGGCACTCGCAAAAATTCCCAACGTCGAACCGAAGTCGATCGTCAGTGTTTACCGTCGTGCGAAAGGCAACTTCGAGGCGACACCAGATACAGCAGCGGCAGTGCGTAAGTTCGCCACGGGTACAACGCTGCTCAAAGAGCAGGGCCTCATCGGTGATGACTACTTGACCGTAGGTCTCGTGCTCGATGTGCACACGAGTGAAACGCGACGCGAAACGCTGACAGCGATCAAGCGCGTCATCGCCGAAACAGGCGCGGACAAACCTCCGCTGAAAGCCCTGCGAGAAGTCGGGCAGCCGTTTGTCAATCTGTACCTCGACGACGACACGAAAAATTCGGCGCCAAAGTATTTTGCCTTGTTCATGGCGTTCGTCGTCATCTTGAACCTGGTTCTCTACAAGTCGGTCCGCACGCTCATCGCGTTTCTGATCACGCTCGGCGCATGTGTGGCTCTGTCGATGGGGTACATCGGCGTGACGGGGGGAATTCTGACGATCGTGTCGCCAATGGTGCCGATGACGATTCTCGTTACGGCGACCGCGACGCTCGTCTACTTGCATTCGCGTTACGTCGATCGGCCCGAAGGACGCGGCGTTGACGAACATCTCGTGTTTTCGCTCGCGAACAAGTGGCTCGCATGCACCGCGTCGATCTTTGCGACGGCTGTGGGATTCGCGGCTCTCGTGGTTTCACCCATCGACCCGATTCGTCAAATGGGCATTTGGGTCGCGGCGGGTTTGGTCCTGACGTACATCGCGATCTTTACGCTTTTCCCGGTGCTCGAGAAAATCCTCAAAACGCCGACGGGCATTGAGCAGAAAATCGCGGCGCCTTGGTTTTTGCGCCTCACGGCATCGATTCCGCGCTGGAGTTATCGATATCGTTGGCCTCTGGTCATTTCGGCATTGCTGATGTCAGCAGCTGGTGGCGTCGCGCTTTTTGGCTTGCCCGGCGTCGTCACGCCGATGAAAATCCTCGTCGACCCGGTCGAGTACATCAATTCGAAGAGTTCGCTGTATCAAAACACGCGCCGAATCGAACAGAAATTGCCGGGTTTGTCGCTCACGGAAGTGTGGCTCAAAGGCAGCGTTGGGAGCGTTTCCGAACCTGAAGCTTTGGTCGGATTCCAAGAATTTCAGGCAGCGATGGCCAAGGAACCGCACGTCGGCACGATTCTCGGCCCCGCAACCCTCATTCGCCTCATGCAATACCTGGGAGGTGAAGGCGATGAGTTCCCCACCGACCCGGAAAAACTCGATGCCTTGGCCGGTGACCTGGAGAGCTTGGCCCCCACGGATCCGCTCATCCAGAAGTTTGTCCAGAAAAATGGCCTCGGACAAACGCATTTCACGATTCTGTCTCGAGCCACGGAACCAGAACAATTCGAGAAACTCGAAGCGGTCATCAAGAAGCATTGGACGGCTGCCGCTGAAAAGCACAAGGCATTGTCCAAGTTCGAGATGAACATCGTTGGAATGGCGCCTCTGCAAGTAAAGGTGTCGCTGAGCTTCGTGCCTACGTTGGTGGAAAGCTTCGAGCTTACGGTGGCGATTATTTTCGTCACGTTCTTAATCGTGTTCCGCAGCGGCGCGGCCCGCATCATGGCCATGATTCCGTCGTTGTTTGCAATTCTCGTGATGTTCGGCGTCATGCGCATCACGGGCATGACGCTCAACGTGGCGACGATTTTGATTGCCTCGACGGTGCTTGGAACCAGCGAAAACGACCAAATCCACTTTTTCTACCACTTCCAAGAAGGGCGAAAAAACGGCTCGGTCGAAAAGGCCTTGCAACACACGTTGTTCGTATCGGGCCGCGCGATTTTCTTTGCGACGCTGATCAACGCGGGTGGATTCGTGGCGTTCGGGATGGCCGATTTGCCGCCAATTCGTCAATTTGGCATGCTGTCGGCGCTAGCATTCGTCCTGTCGATGATTGCCGACTTTACCGCCCTGCCCGCTGCGCTCTGGTTGGTCTTCCGCGCCAAACCCGATGATGAAACGGCTGCACCAGCCGCAAACGACGAAGCGCCTCCCACGGCTGCATAACCGCAACGACTCGCCCGACTTTCCCGCCCACAATTCCTTCATCCATCGCGCGACACGCGTCGGTATCCATTCCGAGCCACGCATTCTTTGTCCACATTACGTTCACGTAGAAGCGGTCGCTTTGGGCCCCATCGGAAGGACAATGCCAATACGGGCCCCACCTTCGGGTCGATTTTGAGCTTGGGTGCGTCCGCCATGGGCCTCGGCAATGCGCGAAACAAGCGACAAACCCAATCCCAAGGAACCTTGTTCCCGAGCTTTTTCATCCGAGCGTCGATAAAACGGCTCGAAAATACGAGTTTCTTCGCCTTGCGCGAGCCCTCGGCCACCGTCTTCGACGTCAAAAGAAACTTCGTCTTTTTCAAATTTGACACGCAAACACGATGCTCCGCCGCCATGCTTTTTTGCATTGTCGAGCAAATTCGCGAGGGCTCGTAACAGCAGCGTTGGATCCGCCATGCATTCGCGAGGTGCCCCCTCTACGACGAGTTTGTCCTCGCCAAGGCCCGCACGTTCGAGCGCGCGACGAGCAGCATCGACGGGATCGATCGATTCTTTGGAAAGAGCGGTAAAATCGAGGCGACTCGAGGCCAACAAGTCTCCAACGAGGGCATCCATTTCGATGACTTCGCGGTCGAGTTCGTCCAGGTGTTTGTCGATATTGACGCCATCGCGCGCCAATTCCGTCAGAATGCGCATACGTCCAAGAGGCGTACGCATTTCGTGCGACACGGCGGCCAGCAGTTCACGCTGATCGCTCATTTGCCGTTCGATGCGCGTGGCCATGTCATTCATAGCGTCGGCCAAAAGGACGACTTCACCATGTGCATGCCGACCCATGCGTGCGCGCGACGCATATTTTCCTTGGCCAATATCCACCGCCACGCGGGCCAGGTCTTCGAGCGGCCGAGACAAACGACGGGAAACCATTCCCGAGAGGGCCCATAACAAAACGCCCGCAGCAAACAGAGGAGCGATCCAACGGATGGCCGCCATGTGCCGCACACGTTCAGCACACACGAGAACGGAGCCCATTTTTTGGCCTGTCCTCACAACGGGAGCTTCAAAGAATGTTCGTGGACAATGTTTTCCGTACGCCCCCAGAATCTCGCCTCGCGTATCGATGAGCGTGACGGTCACGTCTAGATCATTGGCAAAAACGCGCGCCAGCGATTCTCGTTCCTTGGGGTCTTCCCACACGTCAGCGAATCGGCCGCCCACGAAAACACGCGCTCGGGCCACTTCGTTGGACCAACCCGAACCATTGGAAGCGGAAAACACGTACGTGACAAACGAAAATACGACGCCCGACAAAAGGATCGCCACGCCAAACCATGCAAAAAGGCGGCGTTGTAAACGAGCTCGGACGTAACACGAAAGTCGATTCACGGTTATTCTTTCGCCAGCACGTACCCAATGCCTCGCACTGTTTTGATGAGTTTCGGCGATCGCGGATCATCGCCTAGTTTTTGCCGCAAATGCGACACGTGCACGTCGACCGTTCGTTCCCCGACCGAAACGTCGCCTCGTCCCGCTTCCGACAACAATGCATCACGGGCGACAACGCGTCCGGGACGCCGTGCGAGTGCGCACAACAAGTCGAATTCGAGGCCGGTGAGTTCCACGGATTCTCCGCCCTTCGTCACCGTGCGTTGCCCCAAATCGACAACAATATCGCCCGCAATGAGGCGTTCCCCGACGACATCCGGCCGAGTTCGCCGTAAAACAGCTTTGATTCGGGCAACGAGCTCCCGCGGGCTGAAGGGTTTGGCGATATAATCGTCGGCGCCCATTTCGAGTCCCACGACGCGATCGGTTTCGTCGCCGCGGGCGGTCAACATCAGCACAGGGATATTGCTTTTTTGACGTATTCTCCGACAAACCTCGATGCCGTCCATACCGGGCATCATCAAATCCAGCAAAACAACGTCGAACGTTCCCGCTTCGAGTGCCGCGAGGCCCCGAGGACCGTCGGACGCGGAAGTGACGTGAAATCCGTTTTGCCCGAGGTAAGTCGAGAGCAAATCGAAAAGGCGAACGTCGTCATCAACGAGCAGAACACGCAAGGCCACCTCCGCACGCTACAAGCAAATGGCTGCGTGGACAAGCTTGGTGTGAGGATATGAAGGAAGTGCGTGGACGGTTGTGAAGAAGTGCAAAGATCGTCGCAGGCGAGCTTTATCGCTCACGACTTGGCAAAGGCCGGCCACGAAAGCATTGGCATCACTTCGCCACGACGGCGCACGTACCCGTCGTGCATGCGGCCATTTGCGTCTCTGGGCATGGCTGACACGACAACACATCTGTACACGCTTTGCGTTTTTCTTCTTCTGCCGCCGCATAACGAGAAGCTTCACCCATGCTAATCGCGTCTTGGGTACAACCACATCCGCAAACGTTGCCTGTATAAACCAAAATGCAATCCGCCGGCGTCGAGCAGGTCTTGTCGAATCCCTCTGTTGTCATCTGGGTATTGGGAGGCGTCGAATTGGGCAATTCGTCCCCACAACCCAGAACGAAGCCGACCAACAAAATTGACATCGTGCGTAAAAACATGAGCGTTCCTTTCCCGTGTAACATTCGGTCCGCATTGAACCGATTTTGCGAAACGCGACGTCATAAACCACTTCTCAAAAATGGGCAAACCTGATAGAACAAGAATTTCTGGCGCGTGACGAGGTGCTTCATGCCGAGACGTGGAACGAGTCAAGGGCCATTGCTGCCGCTTATCATCATTGGTCTTCTGGGAGTCGCCGGCTGTATCGGCGTCATTGGGGATTTGGGCGGAAGTCCGCTCGAGGAACAAGTCGAAAGCGAGATTGCCGTTAGCGGCCTGCGGCGTTTGACCGCACAGGAATACGCTACGACGGTCGCGGATTTGGTAGGTTTCGTTCCGAACAATGTTCGTGAAACGTTGCCTGTCGATCCGCTCTTGCCATTCGACAATGATTTCACCTTTCAGAAAGCATCCGAAGCCTTGATTCAAGGCGCGGATCTTTTGGCGGGGGATATCGCCGACGGCGTCATGGCCGACACGGCATTACGAGACAAACTCGTGGGATGTACGCCTTCTGGAACCATGGATGCTACATGTTTCCGGTCGTTTATCACAACGTTCGGGCGAAAAGCATTTCGACGTCCGCTCACGACCGCGGAAATCGACAAATTCGCAACTCTTTTGGCGCACGCGTCGGTATCGGGGGATTTCTACACGGCGGTCGATTCCGCAATACGAGCTTTCCTTCAACATCCGGCATTCTTGTATCGCGTTGAAATCGGGACGCCGGTTCCAGGAACGCCTGGCGTGAACAAGCTCAACGATTACGAAGTGGCGACACGGCTTTCGTACCTCATCGTGGGAAGCACGCCCGAGGATTGGCTTCTGGACGATATCGAAGCCGGCAAACTATCGACGGCAGACGGTCTTCGGGCCGCGGCAGAAAAGTTATTTGGGCAAGATCGCGCCAAGGCGCGAATGAGTCGTTTTCACGAATTGTGGCTTGGTTATTCGACGCTCACGAATACCGGCATTTCTGCGGACATGCGCGCGGAAACGGACGCACTCATGTCGCGGATCGTTTTCGAAGACAAACGTCCCTGGACCGACATGCTGACGTCCACGGAAACATTCGTCACGCCAGAGCTGGCAACGCATTATGGTTTGCCCTCACCAGGAGCCACCGCGGGATGGGTTTCGTATGGTACAACAGGACGAAAAGGGATTTTGTCGCAAGGTACCTTCTTGAGCGCCGCGTCGAAATTCGGCGACACGAGCCCCACGCAGCGTGGTCTATTGGTACGAACTCGGCTGTTCTGCCAGGTGATTCCCCATCCGCCGCCCGAATTGATGGTCAACGTCGACATGCCTCCGAATGCAGGCGATCCGAACGCTTGCAAGAGCGATCGGTATTTCATGTCCACGACAGCGGGCTGCAAGAATTGCCATGCGCTCACCGATCCGATTGGGTTTGGCCTGGAACGTTACAACGCCGCCGGAGCTTATCGTGAGACCGAGCCAAACCGGCCCGATTGTCCCATCGACGGCAACGGCGTATTCGACGGTGTGGGAAACTTCAATGGCCCCGCTGAACTTGCCGACCTGATGCTGAAAGCGGGAGGCGTCGATCAATGCGTCGCCGAGCAGCTTTATCGTTATGGCGCCGGGCGCACCGAGCTTGATTCGCACGATCAAGCAATGCTGAAGCGATTGGTGACCAATGCCTCAAGCCAAGGAGGCTTGCGCCTCGATCAATTCATTCTGGACTTCGTAGCGAGCGACGCGATTCGTTACCGCCGAGAGGAGGCTGTCAAGTGAGCAGAAAAAACAATGCGGACGCTCCGGTCCATCATGCAAGCGGCATTCGAGGTCGTCGCGTCTTCTTGCGCGGTCTTGGCGGCGTCATCATGACGCTTCCATTCCTCGAATATTTCGCCTCGAAATCGGCCAAGGCTGCCGGCCCGCCCAATCGATACGTCTTCAGCTTCGGCGGAACCTCGATTGGATTCAGCGGTGGCGACGCGGTCGTTCCCGCCAATGTTGGACCGCTCAAAGACAATGTTTCCGTGGGTCTTCAGCCTCTCGCGGATCTTGGCGTCACCGACGTCGTGTCGATCGTGTCGGGATTGCGTATTGGATGGAATGCGGCGCCTGGTCCCGGCGAACGCGTCATTCAATGGCATTCCAGCACTCCGGCGATATTGGCGTCAGGTATGCGCTCGGCCCTCAATGGCGATCACGAATACTTGCAGGGCCCAACGAATGATCAAATCGTCAGCGAATTGCTGCACGCGGGCACGGACAAGAAGGTTCTGCCTTATCGTGTACAAGCGGCGTATTATCGCGGCGACAATGGCACAGGTGGGGCTCGAGGAACCATTTCGGCACGCGTGGTCAATGGCGTCGTGGAAGATGTTCCGCCCATTTCGAGTCCCCGCGTAGCGTACCAATCGCTCTTTACGGGTTTTACCCCGCCAGACCCGCTCGAAGCAGAAAAAGCCAAACAACTCTTGGAACGGCGCAAGAGCATCATTGACTTGGTGCGTGGTGATGCGCAATCGCTCATTCCGAAACTGGGCAAAGCGGATCAAGTGCGTATGCAGCGTCATTTCGACGAATTGCGAGCGCTCGAATTGAAG
>JBGAOI010000264.1:0-5469 GCA_044221885.1 Polyangium sp. (in: bacteria)
AGTGGGAAGGAACCGTCGTCGGCAAAGCGCCCGAAAAAGATCTCGCGGTGCTCAAGATCTCCGCACCGAAAGAACGACTCGTTCCTCTTCCTCTTGGCAAGTCAGGCGAACTGCTCGTGGGTCAACGCGTCCTTGCCGTTGGCAATCCATTCGGTCTCGATCACTCACTCACCGTTGGCGTCGTGAGCGCGCTCGGTCGTCAACTTTCATCTCCCAACGGACGCACGATCCGCGACGTGATCCAAACCGACGCAGCGATCAATCCTGGCAACTCAGGCGGTCCTCTTCTCGACTCGAGTGGCCGCCTCATTGGTGTCAACACCGCCATCTACAGTCCTTCGGGAACATCGGCCGGCATTGGTTTCGCCATCCCCGTCGACACCGTTGGCAGACTCGTTCCGCAACTCATCACCAAGGGTCGCGCGTCCGTTGCGGGCATCGGGATTCAGGTCCATCCGGCACTCGAACGTTACGGTCGACAAGCAGGGATCGAAGGCGTGATCGTTTACGACGTTGCTGAAGGATCACCTGCATCCAAAGCGGGACTCGAAGGCATTCGTGCCGTGCGCGGTCGACGGATCACACCCGGCGACATCATCGTCGCCGCCGATGGACAACCCGTACGCAACTACGAAGCGCTGCTCGACGTGTTCGATCACGTGGGTGAAGGCAAGGACGTCACACTCACCGTCGTGCGCGATGGTCAACAGCGACAAGTGCACGTCACGATCGTTGCCATGTGACGCATATCGTTTGTATTCAAACGAATCATAATTCTTCGGTTCCAAAGCAAACGACAAACATTTTGTATCCAAACTATTTGGATCCAGGTGTCCCTTCGTCGAGTTTGTCCACGAACGAGCGCGCCGGGACGACGAAATCTTCGGCGCACGAGATCCACCGGAGGAAAATTTCCTATCGGCTGAACGTGCCCACCGGTTACGCTTATCGATCGAACGAAGGCGTGACGCATCTAGCCATTGTTCCTGTCGGATAACGCAAGATACGCCCGGGGGAGTTTCTTCGATCATGACCATGACGCTCGGTTTCACCGTTCGACACCTTGATGATGCGCCCACCACCAAGGTCATCGAAGCCGTGCAAGCGTTGGCAGAACTTGGAGCCTGCCCGTTCTTACAACTCGTCGTTCCAGGTTCTTACGCAACGCTCAACGGCAAGGTTGCGAATCGTTGGACGGCCAAGGAAGCGGGGTCCGACAAACCAGGGTATTCGGCCAAGCGAATTCTGCACGTAACGAAAGCCGGAAAAGCATCGTGGCTCGATAACGCTGACGCTGCTCCTATCTTCGCGGACATCGAGGCAGCAGGCACGTACGTCGGAATTCCGAATTCGATTGCCGGAGATCGTTTTTACATGCTGGCGCCATTGTCATTCCCGTTTCCACTTCGCGGCGCATGGCTAAACCATTTTCCAAATCGTCGATATCGATTGCAGCTGCCAGGTACGTTATTGGACGAGCAACCATTCGGTACGCACCTCTATCATATGCTGCAATGCCAGGGCCCGATGGAGGCAACGTCAGAGGACGATGCGGAAACGATCAATTCGCTGGCAGAACAGGCAACGGCATTTTTCCGCTGCGCCCAGCGGCACAAGCTTCTCACAGACTTCTGTTGACGAATAACCCAAACCAAGGATCCCAATCATGGCTTCGCTTCGAAAGAAAAAAACACTCGCCAAACCCTTTGTTCTCACTGTGGCGCAAATAACCGCTGCAGTATTGACACCGGGTTGCATAACGAATCCTCCGGAAGTGGGTGGGGGTACCTGCCCGCCGAGCATGCCGATTGCGGGGGATGTCTGCGCAACTGGCACGAATTGTTCCTACGGAATGGACGCATGCGGAATTCCGTTGAGTGCATCCTGTCCAGACGGCGTGTGGCAAGTTCAAGGCCCCGTCATTTGCAATCCGCCGCCACCCGATCCGATGTGCCCAACGGATTTGCCCGCTGCGGGGGCGCCCTGCAATTGGGATTGGCAAACTGGGTTTGGCTGTACATACCCCATCGACAACGGTTGCGGCCTACAAATGATTTCGGTCACATGCAATGGCACAACGACGACCGTCGAATACAGCGCTCCTTCGTGTGGTCAATGTGCGACACTGACGA
Organism: Polyangium sp. (in: bacteria); assembly: GCA_044221885.1. GTDB lineage: Bacteria > Myxococcota_A > Polyangia > Polyangiales > Polyangiaceae > Polyangium. The sequence goes on from JBGAOI010000264.1 coordinate 2,133, forward strand.
CGGAAGGGGCATGTTCCACCGATTCTGCGTGTCGCTGGCTCACGCCTGGATGCAGCATGTCGCCCCTCCCGATGGCTGGATGTTTTCCGGCAGCGGATTGCGTAACTGATACCGATTGCACGACAGCGGGACAAACCTGCCAGGAGTTTTCGTACAATCCCTGCTACAACAAGAACTGCGATGCTTGTGGAGCGTCCGCGAAAGTTTGCGCCTCGCCGGCCGTACCATAATGCGACGGCGCATTTGACGCCCTATCGGCCGCTTTTTCGTTGCAATCACACGCCAATCGTGGAAAGTCCGTGCGCATGCCCGTGCAAACCGTTCGCATCGCAGAACAGTTGTGGTCCACCGCGCCCCTGCTGCGCAAAGAAGATTGGCGCACCCTCATTCACGATATCCTTTCCGGCACGTTACCTTGGCCGTCCCGCGAAGCGTGTACGCTCATTGCCGGCTGCGATGACAATAACGTGAACTTCACGTTCACCGGAACCTCCGGACCCGACGATACCCTCGAAGTTCCGCGCACCCATATCGCTGCAATCATCAAAGAGTACACTGACCTCATCAAAAAACTCGCCACGGGGGATTTGATGGACGTGCATTTCGAGACGCTCGATATGGCCAAGCGAGTCGTTCACGATGCCGGTGCCCGCCAAATGGCCGTGTTATTACCCGGCGTAGGGTCGAATTTCGAGACAAACCGGCGCTTGTTCTCCCTCGTTGTTTCGTTGACCGTCGATACGACTCGTCTCGGCCCGTATCCAGGCCACCGGCATCACGCGAAACACAAGCTGTAACGATTCGGTTCCTACGCAGTCGCCTGACTAGGTCGACAACGGCGACATTATTCTAGGTCTAGACGCTGAATGCACGGCACGATGGAGCAATCATGGGTGGTAAATTATTCAACTTGCCTCGAATGCCTCGCGCCCAATACGTGGCGCTCGAAGGCGAGGTCCGGACGTACCTCGACGCAAAAATTCCCGACAAGTACCGAATTCCGAGATATTACGGCAATAAGCCCGACTTTGGCGACATGGACGTCATCTTGGCGAAAACGATCCCCTGGAACGAATTACGTGGATCGATACTGAGTGATTTTGCAATCACGGATTTCAAGAGTGTTGGCCATGTTTTTTCCACGAATCTCCGCGGATTGCAAACGGACTTTTTCATGGTTCCCGAAGAAGATCTGGAAACGACGTACACGTTCATGTCTTTTAATGATCTCGGTAATTTCATTGGGCGAATCTGCCGCCGATTCGATTTGAAGTACGGAGAACGAGGGCTCGAATACGTCTATCGGCGCGCGAATGGCAATCATGTTGCGCATCTTGAAGTGTGCCGCGATTTTAAACAAACCTGCCGCTTCTTGGGTCTCGCCTACAGCGCCTTCGAGAAGGGTTTTGACTCTTTGCCCGATGTTTTCGATTGGGTCATTGCCAGCCCGTATTTCTCGGTCGCCCCGTATCTCGACGAATCGAGCAGCAATCTTCAAAAGCGCATCGGCGATCGCACGACGGTAGCGCGTTTTGTGGACTATCTTCAGGAACACAAGATTGACAAACGGCCCGAATTACGCGACCGAAAGTCTTATATGGAAGACGTGTTTCGCGCATTTCCACAGGCAAATCTGGCCGCAAAAATTGAACAAGAACGCGAAGCTGAAGCCCGCAGCATCCTGATTGCTACCAAATTCAACGGAAAACGCGTCATGCAACTCCTCCCAGGACTCGAAGGCGAACGGCTTGGATCTCTCATTCGGCAATTCAAAAAGTCGATTGACGATTTCGATGCCTGGGTGTTGCGCACCGACGAACGCGAAATTGACGAACGAATCAAACGTTTTGCTGCGACAAACGGTTTTGATGCACTGTGAGCACACGTCTCCTCAGCCATCCAAGTCCCCCGACGACCTAGTCGCCCTCACCTTGCGCACATTTTTGCCGCGCCATAAACGAACGGGACACTTGATGTCACCCTGAAATAGGATACAACCATCCTCGAATCGGACGGTTCGAGATCATACATGCCTTCCTCTATTGAAACATCCATTTCGGACGCTGACGTCAAAGCGCGTTGGGAACGCGAAGGTTGGCCAGCGGATTCGGCGCACATCCGTGTGAACGCCAGAAACGCAATGATTGGCACATTGGCCGTAACGTTCTTCGATTGGAGCATTGATACGACGGGACGTACGTGGCTATGGATTCTCCCCGTACACCTATTGGCGATCTCGAGCATGATCCGAGTTTTTATGGCAACTCGGGCGCCTGAACGTCCGAAGGACCTGTTTCCGAAATTGATCCTTGCCGACACGTTTACCACGTTTCAAGTCTTGGTTTCGATGGCGTTTGCGCCTCTGCGCGTATCCATCCATGGCTGGTGCATGTTGTGTACGCTCGCGATTGGCAATTTCGCGTTGAACCTGCCGATCCGTCCGAAATTGCTGATTCAGGGAACGTCAGGCGTTGTATTTGTCCTCATTGCAATCCAACATGCGCGAATGCGTGGTTCCGAGTATGGAACGACATCCGAAGTTGTCGCGATCTGCGCCGCCATCCTCATTGTTGCATTTACGCTGCCCTTCATTCCTCATCAGATCCGTTCGCATCGACTCCATGAACAACGTTCGCGCATGCTTCTAGAGAATGAAATCGCGCTTCGAGAACGTCGTGAACACGAACTCGACCAACTGTCGCAAATCGCAGAGGAAGCCCGGAAAGCGGCCGAAGAAGCAAGTCGCGAAGCGCTTGCGGCATCCCAAGCCAAATCCGAATTTTTGGCCGCAATGAGCCACGAAATCCGAACGCCTCTCAATGGCGTCATTGGCATGTCGAGCTTGCTCCTCGATTCCAATCTCTCGAATGAACAGCGTGATTATGCGTCGGTCATTCGCTCGAGCGGCCAAGCATTGCTCAGCGTGCTCGGAGACATTCTTGATTTTTCAAAAATCGAATCCGGCAAACTCGAGCTGGAAGTGCGTGAAACCGATTTGCGTGCCTGTATTGAAGAATCCATCGACCTGTTTGGAACATTGGCCACTGAAAAACAAGTCGATCTCGCGTATCGCATCGATGATGACTGCCCCACCACGTGCGTAACAGATCCCACGCGTTTGCGTCAAATTCTCGCGAACTTAATCGGCAATGCGGTCAAATTCACGTCCCGCGGAGACGTCTCGATCCACCTGACCGCAAAAGGCGACCTACTTCATTTCTTCATACGCGACAATGGCATCGGAATTCCTACCGAATTGCAGGCCCGGCTTTTTAAACCATTTTCCCAAATCGATGCCTCGACGACGCGCAAGTTTGGCGGAACAGGACTCGGTTTG
>JBGAOI010000264.1:5479-9193 GCA_044221885.1 Polyangium sp. (in: bacteria)
CAAACGTCTTGTGGAATTGCTGGGCGGCGAAATTCACGTCGATAGTGCAGTGGGTTATGGCAGCACCTTCCATTTCACCATCGCGCTTCGTGAAAACACACCGCGCAAGCCCGAAGAACGGTGGCTTGCAGGGAAATCTGCCGTGATCGTCGATCGTAGCCCCGCCGTCCGAGAAGCCCTCGCCTGTTTTCTCCATTCTTGGGGCATGAATACGGAATGCTTCGATGACCTCGGCGCGGCGATGGCCTGGATGAACAACCACGACGTCCATGCGTTTTTTCTCGACGCTGCCAAATTGCCCGACATAACACTTGAATTTGACAACGCTCAACGTCCATCTCTCATCCTTCTCGCGTCACTGCACCGATTACGATCTGCGCAAAACGTGCCCGACGTAGCCGGTATCGTAAGTAAACCCATGAAGCGTTCGCAGCTTCATGATGCTTTGGTCCCCTTGTTTGGCGCGGCAAAACAATCCCCCCAACGCACGACAGTTCATCCCGGCGAAAGAACCTTGGGCGACCAACTTCCGGCCCGGATTCTTTTGGTGGAAGACAATTCGATCAACCAAAAAGTCGCCCTTCGAATGTTCGAGCGCCTGGGGTATCTGGCGGATCTTGCTTGTAATGGCGCAGAAGCCGTCGATTTCGTGAAGCGAATTGGTTACGACATCGTTTTCATGGACGTCCAAATGCCCGTTCTCGATGGCCTCGAAGCAACGCGCCAAATTCGCCAAAGCCCAATCTCGGGACGTCAACCGTGGATCGTGGCCATGACCGCAGAAGCCTTGAGCGGCGACGAAAATCGATGCCTCGCTGCGGGTATGGACGCGTATGTCACGAAACCCGTGCAAGTCGCAACGCTTGCGGATGCATTACGACAGGGCATCACACAACAACGTACGCGCGCCGCATCCTCGTAATGCCTCAACGCGACCCAGCCGCCGTTTGGCACGCCAATCGGTATCCTCGAGCGCTAACCAGTGCCGTCGCCCGATTCACCTGTTTTACGAGACACATGGCGCCGCGAATCAACCAAGGTTCGGTGAGAGAAAGACAAACGAGGCGTGGACACCAGCCGAGCATGTTACGCTCGCGCCCCACAATGACGACGTTCGCACGCATTCTTTCTCGAAATGGACATCCCTCCTTCGCGCGTCTCGATGAAGACACACTGACAGTGCTCTCCGGAACGCCATGGGAAAACCCACATGACACCGACGAACGAGTTGCCCTCGCGAGCGTGAAACTTCTCGCGCCGGTCACGCCCACCAAGGTCGTGTGTGTCGGGAGAAACTATCGCGCCCACGCAGCAGAACTCGGCAACGATGTGCCTGTAGAACCTCTCTTGTTCTTCAAGCCGCCGTCGTCCATCGTCGGGCCTGGAGAAACCATCCATTTGCCCAGCGCAAGTTCCCACGTGGATCACGAAGCAGAACTCGGTGTCGTGATCGGAAAACGCAGCCGCAACGTCGCACCTGAACACGCGCTCGATCATGTCTTCGGCTACACGTGCGTGAACGATGTGACCGCTCGCGATCTTCAGAAGAAAGATGGGCAGTGGGCACGTGCCAAAGGCTTCGATACGTTCTGTCCGACAGGCCCGTTGCTTGTGACAAACCTGGATCCAACGACGTGTGGCGTGCGGTGTCGCGTCAACGAAACTGTCCGCCAAGACGGCAACACGCGCGACATGATCTTCTCCGTGCGCCAACTCGTCGCCTACATCAGCGCGATCATGACCCTCGAACCAGGTGATCTGATCGCCACGGGAACACCCCACGGCGTCGGGCGTCTCGAAGATGGCGATGTCGTCGATGTCGAGATCGATGGCATCGGCGTGTTGCAAAGTCGCGTTCAGCGCTAGCGCGTTTGCACCATGATCTTGGCCCGTTGAACCAAGTTCGTTCACGTTCGCCATCGTCATGCGCGACGTGCCTTCGAACGACGCCGCTTCTCTCATTCAAACGCCGCAACAACAGACGCGCGTGGACTCGGTTCCGCCGTTGTCGTCGACGCATGCGGACGCAAATCCGAAGCGCACGATCCAACGCACACTTCGACGCGCAGCTCTGATCACGCTCCCCTCGGCGCTCGCGATCGCTGCGCGTGTCGCAACTTCAGTTGACCACCAAGTATCTGTAGCTCGTACGAGTCTGAACGAATTTGTCTCGACACACGATCTTCAGGTCAAACCTCCGCCCGAGGTTGCTCCGAAAGCGGACCTGGTGGTAGACGATGGCCCTGAACCGACGACGCTGGACGAGCAGCGCACGCGCTTGTTCGAGCGGATGCGCATCGAGCTGCGTTTGTCGGAGCAATCTCTGGAAAAAGTGCGTGCGATTTTTGCGGCTTCTCCATATCTCGGGCAGGGCAATCCGACATTGTCGAAACATCCCGTGAGTCGCGCGGAATGCCGCGAGATTCGCAAAACGGCCAAGTTCGAGCGAGCCGATGTCAATCGTTGCGGCGCGCCGGGTATGGTTGCGATTTTCGATCCCAATGCGGGACAAACCGCGGACAACGCTTCGTTATGCATGGACGAATTCGAGTTTCCGAACATCCCTTGCGAATATCCTGTGGTGCATGTACGCGCCAATGAAGCCGCGCAATTATGTACCGCCCTCGGAAAACGATTGTGCGACGCGCATGAATGGGAAGGTGGTTGCGCCGGAGCATTACGTTCTGCCAATGACGAATATCAATGGGGACATCCACGCGACGAAGTGCAGACGTACCATAATCACGTACGCGACATCGTTTGGAGTTACGGACGGCAAAAGAATGTCGACGCGTGCGGCGTACAAAGCGCTCGTTCACCCAGTTGTCCCGGCGGCGGTTACGAAAAGTGTGGATCGAATACGTATCCGGCCGGATCATTCCCGAATTGTCGAAGCCCATTCGGCGTTTTCGATATGCATGGCAATGTGGCCGAGCACATGAACCTGCCGTCCATTCCGAGTGAACTTGGGAAAAGTGGTGGAACGGGTTTTACCGAAATGAAAGGGAGCTGGTTCGCTTTTGGAACGGTGTTTCCGCATTTCGACGATTGTCGCTGGCGTGCACCGGCATGGCACGAGACGCGAACGACAAGCGAATCGAGCCACTACAATTATCACTTGGGATTTCGCTGCTGCCGAGATATTTGATTTTGGCCCAAGTTACAGCACGCGATCGCTATCACCGCCGCTGGATCAATTTTCGCTTTTCTTCTCGAGCGCCGTAATCAAATCGTCCAACTGCTGATCGTTACGCATGCAGCAGGTATTTCCGCGCCGGCATTCCCGGAGCAACTTGAGCTCCATCACGGCGCGCCCATCACCTTGCGACCGTGCCCGCTCGAAATGTTCGCGTTTCGCGTCACATCCCGACGCAAATCGAATATCGTACGCAATGCGCATCGCCTCGCTCCCGCGAGCCCGCATTGCTTCGTCGCGCAGAATTCGTTCTGCGTCTTGGGCCGCAACGCTTCCGCCGCGCGTCGCGACGAGGTCGAACAGGAGATCGATACCCACCGAACCCATGCGCGAACTCAAAAGCGTATTCATTTTTTCGGACGTCTCGTTGCGCAAAAGTGCAGCGTCCGGGGCAAGCTTCACCACAGCTGCACGCACATCTTTGTCTTCACCCGCCGAAGGATCGACAATCAACAATTGTTCGAGCGCATCAACGGATTCTTTTACAAGCCGTTTCTGATTAACCTCGGCAAACTTCT
>JBGAOI010000265.1:0-9153 GCA_044221885.1 Polyangium sp. (in: bacteria)
TAACCAAAGCGGAGTACACCGCGTATGGGCCGACCATCATCCATCGGAAGTGTTTCTGAGCTGTTCAAAGCGGGTCGCGACCCATCGGACGCAGGGTGCTGTCGCCACAGAGGCATCCGGTCGCCACGAACAAGGATCGTGGTCGCTATGACGCCGGCGACTGAAAATGAATACATCCCCGAGCGCGTGCAGCTCGGCGCATTCTCGGTGGATTGACCCCATGTACGACACGCCGCTCCCGTGGTCCATTTGTTGTTGACGCGAAATGGGAGCGGCGTGTTCCATACCTTTATCACTCATCCGCTAATTTCGTTACAAATCTCCGTCGCCCTGAACTGAGCCTACGCTGGCGCTTATGCTTCTATCACCCGCCACAGCGTACCGTGCATGTTCTCGCGTCACGTCTGAATAGATCCGCGACCATTCCATGGATCATGTTGGCGGCACCTTTCCGACCCTCCTTGGCGTGTGCTGCGCCTCCAAAAAAAATCTTTCCACGATCGTGCAACTTGGGTCGACGTCGATGCTCTCCCGACTGAGGGGATTTCTCTCGACGAAGATTTGCATCCATTCGCGTCGCGACTGAGCGGCGCGAAACGGCGGGTAGGGACGGCCAATCGTCAAGAAACGAGTTTGGCGCGGTTCATCATGCACGTCTACCGGCCGTGATTGCTCTTGGTGTGCCGAAGGAATGCGACGTTACGAGCGGCTCAGGTGAGGGTGATGACCCTTTCATGTTGCCGTTCGTGTGGAGGAACCAATGCCGAATTATCATCTACTCGCCAAACCTGCTGGAGCGGCTTGCAATCTAAGCTGCAAGTATTGCTTTTTTCTCTCCAAAGAGAATCTCTATGGTGAGCGCGAAAGCCCGTTGATGAACGAGGCGACTTTGGAGCAATACATTGCGCAATTGATGGCATCGTCGCCGGGTCCGCAAGTCGAGGTGGCTTGGCAGGGTGGCGAGCCGATGCTTCGTGGGCTGGAGTTTTACAAACGTTCCGTTGCATTGGCGGAGAAATACCGCAGGCCGTGTCATCGGCGTATTCTGCATACAATTCAAACCAATGGCACCCTCATTGATGAGGAATGGGCAGCTTTTTTCAAGCAGCATAACTACTTGGTGGGCCTGAGTATCGACGGGCCACGCGCGCTTCACGACGCCTATCGAATCGACAAGAAAGACAAGGGCAGTTTTGACGACGTGATTCGCGGCTGGAATTTCCTGCGAAAACATGACGTCGACGTCAACGTTTTGTGTACGGTTCACGCGGCCAACGCGGACCATCCACTGGAAATTTATAGGTTTTTCCGGGATGAACTCGGGGCGCGCTACATTCAGTTCATCCCCATTGTCGAACGCGCGACAGAACGAAGCTTGCCGATTGCCAATCAAGGATGGGGTGGACTTCGTGGCAAGGATAGGCCGCTTTACAAGCAAGAGGGCAATCTGGTCACGAGTCGCACGGTGAAGGCCGAGCAATTCGGACGGTTTCTCATCGGCATTTTCGATGAATGGGTGCAGCGTGATGTCGGCACCGTTTATGTCATTACGTTCGATGTCGCGCTGGGTAGTTTCATGGGGCAGCACAATGCGTGCATCGTTTCGCCGACATGCGGCGCGGCGCTCACGATGGAGCACAATGGTGACGTGTATTCGTGTGACCATTTCGTCGAGCCGGAATACCGCCTTGGAAATGTCAATGAAACGCCCTTGCAAACGCTCGTGACCTCCGAAAAGCAGCAACGATTTGGTCGGAGCAAGTTCGAAACATTGCCGAAATACTGCAAAGAGTGTCCGGTTCTTTTTGCGTGTTATGGCGAATGTCCGCGTAATCGGTTCATCAAGACGCCGGATGGCGACGATGGGCTCAATTATTTATGCGCGGGTTACAAGGCTTTCTTCACGCATATCGGTCCGTCGATGCGGACCATGGCGGGTTTACTCCGTCGTGGTCGGTTTGCGGACGAGATTATGCAAGTGCAGCAACAACCATAGGAGATCACGTGGCAACAAAACCGTTTAATGGAACCATCAAACTCGACGTCCGGGATTCAAAAGAAGACTGGACGCCTTATCTCGCGCCCAAAGCGCCCGCGGGTGCGCCGAATATCTTGTTCATCCTTTACGACGATACGGGTCTTGGAGCCTGGTCGCCGTTTGGTGGCGAGATTGACATGCCCACGCTGGAGCGTCTTGCCAAAGATGGGCTCATGTACACGCAATGGCATACGGCCGCATTGTGCTCGCCAACGCGTGGTATGCTCCTCACGGGCCGCAACCATCACCTCAATGGAAATGCGAGCATTACCGAAGGGGCCAACGGCTTCCCCGGTCAACACGCTCGGATCCCGGATGAATGCGCCACGGTTGCGCAAATCCTCCAAGATTCTGGCTGGAGCACATTTTGGGTCGGGAAAAACCACAATGTGCCCGAAACCGACGTCGCGCAGGGATCGACCAAAAAGCAATGGCCTCTCGCCAAAGGTTTCGACCGCTTTTATGGCTTCATCGGCGGCGAAACGAATCAATGGTATCCCGACATCATCGTCGATAACCACCCCGTCGAGCTTGCTGAGCACCACAAACCTGGCTTTACGGTGCAGGACGAAAAAGACGGAGGTTATCACCTCTCGAAGGATCTCGCTGACAATGCCATTCAGATGATCAAGGATCAAAAGGCCAGCAATCCGTCGAAGCCGTGGTACATGTGGTTCTGCCCGGGAGCCAATCACGCGCCGCATCACGCGCCGCAAAGTTATATCGACAAATACAAGGACCGTTTTGGCGACGGCTACGAAGCATATCGAGCCCGTGTGTGGGAGCGGATGGTCAAGAAGGGCATTATGCCCGAAGGGACCACGCTCAGTAAGCTCAATCCCATGGACACGGATTACCCGAAAATGGCGAACGCGGATGATACCGTGAGGCCGTGGGAATCGTTGACCAAGGACGAGCAGGAGCTCTTCGCAAAAATGATGAGGGTTTACGCGGCGTTCTCCGAATACACGGACGCGCAGGTGGGCCGCATCATCGATTACCTCGAATCCACCGGACAACTCGACAACACGTTGGTCATCTACGCGGCGGACAACGGCGCATCGGGTGAAGGCAGCCCGAACGGGTCGGTCAACGAAAACAAATTCTTCAATGGGTATCCGGATGATATCGAGGAAAACAAAAAGCTCCTCGGTGTTCTTGGAGGTCCGGATACCTATGAACACTTCCCGACGGGATGGGCCGTTGCGACGTCGACGCCGTTCAAGATGTTCAAGCGGTATTCGCAATATGCCGGCGGCACATGCGATCCGCTCGTCATTTCATGGCGCAAGGGCATCAAGGCTCGGGGTGAAATTCGCCATCAATATCACCACGCCACCGACATCGTGCCGACCATTCTCGAAGTTTGTGGTCTGGAAATGCCCATGTATTACAAGGGTACGTGGCAATATCCGCTTTCGGGGGTTTCGATGGCGTATTCCTTTGACGCGGAACCCAACGGCCCGACGAACAAAAAGCGCCAATATTACGCAATGCTCGGAACGCGTGGTATTTGGGAAGATGGCTGGAAGGCCGTTTCCATTCACGCTCCGTTGAGCGGAAAGGGTCATTTCGACGAAGATGCTTGGGAGCTTTACCATGTCGATGCCGATCGGTCGGAATCGAAAGACTTGGCCAAGGAATACCCGGACAAACTTCGTTATCTTCAAGAGGTTTGGTTCGAAGAAGCCCAAAAGAATCTCGTGTTGCCTCTCGACGACCGCAATGCAACCGAGCAGCTCGGTGTGGAACGCCCGACCGAAGAAGAGCCGCGCGATTCATACACGTATTACCCAGGCACAGCGCCCGTTCCTGAAGCGGTTGCCGTCAATGTGCGGGGTCGTTCGTACACAATCTCCGCGGACGTCGAAATCACGGCGGAATCAAAAGGCGTCATCTTTGCGCATGGTTCTCGATTTGGTGGGCATTCGCTGTTCATCAAAGACAATAAGGCCTACTACGTGTACAACTTCCTCGGCATCACGCCCGAGCAGCAGTTCGTATCTGCACCTCTTGGTACGGGCCGGTTTACGATCGAGGTCGTATTCACGCGAGAAAAGCCAGGTAATTACGACGAATCCATTGGTTACACGGTGCTCAGCGTGAAACCACAAAAGGGCAAGCCACCAGCGTCGGTCAAAAAAGAAATGCGGGCGCAGGTTGGTAAATTCACGCTAAGTGGTGATGGACTTTGCGTGGGTTACGATAGCGCCGATGCTGTGAGCAAGGAATACACCGGATCGAATCCATTCAAGAACGGAATGATTCATTCGGTCACCATTACGCCCGCCACCGAAAAAGGAAACATCCCCGAACGCGTGCATCTCGGCGCGTTCTCCGCAGATTGACGACGCCCACCACGCGCCGCTCCCTTGTTTCGCTCGCTTTTGACTCGAGTGATCAGGGAGCGGCGCCCTCCTTCGTTCGTGGTGAATGGCGGAAATCCATTGGATGGGTGACGCCGAGCCACCATTGACGCTCGGACATACTTCGGTGTGATGGCCGGGATGCAAAAATGCTTGGCGAGTCGTCTCGCGGCAGGTACTATGCGACCCTCGGACCATGCCCTGCCTTGCCGAAAGCACAATCCTTCGCTTTGTTGAACAATCGCTTTCACCCACAGAAAGCAATGCGGTCGAAGAACACGTCGACGTTTGTCCCAGATGTCGAAAGCTGCTTCTCGATGTAGCGCAAGGCATCGAAACGCCTAGTGCGGTTGCGGCACCAACGCCAGCAGATTCGTTTACGACCGCAAATGAGCCTTCTCTAGGACCAAGACCGGGTACCGCGATCAATGAGCGTTACCTCGTGCTCGAAATGCTTGGAATGGGCGGCATGGGCCGCGTTTATTCCGCTTATGACCGGCAGCTCGATCGCAAGATTGCTCTCAAGTTTTTGCGTCATGAACAAGACGATGGGTACGAACAATTGCTTCGTGAAGCCAAAGCCTTGGCCAAATTGAGTCATCCCAATGTCATTGTGGTCTACGATGTGGGCCGCGCTTATGACCAAACATACATGGCGATGGAATTTGTTGATGGCCCTACGGTGAAAGCCTGGCTCAACAAAGTTAGGCCGAACACGCAACGAATCATTGAGGTGTTTCTCGACGCGGGTGGTGGTCTTGCGGCGGCGCATCGCGCGGGGCTGATTCATCGCGATTTCAAACCTGAGAATGTCTTGATTGGGAGCGATGACCGGGTCCGCGTTACGGATTTTGGTTTGGCTCGGCCATTGCGGTTGGTCGCTGCCAAGACATCCAAAACGCAGGACGAAGAAGCGCTTGTTGCCCCATCCGAGGCATTGAATGTATCGACCCGACTCGAAGGCACGCCGCTTTACATAGCGCCCGAGCGTTTTGCGGGAAAACCGTCCGATGCTCGAAGCGATCAATTTGCTTTTTGTGTTTCGTTGTATGAAGCTCTTTATGGCGAGTATCCTTTTCTTTTTGATTCCGCCCAGCAATTGCCTGCGGCATTGACTGAAGGTCGCGTACGGCCTGTTTCGAAAGGTTCTCGAGTTCCGGCACGCGTGCGAGCTGTGCTTTTGAAAGGGCTCTCGCCCGATCCATCGTTGCGATTCGAGAGTATGGATGCGTTGCTTGGGGCGCTCAGGGGTATTCAACGTCGTACCTGGTTGGCGCAAGTCGTCGTCCTCGTGCTGCTTATTGGAATTGGCGCGGCAGCGGTATCGCATGCGTATTCGAATGCGGAGGCTGCGCCGCCGATGTGTCAGGGGGCCGAGAGAAACCTCATGGGCGTTTGGGACGACGGTCGGAAATCCGCAATGGAATCCGCATTTCTCTCGACAAAACTTCCTTATGCAGAAAGCTCTTGGAAAACCGTACGCGATGTGATGGATCATTATGCAACCAAATGGCTTGCGACCCATCGTGAAACGTGTTTGGCGACGCGGATGTATGGTGAACAATCCGAGGAAGTGCTCGATCGCCGTACGGCATGCCTAAATGGGCAGCTCGTGCAGTTTCGCGTCTTGAGCCAGGCGTTGGTCGATATCAAGAGCGACGCGATTGCCAAAGCTCCGAAAGCACTCGAACAGCTCGGCGAGCCGGCCATTTGCGCATCAATGGAAATTGTTCATACTCAGACGCTTCCGTTCCGCAATGAGCAGATGCGCGAACAAGTCGAGGGCATACGGGCTCGAATCGCCAAAGCGGACGTCCTATACGAACTTGGGCGAGCCAAAGAACTTGGCGACGAGTTCCAGGCCATCAAAAAGGAAGCGGACGCCATTGACTACTTGCCTTTGCAGGCTGAGGTCGGATTGTTTCTTGGTCGCGTGTTCAAACAACAAAAAGGGCCCGATGAAATTCGGCGCATCCTCCAAGATGGGTTGTATGCGGCAGAAGCCGGCCGACACGAGCGCACGGCATTGAAGATTTGGCTTCTCCTTGGTTCACTGTCTATTTGGCACGATGCACGTTACGATGACGCAGAAGTATCCCTCAATCACGCTGAAGCGTATCTGCAGAGAGTCGATGGCAATGTCGAAAAATTGGAACTTCTGATGCATCGCTCGGCGCTACGCCGTGCGCAAGCAAGACTTCCGGAAGCGTTGGCGGCTGCCGAGCAAGGTATGGCGCATGCCGAAAAGGCGTTTGGCCCCAATTCGACTCATCTGGCTCACGCCTCAAAAGAGCTCGGAATCAATCTGCACTTGTCGCATCAATACAAATCGTCGCGTGAAGCGCTCAAGCGCAGCATCGAAATCACCGAGCGGGCGTTGGGACCGGATCACCCACTCATGAGTGGCCTATTTATGAATTATGGTAACATTTTGGCCGAACAAGATCCTGAATATCAGGAAGAAGCGATTGCCGCCCTTCGTCGCGCTGTGGAGATTACCAAAGCATCTGGTGGTTTGCGTTATTCATCAGCCTTGTCTGCGCTGGCGTATGTGTTGATTTCCGCAAAGCAGTATGAAGAAGGGCTCGGGTCTCTCGACCAAGCCATCGGATTGTATGACAAATTGGTGTCGGCATCTTATCCCGATCGCGCCTTGGATCAATCTTATCGCGGAGTGGCGCTCGTCGGGCTCGGACGATATGACGAAGGCTGCGCGGCGTTCTCGAAGGCCGTCGAATTGGCGACGAATAGTTCGGCTTTTAAAGTATTTGCGCAAAACCTCTTGGCTCATGCCCAAGAATCATTGGCCCCGTGCCCCAAGAAAATCTGCAAAGATACTTTGGCGTCAGTACAATCCAAGCTGGCTGTGGTCAAATCCACGTCGTCCAAGGGAGAACAACCATGAGTTGCACCACGGCGTTTTTATCAGCCATCATGGATGACGAGAAACGCCAAGCGTATTCGCGCCTGCCCCAATTGGAGAGCGAACTAAACGATTTGGCGCGGCGAGGGCTCGAGCGATGGCCCAATCTGCAAATGGATGTTTCTTTATTCGTGACGTTTCTCGGGCGAACGTTACCCGCCAGCGCAGCGCCGCATTTGCGCACACTCAAAGCAGGCGATTTGTGGCTCGCGTGTGCTTATGGGCGAGGTATCCCCAATGCCGGTCGATGTTTTGAAGAACAGATCATTCCGCCCATCGAAACCGCATTGACACGGCTTGGGATTTCGGCTCCCATGATTGCCGATATCTTGCAAAACTTACGCGGGCAATTCGTGGAAGTTTGGCAATCTGCAACCGAACGGCAGGGGTATTCTGGTCGAGGGGATTTGGCCGGATGGCTTTACGTATGCGCCGTGCGGGAAGCAAACCGGCGTCGTACGCTCGCGATGCGTAACGAATCGCTCGAGGAATCGGGAGCCATGCTCTTGCCGTCCGAGGCCGAAGATCCCGAAATGGCCTATATTCAAGCGACGTACAGACGGGAACTGAACGAGGCGTTTCGCGAGGCATTGGCGTTACTTACCAGCAAAGAACGAAATCTTCTCCGCTATTATTTCATCGAAAAAAAGACGATCGACCAAATTGGCGCCTTGTATCGCGTGCATCGCGTGACGGCACTTCGATGGATCAATGGGGCACGCGAAAATCTTTGCGAACGTACTCGAACGTTGGTTTGTCAACGCATTTCCCTGAGCGAAGACGGTTTCGATCGGATTCTTGGGCTCATTGCGAGTCAAATCCATGCCCACTTGGCAATGGACCCTGGTTGATACTCGAGCAAAACCACACCCGACATGACCTTGAACCAAAGCACGAACGCATGAAAATCGATTGCCAAGAATGCGGTACACGTATCCTCGCCGAGGATCTCGACCTGCCGTCCAAAATGGCGAAATGCCGCCAATGCAATGCGGTGTTTTCCTTTGCCCACAACGTGCCGTCAGCCCCCGTCGCCCAACGAGAACGATTACGTGCGCCAAGGCCCGATGGCTTGCTAGTGCATGAAACGGCCCTCGCACCCTCCGAGCCTGGATACCGAGATGCGCCTCGCCGCGGAGATGCCGTAACGGTTACGCGCCGATGGTTTGCTGCGCATCATGTCTTTTTGGCGTTTTTCTGCATTGCCTGGGATGGCTTTTTGGTTTTTTGGTACGCCAATTTGGGCAATACGCCCGGACCATTCTCCATCATCGCAGCCGTATTTCCCATTGCGCACGTGGCCGTGGGTATTGGCCTCACGTATTCGACGCTGGCCGGCTTTCTCAACAAAACAACGTTTGTCTTGGACGAGCAGACGTTGACCGTTCGTCATGGGCCTTTGCCGTGGAAAGGCAATCACACGCTTGCTCGAACCGATATCAAACAATTGTATTGTGAAGAAAGCGTCAGCCGCAACAACAATGGAGTCAATCGATCCTATTACTTGTCGGCGGTGCTCGTGGATGGTCAACAAGTGCGCTTGGGCAGCATGCCGATGAATCATGCCAAATACATCGAAGATCTTTTGGAAGAACACTTGGGCCTTACCGACATGCACGTGCCCGGTGAAGTTGGCCCCGTGGGCATGATGCCGCGATTGTGAAATCAAAGCGAGCGTTGACGAACGAGGAAGATCGCGGCTAGAGTCGCAATCTTTCCTTGACTTCGCGCGTCGATCGGGAGAAAGACAAAGAAGACAAAAGAGCGTTTGCGGTTCCGTTGTTCGGTTTGGAATAGGTGATAGAAATGCCCAAAAAAGTCTTGCT
>JBGAOI010000266.1:0-9145 GCA_044221885.1 Polyangium sp. (in: bacteria)
GCTTGATGATTGAAGTAGGCGTAATCGGCCAGGTTATGAACGCGGACCCAAGGAATCGGGTTACCGGTCGCGTAACTCTCCCGCACAGGCAGGAGCTTCTGGCTATCCGTCTTCACCTTCGAGTGGCAGTTCATGCACGTCTCGGTGGGTGGAACGGAAGCATTGGCGCTCTTCTCAACAGCCGTATGACAATAGCGGCAGTCGATACCGAGGTCGCCCGCGTGGAGCTTGTGGCTGTAATCAACGGGTTGCTTCGGCGTGTAACCAACTTCGACGTGCTTGTTGGTACCGTAGTACCAAAGCCCTGCAGCGGCTGCTGTGCCGGCAGGGCCCAAGCCGAAGAAGATCACCATCGGCACAACCTTGTTGGACCACTTAGGAAATAGATATCTCGCCATGAGGACGCTCTATCGTCGGGAAGGCCCGACGGCGCGGGCGCGTTGTGCCGTCCTCGGCAGACGAGAGCAAGATGGCAAAATGCCACAGGGCCGCGGCAACTTGCCGCACCCCCTTCCCCAAGTGCTTCTAGGGCTGATTTTCTGTTTTACAGGCCACACGACGGTGCAGTTCGCGAAAAATATGCGCACCTTTGAACGACAAACGCATCGGATTCGGTCTGTAAAACGTCGTTTCGCGCAGCGGAATTTTTTGCGCGACGCCGCGAAAGTAAGTCG
Organism: Polyangium sp. (in: bacteria); assembly: GCA_044221885.1. GTDB lineage: Bacteria > Myxococcota_A > Polyangia > Polyangiales > Polyangiaceae > Polyangium. Next base: position 675 of record JBGAOI010000266.1, read on the forward strand.
CGAACAGGAACCGTCAAGGTGACGCGCAATCTTCCGGCAATCGTTCGAGTTCGTAGGATGTTCTCTAGGACAAACCACCTCGACCAACGAACCAAAACGCAGTAGGGTCCGTGCCGGACGAACGACATGCGACCTCTCATGGTTGGCGTCGCCGGCGGAAGTGGGTCGGGTAAAACCACCGTCGCCCGCCGGATCGCCGAGGCTTTACCGCCTTCCGGAGTCATAACTCTCGAGCACGACGCGTATTACCGCGATCGGAGCGACCTTTCGTACGAAAGCCGCTCGCTGCTCAACTTCGACCACCCCGAATCCCTCGAGACTGAACTGCTCGTCTCGCACCTGGTGGCGTTGCGCAAATGCCAACCCGTCAACGTGCCGATCTACGACTTCAAAACGCACCGGCGTTTGCCCGAGTCACGACATGTCGAGCCCACCCCAGTCGTGATCGTCGAAGGCATCTTGGTGTTTGTCGAACAAGCCCTCCGCGAACAACTCGACATCAAAATCTACGTCGACACAGACGCCGATATTCGCGCATTTCGCCGCATCCGACGCGACATCGAACACCGCGGACGAACCTTCGATTCCATCCGCGAGCAGTACTACAAGACCGTTCGCCCCATGCACCTCATGTTCGTCGAACCCTCCAAACGCTGGGCCGATGTGATCATTCCCGAAGGCGGCGAAAACAAGATCGGTATCGACCTCATCATCGCCCTCGTCCGACAAATGCGCGGCGCCGAGATGGCCGAGCAAAGCCGCAACGGTCGCTCGGACGAACACGCCGGATGACAACCGAGCCAATTCTGCGGTAAAAGGCGGGCGTGATTAGTACCGAGCACGACCCCAGCAAGCCCCCGACCTTACCGCCCAAACCCGCCACGATTGTCTGCGTTTCCAGCTACTTCAAGGGCAACGACTTCTTGAAGGAATGCAAAGAGCAAGGCTGGAACGTCATCCTCGTGACCCTCGAATCGCTGCTCGACAAACCCTGGGCTCGTTCGCACATCGATGAAGTCTTCGGCATGCCTTCGCTGACCGAACGACAACACGTCGTCAACGCGATCAGCTACTTGGCGCGCACGCGAAACATCGAACGTGTCGCGCCGATGGATGACTACGACGTCGAACTTGCGGCACATCTCCGCGAACACCTGCGCATCCCAGGCATGGGCGAAACAACGGCTCGGTACTTCCGTGACAAACTCGCCATGCGTGCTCGTGCCAAGGATCGCAACATCGCGGTGCCCGAGTTTGTCCACGCGCTCAACGACGATCGCGTCCGACATTTTCTGCAAACCGTGCGCGGTCCGTGGCTACTCAAACCACGCGCAGATGCAGGATCGATCGGCATCAAGAAAGTTCAGCACGCGCAAGACGCCCTCGACATGATCGAAAAACTCGGCGACGACCGATCGCGGTATTTGCTCGAACGCATGATTCCCGGACAGTTTTTCCACGTCGACAGCATCGTTTCCGAACGACAAATCGTGTTTTCCGAAGCGCATCAGTACCGCACGAGTCTCTTCGAAGTCGTCAACTACGGTGGCCCTTCCGCAACCCAAACTGTCGATCGATCCAGCGATCTTTGGCGTGCGCTGATGGACGTCAACGCCCGCGTCATCGAACACATGGGTCTCGTTCGCGGCGTCACGCACATCGAGTACGTACGTTCCGCGGAAAACGGCACGATCTACTTCATCGAAGCAGCAGCGCGCGTCGGTGGAAGCCACACCTCGGACGTCGTGGAAGCTTCCACGGGCATCAATCTCTGGCGCGAATGGGCGAGAATCGAACTGGCCCAAGGAGAACGCCCCTACACGTTGCCCGAACGCCGTTACGACTACGCGGGCCTCGTGATTTCACTCGCGAAAGACGAGCATCCCGATACGTCGGCCTACAACGATCCCGAGATCGTCTGGCGTAACCCGGAAAAACCCCACCACGCTGCACTCATCGCCGTCTCGAAAGACCCTGCCCGCGTGCAAACGCTCGTTGAAGACTACGCAACACGATTCGTCCGTGACTTTACCGTCGTGCTCCCCCCCAAAGAAACACGCTAACAGCGACCGCCACTCACGGCGGGGTTTGTCCCTGCTGCCAGAGCAGATTCAACAGCGTCGCAATAGGGTGGCCGGTTGGCCGGCCAAACTGCCAATCGGGCGGATCCACAGCCACTCCACCGATGTCCAGATGAACCCAGGGCAAACTCCCGCCCCGCAACCCCGACGCAATGTCCATGAACGCAAACGGAAATTGATGCCCACGCGGCGTGTTGACCGACGCGAGACGGTTTGACGACACAACGTCCTCCGCAGGCGATCGCGCCGCCACGAAGGCGTAATCCTCACGCCGTGGACGTGATACCTCCGCCGGCTCGGCCCACATTTCACCGAGTTCGTCAATCTGACCCATCACGCCAGCACGTTTGGCCGGGCCGTTGCCAATCACGCCCGCGTACGGGCCAAACGCGCGATACACGTGCCCCGTGAGTGTCGCCACCGAAACGAGTAGCGTCGGGTTTGTCTCGTCCGCGAGCGATTTTGCCGCAGCCAGAAGATCCGCAAGCACGAGGCGCCCTTCCGCGTCCGTGTTACCAATACGCACGCGCACACCCGCTCGCGACGTGATGATCTCGTCACTGACAAACGCGTCTTCACCAATGCTGTTGCGAACGAGGCCCAATAGGCCGATCACCCGCACCGGAAGTTTTGCCTGCGCCGCCGCAAGCACAAGGCCCGCGACAGCACCCGCTCCACCTTTGTCCCGCGACATGCCAGCCATGTGTCCATCGGTTTTCAGATCCGCCCCGCCCATGTCGTACGTAACGCCTTTGCCCGCCAGGATCATCGTGTAGACAGGTTTTTCCGGCTCGTACGATAGTTTGACCACACACGGTCTGTGCCGAGCAACGTTCATCGAAGCCCGCGCCACTGCTGCAAGCAGCGGATACGCCGAAACGTCCTCTTCCACTTCGACCTTCACGCCTGCCGAAGCAAACGTTTGTGTACAAAGCTCCGCAATGTTGCGTGGAGCCATCCGTTCAGGTTCAGTGCCCGTGATGTCTCGGCAAAGCGTTCGTCCACGCTCGATCGCTTCGATGAGCGGAATGCGAGTTTCCAACAAATCCACCACGCCGATCAGCTCGGCTTTGGGTGGCGCCTTCCCCGCATCACGAGCTTCCACCGATGCCCACTGACTGCCCAAGGCCGCAAGTGCTGCGACTTCGCGCGCCAAGACAAACCTCGCCGCATCGGGCGCAATCACCCACACGAGAGGCTTCCTTGCCCCAGCCTCGACCGCGCGATTCGTCCCCGCAACAACCGCCTCGGCAATGAGACGCACGTCGGCCGTGTCTTCTTCGAGCGATGCTGTTGGAGCTACGACAAGTCGTTCCCCGGGCAAACCCGGCGCATGCAGCACGAACGGCGGTCGCGTGCCTTTTTTCTCGAGCGCTTTGTCCGCACGCAACGCGCGCTCGAACGTCGCCCCCAAGACGCTCGCGAGCGCATCATGCGTGTGCACTGGCGCCTGCGCGACGACGACGAGAGCATCGAACGGTTTGTCGGATAGTTCAGGTGATGAGAGGAGTTTTGCGGGAACGGAAACGAGTTCAGGAGGCGTGTGCGGCGTCATGTCGCGCGCATCCTAGTTCGCCGCGGAAGCCTCACGCAACCGCACTTGCGCAAATCGCTTCAGCGTTCCACGGGCAAGCGCTGATCGTTCCACAACATCATGCCGCCGCGCATCGAGGCCACACGCTTGAAACCCTTTGCTTCCAGCGCCAGCGCCGCTTTGCCGCTGCGTCCGCCCGAGCGACAAACCAACCCGAGCGGTTGCTGCGGATCCCACTTCTGCGAAGCATTCTCCACCGTTCCCAGCGGTACGAGTTCCGCGCCGCCGATGTGTCCCAGAGGCCCGACAAACTCATCGGGTTCACGCACATCCACGATACGCACCGCTCCCTGATGATCATGCGTAAACGCAGGTTCGACTTCCGGAACGTTTGCCCCCGTTCGCGTCAAAGGTGCCCACGTCGATGCCCCAGCACTGTGTCCCGTGACGATTTCTGACGGAGAAAGCCCGCCCCAAAGGTTTGCCGGAACAGCCACATCGATACGAGCCGGTTTTGCCAAGACCAACTTGTGCATGATGTCCGCGAACTCGTTCTCGGTTTTTCCTCCGCCAAGCCGCGGATTGAACTTCTTCTCTTCACCAACGGTACTCACCGTCCGACCCTTGTAATCATGGCCTGGATACACAAGCGTTTCGTCGGGCAACGAGAAAATCTGTTCGACGACGGATCGATACAACACGTGCGCATCGCCTTGTTGGAAGTCGGTTCGTCCTGTCCCCCGAATCAACAACGCGTCGCCCGTGAACACCATCTTCTGATCCAACGTCACGTAGGACAAACACCCGTTCGTATGTCCCGGCGTTTCCCGAACACTCACACCGTACTTTCCAAACCGAATCACATCGCCCTGTTTGGCCAGTACATCGGCAAACGGCATGCCCGATCGTTCACCCACGACCGTCTTGGCTCCGAGGCGCTTCTTCAGGATCGCTGCTCCTGTCACGTGATCGGCATGAACGTGCGTTTCGAGAACGTACGTGAGTTGCAAGCCGAGCTCCGAGATCAGCGCGACATCACGCTCGACCTGTTCAATCACGGAATCGATGAGCACGGCTTCTTTCGATTCGAGATCGGCGAGCAAGTAGGTGTAGGTCGATGTCGCGGCATCGAAAAGCTGACGAAATAGCATCTCTGTTCTCCTCGGCTCTGGGACTCTGCATTTGCCATGCCACACATCTGTCGAGGCTCGAACGACAACTTGGGCCGTGCCTTCGCAACAACCGTTTCAGTTTCGTTCCACGCAAGTTTCACGCAACCAGGCTGGTCAAGAATGGCCGCTGCTGATTTGATGACGGTGGATGTCGGAAGCAGCGAAGGCTGATGTTTTGATCGTCGCGGCGAATACGCAACGCGGCCGGGCCGATCGTCTCGGGCAACTTCTCGCGGACCGGGATCTCGTGGCCACGCGTTGGCCTCCGGACACGGACGACGACGACGAGAACCCCCGCGAGGTTGTCTCGTTGGCGCAAGCAACGCAGGGCGCGGAGCTTGTGGTTCTTCTTGCCGATCAAGCGTTTGTCTCGGGGCGCCTGGGTGAACGATCCGAAATCAACGAAGCGTTGACCAAAGCAGCCGAGCGCCTGGCGATCGTGGTGATGGATGAACCCGGACGGGCGAGTTTGTCTTTACGGGCCATCGATGTTTATCCAACACGAGGATCTCTTGCGGCTCTGGACGACGTGGAACGTACGCGTGCGCTCGAACGTGTCGCGATCGAAGCCGCGGCGGAACTCGACAAGAAGTGCAAACCGCAAGAAGCAAAGCTTGTCGACGAATACAAGTTGCTCTTTGAAAGTACGGATCGGCTCGTGCAGAGACGCCGCGAGACCACGCAGGTGTTTTTCGGGGTCAACGCGGCGCTCTCGGCGGTCATTGCATTTTTGGTGAAGGACTTGGCGTTGCCCGGTCCCCGTTTGTCTCTCGTGACCGTGCCTTTGTTCCTCATGGGCATCGTAGCTTCGCAACTTTGGCGAAGGACGATCGCCCAATACGCGGAGCTCATCGATTGGCGGTATCGGCAGATTCGCCGGATGGAGCGACGCGGATTTTTGGGTAGTTATCGCCTGTTCAATCGCGAATGGGAGTCGATTTATGCGCCACGACCTCCGGGAAGTTTTGGATTTTCCGGACTTGAAGCGAAGGTGCCTTGGGTCTTCATGGTGCTGCATGTCACGGGCATTTGTTTTGCCCTCGCGATGTGGCTCGGATGGCTTGAACGATTGGGACTTTGACGCGTTCCATCGTGCGGTTTGATCGAGTAACCTCGACGTTACGGTATGGCTCCGATCCTCGACATTCGTCGGACGATCGATCTGGGCGCTCATCTTGCGAGCCGGCTCATTTATGCGCTACCGGTCGCGCATCCAAGGTTGTACGGCGTCGATGTCGACCTGAACGTGCCGTATCGCAACACTGGATCCGCCGCGCATACACTCGATGTGTACCGTCCGCGAACAGCGGAACGACCGCCCGCGATCATGTACGTGCACGGTGGGGCATTTTCGACGTTGTCCAAGGACACACATCGCGTGATGGCGTTGAACCTCGCGGCGCGTGGGTATGTTGTTTTCAACATCAACTATCGGCTTGGACCAACCCATGCCTACCCCGCTCCGCTCGAAGATGCCGCTGCGGCCTTGGGTTGGGTCGAGACAAACGCCGCCCAACATGGAGCGGATCCGACGCGGATCGTATTGGCTGGAGAATCTGCGGGGGCAAACCTCGTTACGGCGTTAGCCACGAGCGCCATCGAGCCTCGACCCGAACCGTTTGCCCGGACAATCTACGATCGGAACCCGCCGATTCGCGCCGTTTTGGCGATCTACGGCTTGCTCGACCTTCACGACATCCATCGCTTCACGACGCACCCGCGCCTCATGCCCTGGCTCAAGGCGATGATCGTCGATGCCGGTACAGCGTATGTCGGTCGGCCGATTCGCGAGCGTGCCTTGGACGCACCGTTGGCCAGCCCATTACGAATCCTTGCGGCCCCGCCAAGTGACCTAGCGCGCACGCCGCCACCGTTTTTTGCTGCCGCGGGTACGGCCGATCCGTTGCTCGATGATTCTCGACGCCTTCAAACAGCGCTCGAAGGACGCGGCGGATTGTGCCGACTCGAAATTTTTCCCGGCGAAATTCACGGCTTCAATGCATTGGTGTGGCGCAAAGCCGCACAGGACAAGTGGCGTGCCGTGAGCGAATTCCTGCGGCATCACGTGCGCTGAGAACAGGTATTTTTTCCCGTCACGGGGTTGTCGCTAGGTGAGCGAAGCGGCTATAGTTTGGCGGGTCGCGTCGCTTGCGCCATTTACCCTTCTTGTGCTCATGGCTTCTTCCGCCTCACGTTCGATGTCCGTACCAGCTCGACCGACGGACGAGGCCGAAGGCCCCGCAACGAGCCAAGAGGACAATTTGAAGTCGAGCTCGCTGGGTCCGCCGGTGGCGCACGAACTGGAAGAGACGCGCGAGGGCGGTTTTAGTGACAAACCCGCGCAGCCGGTGAACATGGCGCAGATCATGCCCTACACCGCAGGCGATGTCATCGCGAACAAGTATCGACTCACAAGGGTGCTTGGCGAAGGTGGCATGGGCGCGGTGTGGCTCTCCCGCAACTTGGCCCTCGAGATCGATGTTGCGATCAAGCTGATTCGTCACGATTACGCGAATGCCGAAGGCGCCATGCGTCTCTTGCAAGAAGCGCGAGCGGCAGCGCGTATTGGGCATCCGTGCATCGTCCGCGTCTTCGATTTCGGCACGACGGAACGGGCCGATCCGTTCATCGTCATGGAGGTTTTGCAGGGCGAATCGCTCGCGGAAACGCTCAAGCGCAAGGGCAAACTCTCAGCTATCAGCGCAATACGTACGTTGTTGCCTGTGGCGAGTGCGTTGGCAGCGGCTCACGCCAAAGGCATCGTTCATCGTGATCTCAAGCCTGACAACATCCGTCTCGTGACGGACGATCGTGGCGCCGTCATTCCCAAGGTGGTCGACTTTGGCATCGCCAAACTCCATCACGACGACATTCCTCGTGAAACGACGCAAGCAGGCGTCATTCTGGGAAGTCCGCACTACATGTCGCCCGAACAAGCGTGTGGACGCAGCGATGTCGATCATCGCACCGACGTCTGGGCGTTTTCCGTGATGTTGTACGAAGTGATCACGGGCAAACGACCGTTTGAAGGGCCAAACTACAACGCCCTCATCAGCTCGATCCTCGTGTTTCACCCGGCCCCATGGGAACAACACGACATCCAGGAACCCGAGTTGTGGAAGCTCATCGCCAAGGGTTTGGCGAAGGAGTCGGACGAGCGTTGGCAGAGCATGCAGGAGTTTGGCGAAGTGCTCGCGATCTGGGCATCGCAACGCGACGTCGAAACGGACGCAGCCGGCAACTCGCTACGTGCCCATTGGCTCGCGGGGGCAACCCATCGCCCACTCTCCGAGTTTCCTCCGACAAACGGTGCGTCTTCCGATCCGGAACGAGCGCGCCTCGTTTCCGAACGCGACATCCGGATTCGAATGCCCTCGATTCCCGAGCTCGCCATTCCCGAGCTTGTCGAGACAAACGATGCGCCTGTAGAAGCCAAAGCGCCCGCGGCACGCGCATCCAGCGAAATTTTGCCGCCGAACGAAATTCCTCCGCTCGAGGATGTGTCTCCGCCCGAAGAACCGCCTTCGACGGTCGCGTCGCCACCTGCCCCACCCTCGTCGTTGCCTCAACCAACGTCGGCATCACGGCCTCCTGAACGACGATCGTCCGCGCTGGTGATTGGTCCGGTCGCATTGGTGATTGGCGCAATTCTGGCTGGTGGCATCATGATGGCGACAAAAGATC